>JAEESG010000108.1 GCA_016286245.1 Clostridiales bacterium | reverse complement strand
CCGCTTTACCGAATAAGCGTGAGCGGCAATCGTCGGAATGCGCGTTATTAACTGAATGCTCTGCCGGAACTGATTTTCAAGCGAATTGTCCTCCGGGTTGTCATCGTAGGAATAGAGGGCGAGAATACCTGCCTGGATTTTATTCATTATGTCTCTTGACGGCGCACGCAAAATAATGTCTTCAGTAAAATTCTGAGGCAGGGAAGCGTACTCGGCAACAAGCGATTTAAAGCTTTCAAGCTGTTCTGACGTGGGAAGCACGCCGAAAAGAAGCAGAAACGCGCATTCTTCAAAGCCGTATCTGTTTTCGTTTATGTATCCCTCAACAAGCTTTTCCACATCGTATCCGCGATATAAAAGTTTTCCCGTGTCGGGACGCTTTTCACCTTCATAAAGCACGTAGCCGTGTACAAGGCCGAGATTTGTAACACCCGCAACAACGCCCGAACCGTCGGCGTTGCGAAGACCTCTTTTAACGTTCGAGGTCGTAAAAGACTTTTCAGGTATTATGTAATTTTCCCTGCATAACTCGGTGAGCTCCGAAAGCGTGTTGGGACAGTTCTTTTTCTTTGTCATACTTAAATCCTTCCGTGTATATATTGTTCTTTATGCTAATATATTTGTATTGTATCATAAACTTTTTGAAAATGCAAGAGGAAAAACGTAATTATGCAAATAAAATTCAGAAAAATCATATTTAACAGAATATCCGCACTTCTTTCGTCGGTCTTTGCCCTGATATTGATGATAAATGCCGCAAATCTTTTGACAGTGCATAAAGACACGGAAACTTCATATTCTCCCGACAGTGCTGCAAACAGTATTTATCTGTCGCTCGACGGATACGCGGCGCAAAAAAACAACAATTACGAAAACGACGTTAAAATGAATAATCAAAAAGAAAAATATTCAAATATTGACACAACGGGGACAAGTTTTCATAACTGTAAGACCGTGCGCGTGCTGGATACGCAAAGCGGGGAGGTAAGAAGCGAGGATATAGAGGAATATACGCTGCATGCCCTGCTTGCCGAAATGCCGCAAAGCTATGAGATGCAGGCGCTCATGGCACAGGCGGTGGCATGCAGAACGTACGCCTGCCGCAATATTTTTTATCCAAAACACGAAAACGCCGACGTATGCACCGATTACAGATGCTGCCAGAGCTACAGCCAAATTGACGATGATAAAACGGATGTGTCAAGAGCTCTTTTTGCGGTGGAAGCAACGAAGGGGATAATCGCGTCGTATGACGGCGAGCCGATTTTGGCGGCGTATCACGCGTCAAGCTATAAAAAAACCAAATCGTGCGAAGAGGTTTGGGGCGGAAAAAAGGAATACCTCGTTTCTGTGTACGCTCCGGAGTCAAAAAGCGACTGCTCGTATACGGTTAACGTTTCCGATGAAAAAATGGGAGAAGTTTTTGAAAAAATAAACAAAAGCGACGTCATATTTATGAGCGGAAGCGACGGAATCTGCGAGGGAGCCGTGTACGGCGACGCTTTTTATGACTGCCGGAAAATAAAAAATCTGTTTTCGCTGCGCTCCGACACGTTTGAAGTCGAAAAGAAAGACGGCGGATATGCTTTTACGTGCTACGGCTACGGGCACGGAGTCGGAATGAGCCAGAAAGGCGCAAATCTGCTTGCGATATCCGGTTATGATTTCTGCGAAATACTGAAATATTATTATAAAAACATTAAATTCGACTTTATCATGTAATAACACTGCTTTTTATTTAATATTTGCAATTTATATTGAAAAAAAGACAAAAATATTGTATAATAATTTCAATAGGATATATTTGATTGTAAGTGTTGTTTTTTCACAGATTTTAAGCGTTTTTGAAAGGAAATCTTAATGAAGGACAAGAAAAAGTTCGAATTCATAAACAATAATCCCGAAGACGAGACGTTAAATGAGTTCATGAAAATAAAAAATAAAAGAAAAAAGTCGTTTGCCGGAAGTATTTCGGTAATTGTCGCAGTTGTTTTCGCGTTATGCGTTTTCACGGCGTTTTTCTTTTTCGGAAGACAATCCGTCCCCGTAATAAGCGCCGCCGACGAGGAATCTTTAAGCGTGGAAACCGCGGCAATATCTAACGCCGTTTCCGAAAATAACGAAGAAATGCGTGGCGTGTGGGTAGCAACCTATTCCAATATCAATTATCCGACAAAGACGGGGCTTTCGGAAAGCGAGCTTATGGCGGAACTTGACGATATTCTTAAGGTTTCGGCAGATAAAGGGCTGAATACGATTTTCTTTCAGGCAAGACCGTGTGCCGACGCGCTGTATAATTCGGATATTTTTCCGAGCAGCGCATACGTTTCCGGAACGCAGGGCGTAAAACCCGAAAACGATTTTGATTCCCTCGGTTATCTGATAAATGAAGCAAAAAAATACGGAATAAAAATATATGCGTGGGTAAATCCGTTCCGCATTGCAAACAGCGACGATGAAATGGTAAACATTTCAAGCGGAAATATCGCAATTCTTCACCCCGAATATACGGTAAGATATACCGACGGACATACATACCTGAATCCCGGAATTCCCGAAGCAAGACAGTACGTTGTTGACGGCGTAAAAGAAATTGCCGAAAAATACACGGACCTTGCGGGAATCATTTTCGACGACTATTTTTATCCGTATCCCGTAAAGGGCGGAGTGTTTGACGACGACGCGCAGTACGCCGCATACGGAGGTGGGCTTGATAAGAATTCATGGAGAAGGGAAAACGTAAATTCCACTCTTAAAGCCACGTATGAAACGGTAAAAAGCATAAATTCCGATATCCGTTTCGGAGTCGCTCCGTTCGGAATATGGGCAAACGCGAATAACGGCACCTACGTTCAGGGAAGCGAATCAAGCGGACTTCAGTCGTATTTTGAAATATATACGGATACGCTCTCGTGGATTGACGGCGGATACGTCGATTTTATCGCGCCTCAGCTTTACTGGAGCTTTTCAACTTCCGCAGCTCCCTATGACACCATTGCGAGATGGTGGAATAAAATGCTTGACGGAAAAGACGTCGATCTGTATTTTTCAAACGCCGCCTATAAGGCAGCAGAGTATCCCAAAAACGAAATAGGAATACAGATAGAGTTTTCGAGAACCCTATTAAACTATAAGGGAAGCATATATTACGGATACAACGAAATCAGAAATAATTCGGCTTCTGTCGGAGATAAAATAAAGGAACTCAACGAAAGACCGATAGTTTATAAGGAAAAAAGCGAAAATACTCTGTCCGTGTACCTGCCCGATAACAATACAACCGCTTCATCGCAAAATATAACGGTTGTTGGCGAGTCGGACGTGAGATATCCCCTTGTGATTAACGGAGAGAGGGTTTCCAGAACGAAGAGCGGCTATTTCTCGTATTACGCCGGTCTTACGACGGGAATAAACGTTCTCAGACTCGAACAGAACGGAAATACGGTTACTCACAATATAAAATACAACGTAAAGAAAAACGACGGACCGACGTCGTCAGGCGTTTTGAATAAAATTACAGATATTACGCCTGCTGCGGAAACGTGGTTAGCGTTCGGCGACACGCTGCAGATAAGCTGTATCGCACCTCCCGAAAGCAAGGTTACGGCAACGATAGGCGGTATGTCGGTCGAACTCAAATCCGACAGACTTTCAAGACCGGGACTTCTGTATGAGGCCGAAATGTATACGGGTGAAATAAAACCGTCGGAATTTGCAAAAGACGATGAAATTGCGGTTTTGGGAACACTTGTGATTACGGCGCAGAAGGACGGAAAGATTTTGACCGAAAACGGCGGACTTATAAAACAGATTGGCAAAAACGCACTCGTTTACGCCGAGGTAATAAACGACTATTCGCATCTTAAAAAATCTCCCACCTCTTCCTTCTACGATGATTACACCCCCGTAAATAAGGGAATGAGGGACTACATAAACGGAAGAACGGGAGATTATTATAAACTTAATTTCGGCGCGTACGTTGCATCGTCTAACGTTAAAATAACGGAAGGTAAAGAACTCAATAAAAATGTCATTTCAAGCGTTGACGCTCACGTCAACGGCTCGGATACGTCAAACAATAAAAACAATTTTACCGACGTAGTGTTCGACTGCTATGAAAACGCGCCCGTAATCTCGGCAGTAAAAGACGGAGTTGTTGAGCTTACGTTTTATAATACCGATACGGGAATCGTTCCGAAAGCGACGGTGAACCCGAACCCGCTGATTTCGGAAATAAAAGCGCAGGCTCTCGATAACGACAGAGTAAAATATTCGGTCGTGCTGAAAAATGCGTTTAATTTCTACGGCTATGACGTGCTGTACGAAAACGGGAAAATCATTTTGAGGCTTAAAAACCCGCAGTCTTTATCCGACGCGCAAACGGGCGTGCTTACCGGTAAAACGATAATAATCGACCCCGGCCACGGCGGAAAAGATACGGGAGCTCTCGGATGCGG
>JAEESG010000107.1 GCA_016286245.1 Clostridiales bacterium | reverse complement strand
GCTGGTTCGAGCCCAGCAGGGGGAGCCAGAAAAAAGCACGCGAAAGCGTGCTTTTTTCAATGAAGACGCCCGCAAGCGGGCTAATGAAGAAATGAAGGAATAAAGACGCTCCTTCGGAGCTTATTAAGGAAAAACGGGCGGCTTCGCTTCATCAGCTGCGAAGCAGCGACTTCATTTTGCTTCATAAGGGCGGCACGCCCTACTTCATTTGCCTCTCACCGATTTTTTGAAGTAATAATTAATAGTAGTAAGGTTCAATCGCATAATGTGATTTTGTTTGATTAGATACATCTAAACCGTTTGGATTTTTTCAACAATAGTGAGTTTTGTGTGTGATTACGCCTGCTTGTGAGTGAATTTATATTATATCACGACGAATGCAAGCGTGATATCACGTTTTTTATGCCTTTATTAGATAAATTGTATGTTTTTCTTGCAAAAAAGATATTTATATTATATAATAATTCTGTAAATTAAAAAAACAACGTTAATAACGTTTGGAGGAACAAAAAATGAAGAAAATTTTGAGTTTTTGCTTGATTTTGATTGTTATTGCGTGTTTTTCCGTTGTTGTTTTTGCCGAAAACATAATAACTGTAAATCTTGACGGTTCACCGATTAATTTCGATCAACCGCCGATCATACAGAACGACAGAACTCTTGTACCGCTGAGAGCCATATTCGAAGCCCTCGGCGCAAAAGTCGACTGGGATGACGCAACTCAAACGGTTACGTCGACAAAAGGCGCAACGACGATAAAAATAACGATAGGCGACAACAAACTTTACAAAAACGACAGTGCGATCACGCTTGACGTGCCGGCGCAAATAGTAAACGACAGAACGCTCGTACCCGTGCGTGCCATTTCAGAGGCTTTCGGCTGTAAAGTTGACTGGGTTGACGAAACGCAGACGGTACTGATCAATTCTGTTAAAGAAACATCCACGCCTGAGCCTACGCCCACGCCTGATCCTCCGGCTACGACAGGACAAAAAAACGCGTTAAAAAAAGCTAAAGCTTATTTAGATGTTATGGCCTTTTCATACAGCGGACTTGTAAAACAATTAAAATTTGAAGGTTTTACTGATGACGAAGCAAAATACGGAGCAGATAATTGTGCGGCGGGTTGGTATGGGCAGGCTGTCAAAAAAGCCAAATCGTATATAGATCTCATGCCTTTTTCTTACAATGGGCTAGTAAAACAATTAATATTTGAGGGTTTTACGGATGATGAAGCAAAATACGGAGCAGAAAGTTGCGGAGCAAACTGGTATGAACAAGCTGTAAAAAAAGCAAAAAATTATCTGGAACTAATGACCTTTTCATACAAAGGCCTTATAGATCAACTTAAATTTGAAGGCTTTTCGGATGCAGAAGCAAAATACGGAGCAGATAACTGCGGAGCAAACTGGTAAAAAATATATAATTCGAACATACAACTTAATTTTCACTGTGGAGGAACAAAAAATGAAGAAAATTTTGAGTTTTTGCTTGATTTTGATTGTTATTACGTGCCTTTGTATTGCCGTTTGCGCGGAAAAGACCGTAAACATCGTAAAAACGGACATAAAAGCCGACCGCTTGTTCAATTCCGAGGGCTTCGGCAGCATTTTTATGAGAGAAGTTTACGCAGAGGACGGCGAAACGCTCATTTCGATGCCCGAAGCGGCGCTGATTGACAAAGACGGAAATTTTCTGTTTCCGTACGAAAAGACCTGGCTTGAATACAACTGCGTCGACGGCATCGTTTCCAAGAGTTACTTTAACGCCTATAACAAATTTTATCTTGATACGTACGAGGAAGACCTGCCGGGCTTTTACAACCTGAACGGCGAAGAGCTGTTTCCCGGCGATTTTTGGTGCACAACGCCGATGACGGGCGGATACGCGTTCGTAACAAAGGTGAAATTCGAAGACGATCAGACGAGCGATTTTATCCAATGTCTGATCGACAGAAAAGGAAACGTCGTTTTGGATCTGCAGGGCAGGTTTAAAGAATTTCTCGGCACCTTAACCGGGCAGTACTACGTCTCCGTTATCACGCACGAAATGGCAGGCTGTTATTTAGAAGGAATGCTCAACTGCTGGAGATATGAAAGCGAGGACGACTCCGACTACCTGAACAACGAATTTTCGATTTTCTTCTTGGATAAAAACGGAGATACCGTGCTTGAACTCCCGAAAAACGCATATTCCTTGTTTAATTCGTTTACGGAAGGGCTTGCCCTGGTTAAAACGCAGGACGGACTCTGCGGCTTTATCGACAAGAAGGGCGAAATAGTCATTCCTTGCGAATACGAAGACGCGGGCTCCTTCAGATTCGGCGTAGCGAAAGCCTGCAAGGACGGGAAATACGGTTATATAAACAAAAAAGGCGAAACCGTAATCCCGTTTGAATACGACAATGTGTTCGGCGCGGCGTGCGGACTTTTTGCCGTTGTCAAAGACGGAAAATGCGGACTTGTCGACGAAAACAACAACGTCGTTGTGCCGCTTGAATACGACGATATCAGCTCGTTCGAGATGAACACCGCCTACGCGATAAAAGACGGATACGTTTATATAATCACCGGAGAAGACGAAATCACCGTAAAGCTTGACGGCGCATTCTTGCAGTTCGATGTACCGCCGGTACTCAAAAACGACAGAACCCTCGTGCCGTTCAGAGCCATATTCGAAGGACTCGGCGCAACGGTTGACTGGAATGACGAAACTCAGACGGCGACGGCGGTAAAGGGAGACGTAACGCTTAAAATCACGATAGGCGACAACAAACTTTACAAGAACGACGAGGCAATCGAACTCGACGTGCCCGCACAGACAGAAAACGACAGGATTCTCGTGCCGATACGCGCAATTTCCGAAGCTTTCGGCTGCGAGGTTAACTGGATCGACAAGACGCAGACCGTCGTAATTTTCTCCGAGTGAGTGAGGAGAAAATTATGGGATTTTTTGATAGATTTTTTGGAAAAAAAGAGAAAAAAGCAACCGAAACGCTTCAAGAAAGCAATATAAGTAAAGAACAGGAAACAAAAATCGAAGTTCCAAAAGTCGAGGAAACTCAACAAACAAAAATAAGAGTTAAAGATTTGCCGAGATTCTCTTATACTATTGTTCCAAAAGGCATAACTAAATCAAAAATTGATAAGTATAATTTATATGACGGAGAGGATATAATTGTAATATATGATCCTCTAAAAGACGAAGAATTAGAATTTAATGTTAGAATAGATAACAATGTTGATTATGGTCCTAAAATCGGAAAGTTAGCTGAAGTAGATTCGGAGTATTTGTTTGACGTATATTCACATGTAATAGAACGTTTACAGATTCTTCCCCTTGAAATTTATGGTGTTTTAAAAATAGATGATACTATTGAGGATAAGCCAAACGTATCATTGGTATTGTCTATTCCTTATGACCCAAATGTCAAAGGTTTACCAATTTATACAAAAGTAGTCGGGGTAACATTTGAAAACAGACAAGAATACTTGAAACAATGTTATATAGAAGACGGATTACTTATTGAAAATAATCCGACAGAAGAACACCCTGAAGCCATGTCGGTAACTCATTTAACAACAGGTAACTGCATTGGTCATTTAAAAAAAGAATTAGCAAAAGATTTGATAGCAAAATTTGGACAAGGAACATCCTTTAATGCATGTGTAACATTAAGAACAATAGGAGAAGACGATGTGATCGGATGTAATATTCAAATTATGTCGGTTAATGCTGTAAGCGAGACATCGAATAATTAAAGGGAAAAAATATATGAGAAAAAGAATTTTCGAGATTATAGAAGCTTCAAACGGAGAAGATAAATTAAGTTCGGTGTATGATTGGCTGATGATGATCGTAATTGTTTCAAGTTTGATACCATTAGCTTATAAAAGCACAAATCAAGCATTTAAAATAGTTGATCTTGTTACGGTTATTATCTTTATAGCAGATTATATTCTCCGTTTTATAACAGCAGATATAAAATTAAAGAAAAAAGGACTTTCTTTTTTATATTATCCATTTACGCCAATGGCAATAATTGATTTGATATCAATTCTCCCGTCATTTTTAGTTATAAACCAAGGGTTAAAACTACTAAAAATCTTTCGCCTTTTAAGAGCATTAAAAGTGTTTAGAACATTAAAATTTGTCAGGTACTCTAATAATATTCAAACAATTATTAATGTGTTGAAAAAGCAAAAGAAAGTGTTAATATCTGTCGGGGTATTGGCAATAGCATATGTTTTGGTTTCTGCGTTGTTGGTTTTTAATGTTGAGCCGGAGTCGTTTGAAAATTTTTTTGATGCGATTTATTGGGCGACAGTTTCATTGACAACGGTTGGATATGGAGATATTTATCCTGTTTCCGTATTAGGTAGAATAATCACGATGCTTTCGTCAATCCTAGGGATTGCTATTGTTGCGCTTCCTGCAGGTATTATCACAGCGGGATATATGAAAGAAATCCAAGG
>JAEESG010000106.1 GCA_016286245.1 Clostridiales bacterium | reverse complement strand
CGGCCTTCAGGGCCACAACCTGACGCTCTAGCCAACTGAGCTAATCCCACCGAATATTAAAATGGCGTGCCTTGGGGGACTCGAACCCTCGACCTACTGCTTAGAAGGCAGTTGCTCTATCCTGCTGAGCTAAAGGCACGTGCGGAATAAAAAAAGCACCTAAGTGCATTATTTATGTTTTTTGGAGCGGGTGACGGGAATCGAACCCGCACGGCCAGCTTGGAAGGCTGGAATTCTACCATTGAACTACACCCGCATGTAGCTTTGCGCGGATTTCCGACGCTCATATATAATAGCATAGTTTTTTTTGTTTGTCAATACTTTTTGCGAAAAAATCATAAAAAAGGCTTGTAAACGCGGAAAAACCGGGAGAGCAGGCTCTCCCGATTTCCTTTTGAAAAAATCAAGCCATTTTGTAAACGGTAAGCGAAAACAGCGCATTTATGAGCGTGTCGGCGGTAACAGTCGGCTCTTCTTCGACGTCGAGGGTAAAGAAAAGATTCGTGCCCGTCGTCGTAAAGGAGAAGGTGTTTGAAATCGAGACGGTATAGTCGACGGTTGTCGCAGTATCTTCGCGGGCTGCGGTGCTTCCTGCCGCGCCGTTGTAATTGGGAATAAGCGAAACCGTCGCTTCCTCGGTGCTTTCCGCCTGGAACGAGTAGCTTACGACGTATTTTCCGGCGGGGAGAATTACGTTTTGTCCGTCGGTCGAAATAACGGTGGCGGTTTGCGAATCGGAAAGCGTAAGGGCTATCGTGTCGCCGGTGGTGTACGATACGGCGGGAGTGGTGAAATACGCGTAGTCGTTTTCGCCTGCGGCACCCGTAGCGCCCGTCGCACCCGTGGGACCGGTAGCGCCCGTCGCGCCCGTCGGACCTATCGGACCCATTGGACCGACGGGACCGGGACGGCAGGGCGGAGGAAACGGGTTCGGACGGTTACAGTTTGCGGGGGATACCGAACAGCAGCAGCCGTTCTGCATTGAAGTACCCGCAACTCCGCCGGAAGAACCGCATTCGGGGAGTTGAGCGGACATCTGCATAAACGGCGAATATCCGGGTACGGTGTATACAGCACCCGAGTTTCCGTAGTTAATCATAGAGAAGGTTCCTTTCTTAAAGGTTTTAACGGAATGAATCCGTCTGTATATAATATGAAAAAAACTTCTGTTTTGTCAAAAACGCGAATATGATATTACGGGAGTGATTTTATGACTTTTTCGCTGTGCATGATAGTAAAAAACGAGGAAAAGACAATTTCAAGGTGCTTAAATTGTGTAAAAGACGTCTTTGACGAGATAATCGTCGTCGATACGGGCTCTTTTGACAAAACAAAGCCCGAAGCGGCAAAATATACTGATAAAATATATGATTACGCATGGAAAGAGGACTTCGCGGACGCGAGAAACTTCTCTTTTTCAAAGGCTGCGGGCGATTATATAATGTGGCTTGACGCCGATGACGTCATGGACGAAGAAGAAGTTGAAAAATTAAAGGAACTCAAAAAAACGCTTTCAGAAAAGACCGACGTCGTGATGTTGAAATACGCCGTCGCTTTCGATAAAGACGGAAAAGAGACGTTTTCTTATTTCAGGGAGAGAATTGTCAGAAGAAACGGAAATTTCAGGTGGAAAGGCTTTGTCCATGAGGTCATAACTCCGCACGGAAACGTGTTCTTTGCGGATATTACCGTAAAACACGTGCCTGTAAATACGGAAAGCAAAGACCCGTCGAGGAATCTTAGAATATATGAAACGCATATCGCTCGCGGCGAGATTCTCGACGCACGGCAGAAGTATTATTACGCACGCGAGCTGTATTATAACGGAAGAAACGAAAAAGCGGCGGGCGTTCTTGAGGATTTCGTAAGAGACAAGGGCGCCTGGGCGCCCGATAAGGCGAACGCATATCTTTTGCTTTATGAAATTTACGCGAAGGATAATCCCGAAAAGGCAGTCGAAGCGGTTGCAAAAGGACTCATGGGAGAGTATATGTGTCCGCAGCTTTTCTGTGCCGCGGGAGATATAATGCTCGAAAAGGGGCTTTTTTCTCAGGCGGTACTCTGGTATAAAACCGCGCTTATGTGCCCGAAGGATTACAGAAAATACGGTTTTGTCATAGAGGATTATGAAGAATATTACCCATATATGCAGCTGTGTCTGTGCTATGACAGAACGGGAGACCACAAAACGGCAAGAGAATATAACGAAAAAGCAAAAATGATAAAGCCGGAAAGCGATGAAGTGAAATATAACGAAAGATATTTTGAAAACATCTTTTCGGGAAACGGTGTAAACGCCGAAAATGCCGAAAATAAATGATATTTTATTAAAAACGGTGTTGAAAACGCAGATGAAATATGATAATATAAATATGTAGAAAACAAACGTAAAATTAAAGGATAATAAAATGGATATACGAAAAGAATCGCTTAAAAAACACTATGAATGGAAAGGCAAAATATCCGTGAAAGCAAACGTAAAGGCGGATACCGCAGAAGCCCTCGCGCTTGCCTATACGCCCGGCGTCGCCGAGCCGTGCCTCGTAATAAGAGACGACGTGAATAAGTCGTATGAGCTTACGAGAAGGTGGAATACCGTCGCCGTAATAACAGACGGGTCTGCCGTTCTGGGACTCGGAGACATAGGCCCAGAGGCGGGGATGCCCGTAATGGAGGGCAAATGTCTGCTTTTCAAGGAGTACGGCGATATAGATGCAATTCCGCTTTGCATACGCTCCAAAGACGTAGACGAGATAGTGAAAACCGTAAGCCTGCTGCTCGGAAGCTTCGGAGGAGTGAACCTCGAGGACATTTCCGCACCGAGATGCTTCGAAATCGAAAGAAAATTAAAGGAAATATCCGATATTCCGATTTTTCACGACGATCAGCACGGAACGGCGGTAATTGCGCTTGCCGCGCTGATAAATTCGCTGAAACTCACAAATAAAAAAATAGACGAAATAAAGGTCGTAATAAACGGCGCGGGCGCCGCGGGAACCGCAATCGGAAGGCTTATGCTTGCGTACGGCGTTAAAAACCTCATTTTCTGCGATAAAAACGGCGCGCTGTGCAGGGGCGAAAAACAGCTGCACGCGGAGCACGAAAAGCTTGCCGCAATAAGCAATCCGAACCTCGAAAAAGGAAAACTTGAAGACGTGATAAAGGGTGCCGACGCGTTTTTCGGGCTTTCAAAGCCGAAAATGTTAAGTGAAGATATGGTAAGAAGCATGAACAAAGACGCAACGGTCTTCGCAATGGCAAATCCCGACCCCGAAATACTGCCCGAGGAGGCGAAAAGGGCGGGAGCGAGAATCGTCGGCACCGGCAGAAGCGATTATCCAAACCAGATAAACAACGTCCTTGCTTTCCCCGGTATTTTCAGGGGCGCGCTTGACGTCAGGGCAAGCGACATAAACGAACAAATGAAAATCGCGGCGGCAAAGGCGCTTGCAAACGTCATAACGAAGGACGAGCTTTCCGACGACTGCGTGCTTCCGAAGGCATTCGACCCGAGGGTAAGAAAAGCAGTGTCCGAAGCCGTTGCAAAAGCCGCAAGAGAGAGCGGAGTTGCAAGAATATAAGATAAAAATGTAAGAATTTTGTCAAAAAAAGACGGTTTATAGCCGTCTTTTTTTGGCATATTTTCCAAATTGGTAATTTTATTGAATTTTTTTTAAAAAAAGGGAAAAAAGTACTTGACAAGCGGGAGTAGATGTGATAATATAGAAGGGCTCCGCGAGAAAAAGGAGTAGGCGCAGAGGCGCCGAAAAATAAGTACGAAAAAAAGATAAAAAAAGATAAAAAAAGTACTTGACAAAGCGGAGAAGAAGTGATATACTGAATAGGCTGTCGAAAAAAAGGAAGGACAGCAGTCGGACCTTGAAAATTGAACAACGAAAGACGAGAAAACAAAGCGAGGGAAGTCGAAAGACAGACCAAAGAGAACTCGTTAAATTCCTAAAGAGAAAGCACGTATAGAGATATATGTGCACCCAAGGAAAACAAAGTAAAAAGAGCAGACAAACGAAGAAGAAATAAGCGGTACGGCGAAGTACCGTAAAATATTTTTTTAGAGAGTTTGATCCTGGCTCAGGATAAACGCTGGCGGCGTGCATAACACATTCAAGTCGAACGGAGACCGTCAAGCAGCTTGCTGCGAGACGGAATTAGTGGCGGACGGGTGAGTAACGCGTGAGCAACCTGCCTTTGCGAGGGGAATAACACAGGGAAACTTGTGCTAATACCGCATGAAGCGGCATTTCCGCATGGAAGAGCCGTTAAAGGAGCAATCCGCGCAAAGATGGGCTCGCGTCTGATTAGATAGTTGGTGAGGTAACGGCTCACCAAGTCAACGATCAGTAGCCGGACTGAGAGGTTGAACGGCCACATTGGAACTGAGAAACGGTCCAGACTCCTACGGGAGGCAGCAGTGGGGAATATTGGGCAATGGGCGAAAGCCTGACCCAGCGACGCCGCGTGAGGGAAGAAGGTCT
>JAEESG010000018.1 GCA_016286245.1 Clostridiales bacterium | reverse complement strand
AGGACCCTATAAAGTAGAGATTATAAACGAGCTTCAAGAAGACAGCATAGTTTCGTTTTACACGCAGGGCGAGTTTACCGACCTTTGCGCAGGCCCCCACCTGCCTTCAACGGGAAAACTCAAGGCGATAAAACTCATGCAGTGCACCGGTGCATACTGGAGAGGCAGCGAAAAGAATAAAATGCTCTCGAGAGTGTACGGAACGGCGTTCCCGAAACAGAGCGACCTCGACGCGTATCTTGCGCAGATTGAAGAAGCAAAGAAAAGAGACCACAGAAAGCTCGGCAAAGAGCTCGGCATATTCGCACTCTTTGAAGAGGGACCCGGCTTCCCGTTCTTCCTGCCCAACGGCATGATTATAAAGAATACCCTTATAGACTATTGGAGACAGATACACGCAAGAGAGGGCTATAAGGAAATAAGCACGCCGATTATGCTCAGACGTGAACTCTGGGAGACGTCGGGACATTGGGACCACTATAAAAACAATATGTATACGACGGTTATCGACGAAAACGATTTCGCCGTAAAGCCCATGAACTGCCCCGGAGGAATGCTTGTTTATAAGCTTCAGCCGCATTCGTATAAGGACCTGCCGCTCAGACTTGCTGAACTCGGAATAGTGCACCGCCACGAAAAATCGGGCGAAATGCACGGACTTATGCGCGTAAGATGCTTTACTCAGGACGACGCTCACATATATATGACGAAAGAGCAGATAACAAGCGAAATAAAGGGCGTTGTAAGACTCATAAACGAGGTTTATACACTGTTCGGATTCAAGTATCACGTAGAGCTTTCGACTATGCCGGAAGACCACCTCGGATCGCTTGAGGACTGGGAAGACGCGACGAACGGACTTAAAACGGCGCTTGACGAACTGAATCTGCCGTACGTTATAAACGAGGGCGACGGCGCGTTCTACGGCCCGAAGATAGACTTCCACCTCGAAGACTCGATAGGAAGAACGTGGCAGTGCGGAACGATACAGCTCGACTTCCAGCTTCCCATGAGGTTTGAAGCGGAATATACGGGAGCCGACGGCGAAAAGCACAGACCTATCATGATTCACAGAGTTTGCTTCGGCTCGATAGAAAGATTTATCGGAATTCTCATCGAACACTTTGCAGGCGCGTTCCCGACGTGGCTTGCACCCGTGCAGGTAAAGGTTATGTCGATAAGCGACAACCAGTACGATTACGCAAAGGGCGTGTGCGAAAGACTTACGGAAAGCGGAATAAGATGCGAATTTGACGACAGAAACGAAAAGATAGGATATAAGATAAGAGAGGCTCAGCTCCAGAAAGTGCCTTATATGCTCGTTATCGGAGATAAGGAAGTCGAATCGGGACGCATTTCGGTTCGTTCGAGAAAGAACGGAGACGAGGGCTCGAAGTCTTTGGATGAATTCATAGGAGAAATAAAGAAAGAAATCGAAGATAAGGCAAGATAAATAAGGAGAAAGGAAAGAGAAATGGACTGTATTTTCTGTAAAATAGCGTCAGGCGAAATTCCTGCGGGGAAAGTATATGAAGACGGGGATATGCTCGCGTTTTACGACATCAACCCCATGGCAAAGGTGCACGTGCTCGTAATTCCGAAAAAGCATATAGACAATATTGACGGAATAAACGGAGAAAACGCGCAGTGCGTTGCGAAAATATTTGAAAAAATGGGCGAAATCGCAAAAGCGGCGGGAATAAGCAACGGATACCGCGTAATTTCAAACTGCGGAGCCGACGCCAAACAGTCGGTGATGCACCTTCATTTTCATATCTTAGGCGGAGAGGAACTTCCCGAAAAACTTGCGTAAGGAGATAGCGGCATTATGGACGAAATCAAATATTATAAAATGAATATCGCGGGACTCGACAGAGAGCTTCCGATATGTGCGCTAAACGAAAAACTGTCGATTGCGGGCTTTGTAATGCTCGGAGACTGTGAACTTGTCGAGGCGTGCGCAAGGGAACTCAATAAGATTGTGCCGGAGCACGACTATCTTATCGCGCCGGAGGCGAAAGCTATTTCTTTAATTAACGAAATGGCAAGACAGGCGGGCGAAAAGAAGCATTTTGTCGCAAGAAAAGGGCTCAAAGCTTATATGACGAACCCCATAAGCGTTACCGTAAATTCCATCACGACGGCGCGCGAGCAGACGCTTTACCTCGACGGCAGGGACGCCGAAATAATGAACGGCAAGAGAATAGTAATCGTTGACGACGTAATAAGCACCGGAGAGTCGCTTTCGGCGGTTGAAAAACTCGTCAAAGCCGCAGGCGGCATAGTTGTCGGCAGAGCGGCAGTGCTTGCGGAAGGCGACGCCGCTGACAGAGACGATATAGTATTCCTTGAAAAGCTACCGCTGTTCTTCAATTAAAGAATAATGGCTCAAAAGAAATATAAGGCGGCGTTTATAACGCTCGGATGCAGGGTAAATCAGTACGAAACCCGCGCCGTAAAGGAAGCCTTTGAAAAACTTGGATTTGAAACGGGAGAGTTTGACGAAAAATGCGATGTGTACGTGATAAATACGTGCACCGTAACGTCGGAAAGCGACCGTAAATCCATGCAGATGATAAGACGCGCAAGAAACAACGGCGGCAAAAACGCCGTTGTTGCAGTAATGGGCTGTATGGTGCAGGCAAATCCCGAAAAAGCGCAGAAAATCGAGGAAGCGGATATAATTTTCGGGAATAAGGATAAAACGGAATGCGCAAATAAGGTCCTTGCGCTCATAAAGTCGAAAAAACGCGAAAAAACGACCCATATAAGCGATATTTCTGACGAAAAGCAAATCGATAAAATGAAAATAACCGGCTCCGATATAACCAAAGCGTTTGTCAAAATCTGCGACGGATGCAATAATAACTGTGCCTACTGCATCATACCAAAGGCGCGAGGAAAGGTGCGCTCCAAATTGGTAAGCGAGGTAAGGGACGAAGTTGAGGGGCTTTGCGAAAAAGGCTTCAAGGAGGTCGTCCTTACGGGAATCGAAACGGCGGCGTACGGAAAAGATTTAAAAGACGCGGACCTTGTTTCGCTTGTCGAAAATATAAATTCGTGCGAAAAACTAGAGCGTATAAGACTTGCGTCGCTTGAACCCACCGTCATAACCGAAAATAGCGTAAAGAGACTTAAAAACTGCGAAAAACTCATGCCTCACTATCATCTGTCGTTACAAAGCGGAAGCGACGAGGTGCTGAAAAAAATGAGGCGCAAATATAATACCAAAATGTTTTATGACGTCGTAAAAACGCTTTACGATAATATTTGCGCCGTAACCTTGACGACCGATATAATCGTCGGTTTTCCGGGCGAAACGGAAGAGATGTTCAAAAAGACGGTACAGTTCGTGAAAAAATGCGGATTTCTTTACGTGCATATTTTCCCGTATTCCGACAGAAAGGGAACCGCCTCGTCGGAGATGAAAGAAAAAATCGACGCTCAGACCAAACATAAAAGGGCGCGGATTCTCAAAAAAATAATGATTGAAACGAGAAAAGAAACGTTAAATAAATTTCTGAACACCGAAAGGGAAGTTTTGGTGGAGAAGACTGACGGAAAGTACGCTTACGGACACACCGACAACTTTATAGAGACACAATTCGAACTTTCCGGAAAAGATATAAAGGAAAACGATATTGTAAAAGTAAAGCTTGTTGATATTCCGGAAAACGCGGATTTCGTGAACGCAAAACTGCTTGAAGTATAAGGAGGAACGCTTTTGGAAGAAAATAAAACCTTAAACGATAATATTATTGCTGCCGAAAACGTAAGTTATACTTATACCGATAACGACGATAACGAAAATAACGATACCGAAGCCATAAAGAATTTGTCGTGCAAAATCGCGAGAGGTAAATTTACCGCGATAATCGGACATAACGGCTCCGGAAAATCCACGCTTGCAAAGCTCCTTTCCGGAATCATGGTGCCTGGAAGCGGAAAAGTTACGGTTTATAAGGCGGGTTTCAGCGAAGGAATAACCTCCGACGACGAGAAAAACGATTTTGAAATAAGAAAAACCGTCGGAATGGTGTTCCAGAATCCGGATAATCAGATAGTCGCAACCATTGTCGAGGACGACGTCGCTTTTGCGCCCGAAAATATAGGAGTCGAGCCGAAAGAAATAAGACGCAGGGTCGACGAGGCATTGAAAACCGTCGGACTTTCCGAATACGCCATGCACGATACGCATAAGCTTTCCGGAGGTCAGAAGCAGAGAGTCGCCATTGCGGGAATGCTCGCAGTCGAGCCGGAATGCATAATATTCGACGAATCGACGGCAATGCTCGACCCGGGCGGAAGAAAGGATATCATGAATACAATTCTTTCGCTCAAGGATAAGGGAATCACCGTCGTGCTCATAACGCACTATATGAACGAGGCGACATTCGCCGACAATATAATCGTTGTCGACCATGGAGACGCAATACTTTGCGGCACGCCCGAGGAAGTGTTCGATAACGGGGAGATCCTGAAAAAATGCGGGCTTGAAGCTCCGCAGTCCACGCTCGTCGTACAGAAATTAAAGGCAGACGGCATAAATATAAAAACAAAAGGCGTGCTCGACGCACAAAGCGCGGCAAAGGCGATTGACGAGGCGATAAAGGCGAAAAAGGGGGTAAGAGACGATGCTTGAATTTGAAAACGTGTCGTATTATTACAGTAAAAATACCCCTTTTGAAAAAGAGGCGTTAAAAAATATTTCGCTTAAAATCAAAGATAACGTTACGACGGGAATTATCGGGCATACCGGATGCGGAAAATCGACGCTTGCACAGATGATGAACGCGCTTATTTCTCCCACAAGCGGACGAGTGCTTCTTGACGGAAGCGATATAAACGCAAAGGAATACAATACCGTCGGCGTGAGATTCGAAGTGGGACTCGTGTTCCAGTATCCCGAGTACCAGCTTTTCGAGGAGACGGTTTATAAGGACATCTCGTTCGGTCCGAAAAATATGGGACTTTCGGAAGAGGAAATAAAAGAGAGGGTAAAATTCGCGTCGTCCTTTACGGGAATAACCGACGATATGCTTGAGAAAAGCCCGTTTGAACTTTCGGGCGGTCAGAAAAGAAGAGTCGCAATCGCAGGAGTCATAGCCATGGACCCGAAAATCCTCGTTCTTGACGAGCCCGCGGCGGGACTTGACCCGAAGGGAAGAAACGAGATACTTTCGGGACTCGTGGAGTATAGAAAGAAGCGCGAAAACAGCCTCGTTATCATATCTCACAGCATGGAGGATATCGCCGTGTATTCCGACGAGATAATCGCCATGAAGGACGGAGAAGTTTTGCTTACCGGAACGCCGAGGGAGGTGTTTTCGCAGCATGAACTTCTCACGTCGTCGGGACTCGATATTCCCGAAATAACGTCGCTTCTCATAAACCTCAAAAATATGGGATATGACGTCGACAGTACGTGTTATACCGTCGAAAGCGGATATAAAAGCATCGAAAAACTGTTTTTTTAATACGAAAAAATGAAAAAAACCGACCGGAACGGTCGGTTTTTGTTTTTAAGAATGGTCGATTATTTTATTAAGCTTTGCTGTGCTGTGCTTGTGGGTGTGATGATCATCACTTAAATAATGATTGTGCTTGTGGACGTGTGAAACTTCATGCGTGTGAGTCGAGCCGTCGTGCGTGTGCACAAAACAGTGAGTATGCTCGTGTTCATGACGGCAGGCAAGTGTGTCCTGCACGACAAGTACCGTTCCTGCGAGCATAATGACCAAAGCCGTTAAGTATGCGGCGGTAAGCGGCTCGCGCAGAAGCACGAACGATAAAAATGCTCCTATGAACGGCGACGCCGCATAATAAGCGCTTGTTTTTGCGGCGCCGAGCGTTTTCTGCGCTCTGATATAGGTAAATATGCTTAGCCCGTAAGCCACAAATCCGAGAAGCAGGGCGGGAAAAACGTATCTGAATTCGGGAAATTTTTCACCTGCCGCAAAAGCAATGATAAGCGAGCCCGTTCCCGAACCGAAGCCCTTTATTGTAACAATCTGATACGTGTTTTTATCCGATATTCTGCGCGTGCAGTTGTTTTCGATTCCCCAGCAGACGGTTGCGCCGAGTACGAACAGAGAGCCGAGGGAAAATCGTAAACTTCCGCTTCCGCCGAAAGATAAAATTATGCTTGAAAGTGTGATAAGGCTGATTGCCGCCCATAATTTTCCACTTACTTTTTCCTTGAATATCGCAAGCGCAATCACCGTGGTTGCGACAATTTCAAAGTTGCCGAGCAAAGAGGCGTTTGCCGACGTGCCGATATTAATGCCGAGCATAAGTAAAATCGGCGCGATAACGTCAAGCGCGACCATTCCTATTGTGTACGGCATATCGCTTTTTGAAAGACGCTTTTGCAAAAGCTCGTCTTTGCGGTGAAAAAGGTACATTGCGCCTATTCCGATTCCGGTACCCAGATACAGGAAAGCCGCCATGAAAGTCGGTGAAATGTTCGTAAGTAAAAGCTTTGAGCACGGAACGTTGACTGCGTAGAACAAAGCCGCCGCCAAGGCATAACAAATGGCGTAAACGTTTTTGCGATTCATCGGTAACTCCTTTCGGAAATTATTTTCAGATTATTTCAGACTTTTTATTATTCAAAAATCTGCCCCGGAAGCTTCAATTTAACTTTCGGCGGAAAACACCTGTCAAATTCTTCCACGTCGGCGTCGTCTACGTAATATCCTTTCGGCGTCTGATAAACGCCGGTAACACTGTCAAGATAGCCGCAAATAAGCTCTTTGCATAAAAAGAACGAGTCGTCTTCACCCTCCGGCAGATCATGATAGCGAATTCCGAAATTTCGGGCATATTCAAATCCGCTCTTTCCGTAAAATTTGATGTTTCCTTCAAATAAAACCGCTCCGTATCCGAGAGCTTTCGCCTTTTCAAGCGAGTAGTCGAGAAGCTTCTTGCCGTATCCCCTGCGCTTGAGCTCGGGAGTAATGCATATCGGGCCCATCGTGAGAACGGGAACGGTTTTTCCGTTTTCAGACTGTATTACCGTTTTCATGAACATGTTCTGCCCGATGATTTTTCCGTCTTTTTCCATGACGAAATCGAGCTCCTTTATGAAAGCCGGGTCGCGCCTTAATACGTGTATTACGTAATGCTCGCTGCATCCGGGACGGTAAACGTTCCAGAACGACTCCCTTACGAGATTTTCAACCTCGCCGAAGTCTTTTTCTTCTTCCGGACGTATTGTAAAATCGCATTTGTCCATTTTTGTAAAATTCCTCTTTTCAAATCACTTTTATCATTATAAGCTCGGTCGGCTGCTCGTATCCGGGAACGTTTACGTCAAAACTGCCGCAGTCCCTGTATCCGAGCTTCCGGTAAAAGTGCTGCGCGCTTTCGTTTTCCTGCGTTGACGTCATGACCATGCCGTAGCCCTTGGATTTCATGTCGTTTTCCCAGAAATCCATAAGTTCTTTTCCGAAACCGCGCCCACGGTGGTCTTTTTCAACATAAAGCATGGTGCAGAACGGCGTGTTGTCCCAGAAAAGATTGTATCGTAAAATTCCGACAGTCTTTTCGCCGTCCTGAAGGACGTAACACTGTTTTTTTCTTGTTTTGTCCTCAAATTCCTCTTTCGGCAAATGGCGGTCAAGCATAAACCACGTCTCTTTGTCGAAAACGGTTGCGTATCTTATCATTTTATATCCTTTTAATCGTAAAACTGAGGCCTTCTGTGCCGCATATAAGGCCTTTGCTCCCGTATTTGCGACGCGGACGGCAGATCCGTTTCCGCAATCAGCAGCTGCTCTCCCGAATCCGCACACGCTGTGATATTTCCGTTGCAGTCCACAACGATTGACTCTCCGGAAAATTCCATTTTACCCTCTGTGCCGACTCTGTTGCACACAACGACGTTGACGCTGTTCTGAAATGCCTGAACGCGTATTTCCCATCGGAACATCTCGGACGGCTCGGCTTTTGTGTTCGCGGTGGGGATAATAATAAGCTCCGCTCCGCGCAGGGCTTCCGTTCTGATGCTTTCCGGATAGTGCCTGTCAAAACAGACAACGATTCCGATTTTTCCGAGCGGCGTGTCAAATACCCGAAATCCCTCTTCCGACGGCGTATAATAGCTTTGCTCATAAAAATTTTCGCACTGCGCCACGTGCACCATTTTCTGACGGCCTGTGATGTTGCCGGAATCATCTATGAGAAAACTCATGTCGTACCGCTTGCCGTTTTCTTCAATATAGAAATTCGGAGAAGCATATATTTTCAATTCCTTACATGCTTTGCACATTTCGGTAATATACCGGTCGTTTTCTTTCAATACGTAAGAACTGACGTCCGCGTTTTCGTATTGAGCAAAGAAAGGCGTCAGCTGTACTTCGGGAAAGCAGATTAATTTTGCCCCTTCCAAAGCCGCCTTTTTCATCATTTGTATGCTCTTATTGAAATTGTCTTCCATGTTTGCAGATATTTTCATCTGCGCCAATGCTGTTTTCATAGGGTAAAACCTCTTTAATTCTTTCCGCTGAGGTCTCTTACTATCTCGCCCGCGATAAGCAGACCGGCGACGGCGGGTACAAAAGCCGTACTGCCCGGAATATCTCTTCTCTCGGTACATTTGCGCTGCGTGCCGGGAGGGCATATGCAATGAGTACGGCAGCTGACGGACATGTCCTCATACGGTTTTATCGGCGGCTCGTCGGAATAGACCACTTTGAGACTTTTTACGTTTCGTATCTTCAATTCGTGGCGCATAACCCTTGCCAAAGGACAGACCTTCGTCTCATAAATGTCGGCGATTTTCAGCCTTCCCGCGTCAAGCTTGTTTCCGGCGCCCATTGCGCTGATGATGGGGACGTTTTCCTTCTGCGCCCGTAAAACCAGCTCAATTTTTGCCGTTACCGTGTCGACGGCGTCCACAACATAGTCGTATTCGCCAAAAGGAAACTCGTCGGCGTTTTCGGGGAGAAAAAAGCATTTGTGGATCTGTATATCCGCGTCAGGATTTATTTCCAGCATGCGCTCCCGCATAACTTCCGCCTTGTATTTTCCGACCGTTTTCCTCGTCGCCATGATCTGGCGGTTCAGATTTGTAAGACAAACTCTATCGTCGTCTATAAGATCAAATGCCCCGATTCCGCTTCTGACAAGAGCTTCGCATACGTAGCCTCCGACTCCGCCGATTCCGAAAACGGCTACCTTCTTATTGTATAAACGCGCCATTCCTTCCGGACCGAGAAGCAGCTGCGTTCTCGAAAATTGATTCAGCATCCTTTTATAACTCCTTTGGTTAACATAATTTTTTAATATGCCGAGGGTATATATTTGAGGGCAAAAAAGCTCCTTCATAATGCAAAGTAAGGCTCAAATGCTGCCGTACTTTCTTATAAAATCAAACATTATGTCTGCGAAAACGCTGTTATTGTTTTCGTCAAGCCTGTGATTGTATTCGCAGTGATTGTAACACTTCATGTATCTTACGTCGACTTTTTCCATGTCGCAGCCGAAATGCTCCAGCGTTGAAATAAGAAGCCTTGTCTGTTCGGGCCTGTTTTGCATGTCGTGTTCGGCGTAAATAATCTGCATAGGCGGGTATTTTCGCGTTCCGTTCACAAAATAAAGCGGCGATGCCTCATCAACTATAATTTTACGCGTGTCGAACCCTCTTTCGCGCAGCACGTTGAAATGAACCGTCGGCTGACCGGCGTCGTGTATGTATCCGCTTATCGAATCAGCGTCTATATTATGCTTTGCAAGGTATCTTTCGTCAAAGCAGAGCATTTGCGATAAATATCCGCCGGCGGAAGAGCCGCCGATAAAAAAGGAAAGCGGATTTCCGTAATTTTTCATATTTTTTAATGCCCATGCGGCGGCAGACGCCGCGTCGTTTATGAAATCGGGATACTTTGCGTCGGGATACATTCTGTAATTTGCGCTGACTACGGCAACACCCTTTTCTACAAGTCCCTTTATAAACGTGTCTTGTCCGACTTTCTGATTCCCGTTTTCAAGACCTCCGCCATGATAATAAATAAGTACCGCAAAGCTTTCGTTTTCGGGCAGACAGACGTCGAGTACCTGAAACGGATTTTTGGAATCGGTGTAATAAATATCGTTGATGATTTTCATATTCATGCTCCCGTGTAAGTGTTTATTCATAATACACGCATCTGTACGTAACGTTTTTTGGATTTGCAAGCTTTACGTTAATAAGAACGTCGCCGGTCGCAAAATCAATAACCGAAATGCAGTCTGCGTCCCTTAGCGTGTATCCCCAGCCTATCATGTACGTTTCATCGAAAAGATGCTGTACCGAGCCGCAGGCAACCGAGAATTTTCCTCCGATTGCGTATGAGCGGAAAGCGTCGAGCGACATGGCGTCCTCGTTTATTTTGTAAGAAACGATACGTGTGGAGACGTTGCGGTTGCCGTTGTCGAAAAGCGTGATATATTCGCCGTCAGGAAATGCGTAATGCTGAGACGAGGTCTTTTGAATGTCGTCAAGACCGAACATGTCGCCTTTTCCCGAAAGAATCCAGCGTATCTGACCGCTTGTTTTGGCGCGGTCAAGAGAGATAATGCTGTTTAAGTGGCGGAAAGAGCATAAAAGGTTTCCGTTTTCGTCAACGCGCATCGAGTTGAAGTGAACGTAGTCGGGGATGTCGCAAAACTCGTTTGCAAAATCGTTTGCCGTCTCCGACGCGTCGGTTGCCGTAAGTCCGTATAATTCGGGATAATCAATGCTTTTCCAGTCCCAGACGCATTCGCCGTTTTTAACCTCCTGTAAATATGAATAAACGACGCTTGATCCGTTCGGGTATTCCGGAATATTGTATACCGTGTCCTTGATGTAGCCCGAAAGCACGTAGTGATCGAGGTCGAACATCAGAAAATCGTGTCCGTCAAGAGGCGCACCCTTTTCGACAGTATCGGATTTTTCAAACGTAATGCGCTTTACCTCGTTGAAGTTTTCGTCGAGAATTACGCGCTCTCCGGGAGCGTAGCCCTCAAGCCCGTAATCGTCGTATGCGCCCGTCTGATCGTGGTAGCTGTAATATATTTTGCCGTCGACGACGTGCTTCTTGAAATCCCAGAATCCCGTATTAACTCCGTCTGATACCGGATCCTCG
The DNA here is from genome assembly GCA_016286245.1 of Clostridiales bacterium. Classification (GTDB taxonomy): domain Bacteria; phylum Bacillota; class Clostridia; order Oscillospirales; family CAG-382; genus UMGS882. The sequence goes on along the minus strand of JAEESG010000018.1, from coordinate 10,722 downwards.
TGCTTTGACCAGACAATGTTTCCCTTTCCGTCAAGCATAATGAGGTTGCGGCTGTATACGAAGGATAAAAAGAAGTTTCAGGGGAGATCCGTTTCTCCCTCGACTTCGATTTTGCAAAGCCCGTCCGCAACGAACGGCTCAAAAGCCTTATTTTGTGTTTCCGACTTTTCGCACGCCGCAAGCAAAAGTGCAAAAAGCGCGAATAATGCGATGAGCGCAATCAGCTTTTTCATTGACGTAACCTCCTGATATTTAAGTTTTCAGAATCCCCACGGCAGATATGCGGCGATTTCCGAAAACGGCTACCTTCTTATTGTATAAACGCGCCATTCCTTCCGGACCGAGAAGCAGCTGCGTTCTCGAAAATTGATTCAGCATCCTTCAATAACTCCTTATGTTAAAATTTTCAGAATCCCCACGGCAGATATGCGGCGATTACCGCAAATATTACGGCGGGAAGCATGTTCGCAACACGTATTTTTTTGCCGAAAACAAGGTTTATTCCAACGCAGAATATAAGAATCGAACCGATAAGAGAAAGATAAGATACCGATAAGTCTGTCATTACAGGCGAAACCAGCCCTGCAAGCAGCGTTATGCCGCCTTCAAGGATAAAAACAGGAATTGCGGAAAAAACGCAGCCTTTTCCGAGGGAGGAGGCCATAACCGCAATTATCGTGAAATCCAGCACCGATTTTACCGCAAGCGTGGAAAAATCACCCGAAATTCCGTCCTGTATCGCTCCGACGATGGCCATGGCACCTACGCAAACCGTAAGCGATGCGTCGACGAAAGCGCTTACAAATTGTTTGTCGCCGCTGTTCCCGGTCTTGTTTTTCAGCCATTCTCCGATTTTTTCAAATCCTTTTTCAATTCCCGCCAGCTCACCGACTATCGTTCCTAAAACGATGCATAAAACGACGAGCATCGATTTTCCGCTGATAATTGAATCGCCGTCCGCTTTCAGCATACCCTGCATTGCGCCGGCGACGGCGATAAACATTACGCTTATTCCGCACGCCTTGCTCAATGAATCCTGACTGTCTTTCCCGAACAGCCTGCCGGTAAAATGGCCGACAATTCCGCCGATGACGATTGCCGCACTGTTGATTAATGTTCCGATTCCTATCATATTAATTTATCCCCAAAATAACGGCTTTTCGCCGTTTTAAATCGATTTTATTCCGAAATACCGCCGTTTTCGATCTTGCCTGCGTTTTCCAGAAGATCATATATCCCGTCCTGTGAGAGAACGCCTCTTTTCAAGTGCTTCGGCAGCTTTCCCGCTTCGTCGTCGGCATAGTCCTTTTTCCATAAAGGGCTTGTAAAGTACGCTTCAAGCTCGCGCGCAAGCTCTGTAAGCTTTCCGTCCGCGGTTTTCGTTTCAAGAAGCATTTTCGCTTCGTCAAAAATTCTTTCGTATTTAATTATCCTGTATAGCTGTTCTGAGTCGTTTCCGCCTTTGATGAGCAAAACCACCGTCTCCACGTGTCCCGTCCTCGGGAACATGTCCACCGCCTCGGCGCACACTGAAACGTATCCGCATTTTTCAAATTCAGCAAGGTCGCGCGCAAGAGTTGCCGGGTCGCATGATATGTAAACGATGCGTTTTGCGCCGAAAGACGCGATTTTTCTCGCACTCTCGATTCCGCAGCCCTTTCTCGGAGGGTCAATGGTTATGACGTCGGGAAAAATATCCGCAAGGCGCCCGTCGTCAAGCGATTTTTGAGCGTCGATGCGGAAAAACCGCGCATTTATACCGTTTTGCGACGCGTTGAAAGACGCGTCGTCCACCGCGCTTTGTACTATATCCACACCGAAAAGACGGGTATCCTTTTCGGCAATGCAGATGCCGACCGTTCCCGTTCCGCAGTATAAATCAAGCAGTTTTTCGCCTGAGGATAGATCGGCGTATTTTTTTGCGATTCCGTATAATATTTCCGCGCCGTCGCGGTTCACCTGATAAAAGGAGGCGGGGGATATGCGGAAATTTTTTTCGCAAAGCACGTCGTATAAATATCCGTCGCCGTAAAGCGTTCTCCATTCTTTTCCCAGCACGCCGTTTGAGTTCTTTTCGTTGACGTTTATTAAAACCGAGAGAATATTCGGGTGCCTTGACGTGATATAATCACAGAAAAGCGCTTCTTTCCGCTCCGAGCCGAAAAATTTGCCGTTGATAACGAGCGTAAGAATAACGCTTTCGTCCTTTGCGCTTCTCAAATAAATACTCCGTAAAATTCCGCTTCCCGACGTTTCGTCGTAAGCGGAAATGCCGTTTTCAAGTGCAAAATCAATTACGCTTTTTCTGATTTTCGGAAAATCTCCGTTGCTTATCGCGCAGGTTTCGTGCTCTGCGATACGGTGGGATTTTTCGGCGTAAAAGCCGGAAATCATGCCTCCGTCATTTGCGGGCGCGACGGGGTAAACCGCCTTGTTTCTGTACCCGAAAGGCGAGGTTTTGTGAAAAGCCGAAATTTTAAGATCAAGTCCGCCTATGTGAGAAAAAGCGTCGTTTATATGCTTTTCCTTTAAGGCGCATTCGGCGTCGTATGAGATATGCCTGAAGGTGCAGCTTCCGCACCTTGAAAAAACAGGACAGTCGTCGGCGATTCTGTCCGCCGACGACTGTATGATTGTGTCCGTTATCGCTATGGCATAGCTTTTTGTAACTTTAATGATTTTGGCTCTTACCACGTCGCCCTCGCAAGCGTTTTTTATGAATACGGCGCATCCGTTGTCGGCATGGGCTAAACCATATCCCTTGAGGGTTGTAGAGGTAACTTCAAGCTCTAAAAAATCATTCTTTTTCAAGATTCTTTTTTCCGTAAATTATTCGGCGCTTTCTTCTTCGGCTTCGGCTGCTTTTTCAGCCTCTTCTTCCGCGAGAGCTTCGTCATGAACCTGTTTGAGCTCTGCAATATAAGCGTTTGCTTCGTCGTAAATCGGCTGAACGAGCGCTTCGTCGGGACCTTCTTTTTCAAGTGCTTCGCGCTGCTCCGTGATGAAGGTTCTGAAATCTTCGCTTACCAGCTCGTAATACTTGTCCGTCATGGCGATGTCGCCTTCTTCAATGGGAAGTCTCTTTATGATGTGGAAGCCGTATTCCGTTTCAACGAGCTCGCTTATTTCGTTATCGCCGAGAGCGTATGCCGCTTCTTCAAACGCGGGGGTCATCCTTCCTTTGCCGAAATAGTATCCGTCGGGATTTGAGGATGCGCCGGGGTCTTCGTTGAATTCTTCGAGAAGAGAATCGAAATCTTCGCCCGACTTTGCTTTTTCAAGCACTTCCGTCGCTTTTGCAAGCGTTTCCGCCTTCTGCTCCTCGGTGAGCTCTTCGCCTTCGTTTACGCTCGGGAACTTTACGAGAATATGCTTTGCTCTTATATAGTCGTTTTCATTGTAGAAATCGAGCACCTGCTTTTTGAGGTCTTCATATCTTTCTCCGCCCTCGAGATATCTATACATCTGAATTTTCGAGTAAAGATTGTAGAGCAATTCGTTTTCTATAAGGTAGTACTGCGTAATCGAGTACTGGTCTTCAAACGTCTTTGCGTAGTCGTCGCCGTACTGCTGTATAATGTTGTCGTATTCGCTTAAAATGTTTGTGTCGAATTCTTCGGCGGAGAAGCCGATGCCTTTTTCTTTTGCAAGCTTTACGACAAGCGCTTCCATTTCGACAGCCTCGTTTACGGAATTGTTAAACTGCTCCGAAAGGTCTTCGAAATCCTGCCAGTCGTAACCGTAGTAATTTGCAAAATTCTTTGCATAATTTACATAGTAATATCTGTACTGCGAATAGGTGATGTCAACGCCGCCGATTTTCATAACCGAGAGCTTGTCCTCTGCCGAAGCGCCGACTTTTTCTTCAACCTTTGCGAGAGCTTCGTCAAGGGTCAGAAAATCGGGATCTTCGTCGGGCACGATAACGTCGGTTTCCTCACCGCCGTTTATGGGGTTGTTATCCGTTTCGCCTTCATCCTTTTTGCAGGATGCAAAGACGAGTAAAAGCATTAAAGACGCGAGAATAATCGCCAAAATTTTCTTTTTCATTTTTTAAAAATTTCCTTTCGTTGATTGGAATAACTCCAAATATATTATATAACATTGAGTATAATACATTCATAATATGAAAACTGTGTGAATAAAAATCACAATTTACAATTTGTACAAATTTATATTTTATATAAGTGATAATATAATAATGGAGGAGAATACAAAAAAGCAAAGAAGGGAGGACGCGCAATGAACGACGTTATATTCAAAACGCCGATAACAAGCTTAAAAGGCATAAGCGGGGCAAGAGCCAAGCTTTTCGCAAAGCTCGACGTGTTTTCCGTATACGATTTGCTGCAGTTCTTCCCGAGGATGTACAGGGACCGCGGAAAAATAAGGGAAGTAATGGACTTTTCGGGGGACGAAAAGGCGCTTTTCGCACTTGAAGTCGTCAAACCCTTAACCAGCGCCCGCATAAAATCGAAAAAAACCGGAAAAGCAATGACTGTTCAGCATTTTTCCGCCGCCGATAATACAGGAACGGTTAAAATAACGTTTTTCAACAGCGAATTTCTGAAAAATACGTTCGTTACGGGCAGAAAATTCCTGTTTTACGGCGAACTCGAAAGGACGGCACGGGGCATTTCGATGACCTCTCCCGAATACGAGCCTTATTATGAGGATTATATGCCGGCAAGAATAGAAGCGGTGTATCCGCTGACGTCGGGAATAACGAGAAAACTCATAAGCTCGTGCGTAAAGCAGGCGCTTGAAAACTATAAAGACGACATCGAAGATAACCTCGAACCCGACATCGTAAAAAGAAACGGTTTTATGCCGTATTACGAGGCTCTGTGGGGCGCGCACTTCCCGAAAGACGAAAAAACGCTTGAAAACGCGAGAAAAAGGCTTGCTTTTGAGGAATTATACAACTTTTACCTCAAAATGCTTTTCCTTGGCGATAAATCGAGAAAAGGAAAGGCGTACCGCATAGATTACCCCGATATGAGAAAATTCGTGTCGTTTCTGCCGTTTAAACTCACATACGCGCAGAAAAAGGCGATACAGGATATCCTCGTCGATATAACGCTTGCGCATGATCCCGGGGAAAACGCGAAAAATAAGGGAAAACGCTTTGCACCGCCCGCAAGAAGACTTGTCCAGGGCGACGTCGGAAGCGGAAAAACCGTCGTTGCGTGCGCCGCCCTTTACGCATGCGCAAAAAGCGGCTTCCAGTCCGTGCTCATGGCGCCGACCGGCATACTTGCAAGACAGCACTATGAAAGCATAGGAAAACTGCTGTCGAATTTCGGAATAAGAACGGTTCTGCTCGTCGGAGGGATGAAGACGGCGCAGAAACGTGAAACGCTGCAGATGATCGAAAGCGGCGAAGCGCAGGTGGTTATAGGAACGCACGCGCTCATAGAGGAAAACGTGAAATTCAAGAATCTTGCGCTCGCGATTACCGACGAACAGCACAGATTCGGCGTAATGCAGAGAAAGGCGCTCGAGGACAAGAACGAGGAGGATATAAAGCCGCATACCGTCGTAATGTCGGCAACTCCGATACCGAGAACGCTCGCACTCATCATGTACTGCGACCTTGACATAAGCATAATCGACACAATGCCGCTCGGCAGAAAGCCGGTAGAAACCTATGCCGTCGGAACGGATATGCGCTCGAGGGTGTATAAATTCATATCCCGGCAGGCAAAACAGGGAAAACAGAGTTATATCGTGTGTCCGCTCGCCGAGGAGAGCGAGGAAATGCTCACGACGGGATACGAGATGAAGGCGGCGAAGGAATATTGCGACGCACTTAAAAAAACGCCGCTCGGAGAGCTTGAAATCACCTATATCCACGGAAAAATGAAACAGCAGGAAAAAGACGATATAATGGAACGCTTTGCCGACGGAAAAATCGACTTGCTTGTGTCCACGACGGTAATCGAGGTCGGCGTAAATAACCCGAACGCCACGGTCATGCTCGTTGAAAACGCCGAGAGATTCGGTCTTTCACAGCTTCATCAGTTAAGGGGAAGAGTAGGCAGAGGAAGCGACAAATCGTACTGCATTCTCATGTCCCCGCTTCTCAAAAAGAGCAAACCCGATTCGACCTTTTCAAAGCGAATGGATATACTGTGCAAGAGCACGGACGGCTTTAAAATTGCCGAAAAAGACCTCGAAATAAGGGGTCCCGGCGAATTTTTCGGAAAGAGGCAGAGCGGGGAATTCAAATTCAGAATAGCCGACGTTTCTTCGGATATGAAGCTTTTGATGAAGGCAAAAGAGGAAGCCGAAAGAACGGTAAACAAATACGGAAAATAATTGATTGCAAGGGGTAAATACATTGTCCGAACAAAAAGCAAATAAATATATAAAAATATACGGAGCAAGGGAAAATAACTTAAAAAACGTCGACGTTCAGATACCGAGGGATAAACTCGTGGTGTTCACGGGACTTTCGGGGTCCGGAAAATCGTCGCTCGCGTTCGATACGCTGTTCGCGGAAGGACACAGAAGATTTGTCGAATCCCTTTCGGCATACGCGAGAATGTTTCTGGGACAGCTCGATAAGCCCGACGTTGACAGGATTGAGGGACTTTCGCCCGCAATTTCCATAGACCAGAAAACCACGTCGAAAAACCCGCGCTCAACCGTCGGAACGGTAACGGAAATATACGACTATCTGAGACTTCTTTACGCAAGATGCGGAACGCCGCACTGCCCGATATGCGGAAAAGAGATAGTAAGAAGAACGATTGACAGCATACTCGACGAAATAATGGAGATTCCCGAGGGAACGAGGTTTTACGTTCTTTCTCCGGTGGTAAAAGCGAAAAAAGGCACTCACGCAAAGCTCTTCAACGACCTTGCCAAAGACGGATATTCGAGAGTGCGCGTCGACGGCGAAATATACAGCCTGTCCGATAACCTTGACCTCGATAAGAATTTGCGGCACGACGTGGATATCGTCGTAGACAGACTCGTGATGAGAAACGATATCAGAATGAGACTTTCCGATTCCGTCGAGACGGCGTGCAAGGAAGCAAACGGACTCGTTGTTATCGCATTTCACGACGGAGAGATAAACGGCGAAAAGGAGAGAATGTATTCTCAGAATTTTGCGTGCATCGAGCATAATATAAGCCTCGGCGAACTCGAGCCGAGAATGTTTTCGTTCAACAGCCCGTTCGGCGCGTGTCCGGAATGCGACGGTCTCGGAGAAAAGTCCGAACTTTCGGTCGAAAAACTGTTCCCCGATATGTCGCTCTCTCTCGAAAAGGGAGCCTGCGTGTGCAACGGCTTTAAGACGATAAGACACGATTCGTGGAGCGGAATAGGCATAGATAAGGCGCTTGCAAGATTCGGATATTCCGTTTCGACGCCACTTGATAAAATGAGCGACGATGCGAAAAGCATGCTTTTCTACGGCGACGGCACGCCGATAAGGTACTCGTATAAGGGCTTTCCGATAAACTTTGCGGGCATACTCACCGACATAAACCGCAGATATGAGTTGTGCGAAAACAACCCCGACCAGAGAGAGTATTACGAGCAGTTCATGCAAAACGTGGAGTGCACCGCGTGCGCGGGAAGAAGGCTGAAAAAGGAGACGCTCGCCGTAACCGTCGGGGGCCTCAATATAGCCGAAGTCTGCGCGCTTCCGATAAATAAAGCGCTTGAATTCTTCAATAATCTGAAGCTTTCCGCGCAAAACAGCATAATCGCAAAGGATATACTGAAGGAAATAAAGGAACGGCTCGGATTCCTTATGAGCGTGGGACTTGAATATCTCACGCTGTCAAGACGTTCGGGAACGCTTTCGGGCGGCGAAAGCCAGAGAATAAGACTCGCAACGCAGATAGGCTCGTCGCTTACGGGCGTGCTTTATATTCTCGACGAACCGAGTATAGGACTGCATCAGAAGGATAATTCAAAGCTTATTGCAACGCTTAAAAAGCTCAGAGACCTCGGCAATACGCTTATCGTCGTCGAGCACGACGAGGAAACCATGCTTTCGGCAGACTATATAGTAGATATAGGACCCGGTGCGGGCGTCAACGGAGGAAAAATCGTCGCGTGCGGAACGCCGGACGAGATAATGAAACTGAAAGGCAACGTAACCGCCGATTTTCTTTCGGGAAGACGCAGAATCGACGTTCCCGAAAAGAGACGCGACTGCAAGGGAAAATATCTCGAAATTTTCGGTGCAAGGGAGCATAACTTAAAAAATATCGACGTGAAGATACCGCTCGGCGTGTTCACGTGCATTACGGGCGTTTCCGGCTCCGGAAAAAGCTCGCTTGTCAACGGAATAGTGCTGCCCGCCCTCGAAAACGAGATAAACCGCTCCAAAAAGGTTATAGGAAACTGCAGCGGAATAAAGGGAACCGAATATCTTGATAAAGTAATAAGCATAGACCAGTCTCCGATAGGAAGAACTCCGAGATCCAATCCCGCAACCTACACGGGACTGTTTACCGAAATCAGAATACTGTTCGCAAAGACCAAAGACGCGCAGATAAGGGCGTTCAAGCAGGACAGATTTTCGTTCAACCTGCGAGGCGGCAGATGCGAGGCGTGCCAGGGCGACGGAACGCTTAAAATCGAGATGCACTTCCTGCCGGACGTTTACGTAACCTGCGATACCTGCCACGGAAAGAGGTATAACAGGGAAACGCTGGAAGTAAAGTATAAGGGTAAGAATATATCCGACGTGCTTGAAATGACGGTGGACGAGGGATGCGAATTTTTTGCCAATATTCCGAAAATATATAAAAAGCTCAAAACGCTGCAGGACGTCGGACTCGGATATATAAAGATCGGACAGTCGTCAACCACCCTTTCGGGAGGCGAAGCGCAGAGAGTAAAGCTTGCAACCGAACTTTCCAAGAAAGCGACGGGAAAAACCATGTATATTCTCGACGAGCCGACGACGGGACTTCATACGGCGGACGTCGAAAAGCTTACGGAAGTGCTGTCGAAACTCGTAAAACTCGGAAATACCGTCGTCGTAATAGAGCATAACCTCGACATCATAAAGACCGCCGATTATATCATAGACCTCGGTCCCGAAGGCGGAGACGCGGGCGGAGAAATAATCGCGCAGGGAACTCCCGAGGAAGTTGCAAAATGCAAAAACTCGTACACAGGCGAGTATCTTAAGAAAATGCTTTCGGGCGAATTTTACACGGAGGAAAAGATTTCGGAGAACGACGCTCCGAAAGCAAAAAAGGGCAGAAAACGTAAAGAGGTAAAGGAAAATTGATAATATTCAGCGCATCGAATATCAGTCTTTCGTTCGGAACCGACGTAATACTCGATAATCTGTCTCTCGGAGTAAACGAGGGCGATAAAATCGGCGTTGTCGGCGTAAACGGCGCGGGAAAATCCATGTTTTTAAGGGCGATAACCGAAAAAACCGGGCGCACGTCGGGAGAAGTGTACCTTTCGTCCGATAAAACGGTCGGCTTTCTTGAGCAGGATACCGGGCTCGACTCCGAAAAGGAAATTTACGAGGAAATGCTTTACGCGTTTCCCGAGCTTGTCGAAACCGAAAAAAGACTTGCTTTGCTCGTTGAAAAACTGAACGACAAAAATCTTTCGCAGAGCGAACATATGGAGCTTGCGGGAAAATATACGGCGCTTGAGGATAAATTCAAGCAAAAAGGCGGATACGAGTATAAAAGCAGAATCTCCTCAATGCTCATATCTCTCGGCTTTGAAAAAGAAAAGCATATAATGAGGGTAAACGAGTTTTCGGGCGGCCAGAAAACAAGGCTTGCACTGTCAAGACTGCTGCTGACCGAGCCCGACGTGCTCATCCTCGACGAGCCGACGAACCACCTGGATATAGAGTCTGTCGAATGGCTCGAAAACTACCTTACGCAGTATAAAAAGGCGATAATCGTCGTCTCCCACGACAGATATTTTCTCGATAAGGTTACGAATAAGACATTCGAAATAGAAAATAAGAACGGAAAACTGTATAACTGTCCGTATACCGAGTACGTAAAGAGAAAAGAGGCCGACAGAAAAAGCGACCTCAAACATTACGAACTTCAGCAGAAGGAAATCGCAAGACTCGAGGCGTTCGTCGAAAATCAGAGAAGATGGAACAGAGAACGCAATATAATCGCGGCGGAAAGCAGACTCAAAGCGATTGACAGAATGGAGAAAATCGAAAAACCGAAAAATCTTCCGTCAAGCATAAAATTCGGCTTCGATACCGACGAAGCGGTGAAAACGCCGTATATAATGCTTGAGGTAACAGATATGGGGAAATCGTATCCCGGCAAAAAACTGTTTGAAAATCTGTCGTTTACCGTGCACGGCAAAGACAGAATGTTTGTGCTCGGAAAGAACGGTATCGGGAAATCCACGCTTCTTAAAATACTGTGCGGCAAAACCGACGCCGACATGGGCAGATTCGAGTACGCAGGCGACCTTGATATAGGATATTACGACCAGGAACAGCAGGGGCTGAATAACGAAAATACCGTAATAGACGAGCTTTGGGACAGCTATCCCGATAAAACGCAGACGGAAATAAGGAATGCGCTCGCAAGCTTTCTTTTCACGTCGGACGACGTTTTCAAAAAGGTGGGCGTTCTTTCGGGCGGCGAAAAGGCGAGACTTACGTTTGCAAAGCTCATGCTTCAGAAAAGCGATATGCTGATTTTGGACGAACCGACAAACCACCTCGACGCGCCTTCGAGAGAGGCG
>JAEESG010000105.1 GCA_016286245.1 Clostridiales bacterium | reverse complement strand
AAGGAAGGCTGTTTTTGTTGTCGGTGCGATGGCTGACAAGGATATAGACGGTATGTTTGCGAAAATTGTACCTTTCGCAGACGTTTTCTACACGGTAACGCCGAACAACGACCGTGCTCTCGACGCAGAGCGTCTTGCGGAACGTCTGAACGCTCTTGGCGCTGCGGCAATTCCGTGCGGTTCGTTTTCAAATGCGGTAGATCTTGCTTTATCAAGGGCAGGAAAAGACGGCGTTGTCGCCGCTATCGGTTCGCTGTATTTTTCATCCGACATAAGAAAGGCGTATGAAAAACATGTTAAAGGTATTTGAGGATTTTTTTGACCAAAACAACATAGACGTAAGGGGCGAGATTTCCGCCGCCGACTGCAGTCTTGTTTATCCTCACCTTATGCCCGAAAAAATAAGGAGTGTCATTGTATGGCTTCTGCCTTATTATACGGGTCCGCACCCCGGCAGAAACATCTCCCTGTATGCGGTCAGCAAGGACTATCATATATTTGCAAAAGATCTTGGCAGCCGTCTTGTATGCCTGGCAAAAAAGGAATTTCCGAGCGAGGAATTCTATAATTTCTGCGACTCCTCGCCCATTGACGAGGTGAAAGCCGCCGTTTCGGCGGGGCTCGGCGTTCTCGGACGCAACCGTCTTTTAATAAACGAAAAATACGGAAGTTACGTCTTTATCGCGTCGATGCTCACGACAATGAGCGTTGACTGTGAGTCCGCAAAAGAGAAAAAAGGTTGCTTTGACTGCGGAAAATGCGCCCGTGCGTGCGATTTTCTTGCGAAAAAGACCTCCGTCTGCCACTCTGAGCTTACCCAGAGAAAAATAGTAACGGAAAAAGAGCTTGCGCAGATAAAATCGAGAAAAATACGCTGGGGCTGCGATTTATGCCAGGAGGTCTGCCCCATGAACGAAAACGTTTCTTTTACGCCCATTCCCTTCTTTTACGAGGACATGCGGGAGACGGCATGCGCCGAAGAAATCGAAAAAATGTCAAAAGAGATTTTCTCCGAGCGGGCGTATTCGTGGAAGGGCAAAAAGACGATAATAAGAAATCTTTCATAATTCTTCCGTTTGACTTTACGCTTTTATTATGTTATTATATATTTTGTAGAAATATTTTTACCGAGGTGCGTGAAATTGAAAAAAATTTCGCTTCAGGCGCTGTTTTCCGTTTTTACCGCGCTGCTTTTATGCCTTTCGTGCTTTGCCGCGGATTCTGACGGTTACATAATAAAATTCAAAGATGAAAAATCAAAAGCTTTTGCGGAAGAATACGCAAAAAAGGCCTCGCTTTATTCGGGCGCGAAATCGGGTGCGAAAGACGACGGGCTTATAAATATAAGCGAGGCAATGAATCTTTACAAGACTTACGATGAAAAGCTTATCGACGAGTTTGAAGCGCTCGGGCTTATCGAGTACAGCGAGCCGGACGTGCTTCTCACGCTTTACGGCTACGACTACTCCGCGGAAACATACAACTCGTCCCAGTGGAGTCTTACTTGCTCGAACGTCTATTCCGCCTGGAACAACGGCGTTTACGGAAACGACGTTATCGTGGCGGTAATCGATTCGGGAGTCATAACAAATCACCCCGACTTAAAGGCAAATCTCCTCGAGGGTTTCAGTTCCGTGAGCGGCAGCACCGACGTCGAGGACAAAATCGGACACGGAACGGCGGTTTCGGGCATTATCGCCGCCGCCTCCAACGGAGAAGGCATTACGGGCGTTGCGCACCGTGCGAAAATTCTCCCTCTCAAGGTTACCGACTCGAACACGTTTTATATAAGCAGCATTCCCGAGATGGTGGATATTGCGGTACAGCGCGGCGCAAGCGTACTTAACGTAAGTTTCGGCGTCGATTATCCGGACAAGGACCAAAGCAGGCTTCCCACGCTTCGCGATTCGATAAACTATGCGCTTGCAAACAATATAATCGTCGTCGCCGCGGCGGGAAACAACGGCGGAACGAATTATTCCTACCCCGCCTCGTACGACGGAATTATCAGCGTTGCAAATCTGAAAAAGGTTTCAAGCCGTGTTTATGCGAGCGCCGACGATTCGCGCTCAAACGACGAGATTACGATTATTGCCCCCGGGCAGAACGTTATTACGACGTATCTCAAATCTTTCAGCTACTACACATCAAAGGGCGGCACATCTTTTTCGGCCCCGTTTGTCGCAGGCATTGCGGCTCTTGCAAAGTCGATAGACAAGAACATCACCCCGGCGCACTTCATGCAGCTGCTCACCGACACTGCGAACAAGAGCGTTCTTTCTCCGGGCGAAGAAAGAAACGACAGTTACGGCTACGGAATTGCCGATGCGAACGCGCTTATTGCCGCGCTCGTTTCGGAAAAGACCGCGGGCGGCTACATTTCGCCGGTTGACAAAAAATCGGAGTCGGAAATCTGTATTACCGTCAGAAACACGACCGAGGACATAAAATCCTTTACTGTTCTCATTAAATCCGAAAATCCGGACACGGGAAGGCTTGAAAAAGCGGGGGTTTACTCCTGCGAGCTCGGCCCTCTCGGCAGAAAGGAAATCAACATTTCGGACAAATTCGACATTTCGGACCGCATCGGGTGCTTTTTGCTCGACAGCGCTTTAAGACCAATGTACAAGTCGGTATATTGCAAATAAATTTGATATGAACGGAGGCCGGATTATGGACAAAAACAAATATGAGGTCATCAGACTGAAAATGGAGCGCACGGCGAACAGCCTGCGCCGAAACAACATGTTCTGCGAATGCGCCGACAACTGCGAAGACGCTTTGGAAATCATAAAAGAACTTCTCTCGGAAGGCGACACGATATGTTCGGGCGGTTCCATGACGCTTTCAGAAGCGGGTATTCTTGACATGCTCAAAACCGGGCCTTACAACTTTCTTGACAGAGACAGACCCGGAATTACAAGCGAGGAAAGAAAAGACATCTTTTCCGCCGCTTTTTCTTCCGACGTATACATCACAAGCTCCAACGCCATAACCGAAAAGGGCGAGCTTTACAACGTAGACGGAAACGGAAACAGAGTTGCCGCCATGATTTACGGCCCCAAAAGCGTTATCGTTGTCGCCGGATACAACAAAATCGTAAAAGACCTTAACGAAGCCGAAATCAGATTAAAGGAAATCGCGGCTCCCGCAAACGCAATACGCCTTTCCTGCGGCACTCCCTGCACCGAAAGCGGAAAATGCATGAACTGCATGCACGAAAACAGAATCTGCGCCGACACGGTTATAATGTCGCGCCAGCGTGTTAAGGACAGAATCAAGGTCATTCTCATAGGAGAGGAATTGGGTTACTGATAAATGGGCAAAATAGGCATTGTTCTTCTCGAGCCCGAAATTCCTCAGAACACGGGCAATATTGCAAGGACGTGTGCGGCGACGGGCGCGTCCCTTCATCTTATCGAGCCTCTGGGATTTAAGGTTACCGACGCAAAATTAAAGCGTGCGGGGCTTGACTACTGGCATTTTCTCGACATCACGTATTATAAGGACATTGATGATTTTTTCGAAAGGACAAAAGGCGGCGAATACTTCTTTTTTTCGACAAAGGCGCCGAGAGCGTACACCGAAATACGCTATCCCGAGGACTGCTATCTGATTTTCGGAAAGGAAACGGCGGGAATTCCCGAAGAAATTCTCAAAAAACATCTTGACCGCTGCGTGAGGATTCCCATGCGCGAAAATCTGCGCAGTCTTAATCTCTCGAATTCCGCCGCAATCGCCGTTTACGAAGTTCTCCGTCAGCGAAATTTTGAAAATCTCGAGCAAAGCGGCTTTCTCGGCATTTTATACGACAGCTGAAATCAACTTTCAAGAAAGGTATCTCTTAAATGCTCTCTGACGTCATAATAAGCGGTTTTTCCGCGGAATCACTCATACAATTCGGGCTTTTTATCGTGGTTGTCCTCTTTTCGCTCAGTTTTCACGAACTTTCCCACGGATACGTCGCCTACCGCTGCGGCGACGCGACCGCGAAAAATCAAGGCAGACTGACGCTAAACCCGCTTTCTCATCTTCATCCCATCGGTACTTTGATGATGCTTGTTTTCGGCTTCGGTTACGCAAAGCCCGTTCCGATAAACACGCTCAATTTCAACCATTACAAGAGGGACCTTGTTTTCGTTTCTCTTGCAGGTCCTTTATCAAATGTTTTGCTTGCATTTATCGGTTCGCTCGCGTTCTGTATAAGCTGTTTCTTTTTTCCGAACATTGCTGATATTTCCAATAATTATTTTTTGTTTTTCCTGGTATTATTCATTTATACAAACGCCGGCCTTGCGGTGTTCAACATACTCCCGATACCCCCTCTCGACGGGTCGAGAATTATATCGGTATTTCTGCCGAAAAAAATTGCGTATTACTATCTCAATCCCAGATACGAAAAAAAAATAATGATTGTGGTTTTCGTGCTGCTTTCCATCGGAGTTTTCGATAATTTTCTCATATTTTTGAATTACAAACTCATTGACGCCCTTTATGCTTTTGCGAACCTCATTGTTACGCCCGTTGCAAAGCTTTTTATGTAGGCGATTTCACG
>JAEESG010000017.1 GCA_016286245.1 Clostridiales bacterium | reverse complement strand
TAAAAATGCCCATTTTTAGCCTTTTTCAGCATCCGGCACAATAACAAAAATCCCTGAAACCTAGTGATTTCAGGGATTTTGTGGTGCACCTTCAGGGACTCGAACCCCGGACCAACCGGTTATGAGCCGGTAGCTCTGACCAACTGAGCTAAAGGTGCGTTTCTTTCGCTTAACGTATGGTATTATAGCATAACGGGTATGCTTTGTCAATAGATTTTTTCAAAAAATAAAAGATAACCCCGCTTTCTTTATAAACTGTATCTTATAAGCTCGGCGTTGAGGTCGTCGAGTATCTTTATGCTCTCGTTTTCGTTATCGGGAACGTTCAGTTTTTTATACGCCGGCTTATCGCTTATAAACTCAAGAAGCCCTCTTTTCATATCCTCATAGTTGTAATACGCGCCCGCAACGCAAAGCGATATTGTGCCCGCTTCCACAACTATACCGTCAACGTCCGAAAGAAGTGCGCTTTCGTCCTCGCATATAACGGAAAGGCTTTCGCACGCTTCTTCAACAAGCCGCATATCATCTTCCGACGAAAGATACATATCAGCGGTGTCGCAAAGCTCCGAGACGAACCATTTCGCAAGCTCCGACGGCGTTTCGGCATAAGCTACCGTTATAAGTTCTTCCACGTCGGAAACCGCGTCGATTATCGCATATACCATAAAAAGCCCTCCGAAATATTATGATAATTTATTATATAAATGTTTTTTCTCTTTTTTGTTAATAAAATGTAATTTATTTATTCGTTCATGCTCAAACAGTAAATTCAAAATTTCAATTTGTATAAAATTTACAAAATGCACTTGCTTTTTTTATACCATACGCACATAATTAAATTGAAAAAGGAGAAAGGAGTGTAAAAATATGAAAGAGATGCTCCAAAGATTAAAAGCATTTTGCTTTGCGGACGTCAGGCCGGATGTACAGGAAGAAATTGACAAAGCAAACGTCAAGAGTATGTTTTTGCTCTCGGTTGCGGCGAGTATTCTGAACACTTTTGTTCTTTGCTTTTATTTCCTTATAAGCAAAGAATACGACTTTTTTAAAGTGTTGTGCGTTTTGTTCTGTATAGGTGTTTCCGTCGTCGGAATCGTAATATCTCAATATATGCGTTCAAAAGAGATTTACAATCACAGAGCGGTTACTGCGTTTGCATTTTTATACTTTTTTCTGATGATTGACTGGGCGGAAATGATATCGTACAGGCATTATGCGCAGAACGAGCAAATGCTGGTTTTTTACCTGGTAATTCTTTGCTTTGTCTGCTTTGTAACGTATAAGCCGATTGCAAGTTTAATTCTCATGTCGGCGGCATACGGCGGAATGTACGCCATAATGTTTTTAGTAAACGGCGCCTCTGAAATAAACGTTTATAATTATATCGTTTTTGCGCTTATGAGCCTTATCGGAATGATAAGCCGTTATTACGGTCAGACAGACGCTTCAAAAAAGAATCTTGCAATAATGTACAATTCACGGCACGACGAACTTACGGGTCTGCGAAACCGCGCAGCGCTTTCAGAGGATATAAAGACTTTTTTGAATCATAAGCTTACGATAATAATGTCGGATATAGATTATTTCAAGAAAATTAACGATGAATACGGGCACATCGCGGGGGATAACGCGATAGCGGAAGCGGCAAAATACATACGGGAATATTTCCCCGGGGCGCTTGTTTACCGTTACGGCGGCGACGAGTTCCTGATAGTTATAAAGAACGCGGACGTTAATGATGTAATAAAAATCTGCGAGAATTACAGAAATAAAGAGATTCTGATAAACAACGAGCTTTTCGGTGTAAAACTCAGCTTCGGAATATCGGGCGGAAAGCCCGAAAATGAAAGCAGGTTTAAAGAACTTGTGCTGGAAGCGGATAAAAAAATGTATGAAATGAAAAAACAGGCGCATAAAGAAAACTAAAAAAAGACCTCCGGAAAGGTAAGATACTCTTAATGACAGTTAACGAAAACCGGCTGAGTAAGGAACAAAATCCTTATTTCAGCCGGTCTTTTTTTATTTGTCTCTGTAACTGTCCATAATGCTTCTGAAGAGTTCTTTTGTCGCAGGAGGGGTGAAGGTAATCGCGTTTGCGCCCGATTCGATGGTTTTTCTGATGTTTTCGTTTGTGTTGCCGCCGGACGCGATTATGGGAACGTTCGGCAGTTTTCTGCGCACCTCGGCGACTATTTTCGGAGTGTTCTGTGCTCCGGCGATGTTGAGAATCGCGGCTCCCGCCGCTATTCTTGCCTCCACGTCGGTGTCGAGCGTTGTTACGGTTATCACGACGGGAATGTCGACCGCTTCGACAACCTGAGACATATTTTCGTTTGTTACGGGAGCGTTGAGTATGACGCCCATTGCGCCCTGCGCCTCGACGTCTTTTGCAAGGCTTACCGTACGCTGTCCGTTTGTAAAACCTCCGCCGACACCGCAGAAAACGGGTATGTACGACGCTTTTATAATGGCGTCGCTTATCGCCTGCTGGGGAGTGAAGGGATATACCGCAAAGACGGCGTCCGCGTCGCAGTTTCTTATAATCGCAATATCTGTCGTAAAGACGAGCGACTTTATTCTTCTGCCGTTTATCACGATACCGCTTGCTTCGTATACGGCCTCGGGCATTTTAAGTATGTTGTGGCGCAACGAACTTTCGTATTTGGGTATGATTTGCTTGTATTCCATGATAATTCTCCTTGTTTACGCCGCGAAAAGAAAAAGTGTGGACTGCCTTCATATACAATTTAGCATTAAAATCACGTTTTGTCAACAATCCCGGAATTTCCCTCGTCAAACTGCATAAGATAGAGCTTGCGGTAGTATCCGTGATTAGCCAGAAGCCCCTGATGCGTGCCTCTTTCGACAATGCTTCCGTTTTGCAGCACGATAATCTGGTCTGCGTGCTGTATTGTGGAAAGGCGGTGCGCGACGACGAGCATCGTACCGATACTGCGCATTTTTTCAAGCGAGTTTTTGATGACGGATTCCGTTTCGGCGTCTATATTTGCCGTCGCCTCGTCCAGAATCAGTATGCGGGGGCGGTGAAGCACGGTGCGCGCAAACGAAAGGAGCTGCCTTTGTCCCTGAGACAGATTTTCGCCTCTTTCGATGATTTGTTCGTCGTATTTTTGCGGCATTTTCTCTATAAAGCCGTCGGCGTTTACGTATCTGCATGCTTCGATTATTTCCTCGTCGGGAATGCTTTCGTCGTGAAGCGAAAGATTGGTTTTTATCGTTCCCGAAAACAGAAATACGTCCTGAAGCATCTGACCGATTGCGCGCCGCAGAGATTTTATTTTTATGTGGGAGATGTCGATACCGTCTATGAATATCTGACCTTTCTGAATTTCGTAATTGCGAACGATGAGTCCCAGAATCGTCGTTTTGCCCGCACCCGTGGCACCCACGAACGCGCAGGTTTCGCCGGGATTTATTACGAAAGACACGTCTTTGAGTATCCAGTTTTCGCCCTCGTATGCAAACCATACGTTGCGAAACTCGATTTTGCCTTCAACCTTTTCAAGCTCGACCGCGTCGGGCGCGTCTTTTACCTCGGGATGCACGTCAAGAAGGTTGAAAAGACGTTCGGAAGCGCTTCGCGCACGCTGAATGTTGTTGAGCTGGTCGGCAAGCTGTTCGACCGGGCGGAAAAATCTGCCGGTGTAAAGATAAAACGCGACGATTGCGCCGGGGGAAAGCCCGAGCTTTATGCCGAACCAGAAAATCAGCGCGATTGTGGCAACACGGACGAACGTAACGAACGGTCTGTAAATGCCGAACCCCTTTATCACGTTAAAGCGCGACTGCCGGTAGCCCTCGTTTTTCTCGTCAAATTCATCCAGTTTTTTGTCCTCGCGGTTGAAAATCTGAATTATTTTCATGCCCGAAACGTTCTCGTTTATGAAGGCGTTGAGCTCGGATAGCTTCTGACGTTCCTTTCTGAACGCGCCGCCGACGTATTTTGAGAAAATAAGCGACGAAACGAAAATAACCGTTACCGGAACAAACAATATCAGCGCAAGACGCGCGTTTATGAAAAACATTATCACGTAAACGCCGAAAACCGTAAAGAAGTTCCTTATAACGCTTACGATAACGTTGGTAAACAGGTCGCTCATCGACTGCGTATAGGAGGTTACGCGCGTAACGAGCGCACCGACGGGCATTTCGGTAAACTGATTGCTGCTCATCTCTTCAATGTGAGAAAATATGTCCATACGCAGATTGTAAACTATCTGCTGTCCCGCCTTTTGAAGAAGCATTGCTTCCGCGTAAACGAATACGTTGTTTACAAGGCAGATTATAAGATACGTTATCGACATTGCGATTATGTAGTGAAGATCGGGCGCGCCGAGAGCCAGGTGGTCCATCATGCGCGAAGTGATGAGCGGAAGCTGAATGTCTAAAAATACGTTTGTCGCAAGGAGTACGAAGGCAAGAACGAATCTTGCCCATTCCGGACGCAGATAAAGAAGGACACGGTGCGTGAATACACCGAGAGGTATCTTTTTGTCGCCTTTAAGTCGGTCCTTTTCTTCGAGATCGGCCATTGCCATTTCAGTTTCCTCCTTTCACTTCTTTTTCAAGTTCCTGAAGATATACCATCTTTTTGTAGGTAGGCGATATTTCAAGAAGTCTGTCGGGAGTGTCGAACGCCTCGACTTTTCCTTCGCACAGGACGAGTATTCTGTCGGCGTGTGAAACGGAGGAAATTCTCGACGCGATTATTATCGTGGTTTTTCCGTTCCTTTCACACCTTATGTTTTTAAGAATGGTCTCTTCCGTGTCGACGTCAACCGCCGAAACCGAGTCGTCGAGAACAAGCACGGGGGAGTTTTTGAGAAATGCGCGCGCAAGGGATATGCGCTGCTTCTGACCGCCGGAAAGCGTGATTCCGCGCTCTCCCGAAACGGTGTCGTAGCCGCTTGAAAAGCCCTTTATGTTGTCGTCAACGTCTGCAAAACGCGCGCCTTTTATTATGTCGTCCCTCGAATAGTCGGATGACGCAAAGCCGATGTTGTTTGCGACGGTGTCGGAGAACAGGAAATTGTCCTGCGGAACAAATGCCACGGCGTTTCGCACGGATTTTATACTGCATTTCATAATGTCTTTGCCGTCAATGAATATCGTGCCTTCATCCACGTTGTAAAGCCTTGAAAGAAGCGTGATAAGCGTGGTTTTTCCGCTTCCCACGCGCCCTATAACGCCTATAAGCTCGCCGGGACGTATTACTGCGGATACGTCGGATAAAACTTTTCTGTCGGGTGCGGAAGGGTAGGCAAAAGTTAAGTTTCTGAACTCTATTTCGCCTTGTACGTCCGTAAGCTCCGATACGCCCTGCGCGTCCTTTACGTCCTCGGGCGCGTCAAGAAAATCGGAAACCCTCTTTAACGAGGCGCGGGCACGCGCACGCATGCTGAAAAGCGAGCCGAGCGCTATCATCGGCCAGACCAGAGTGTCAAAATATCCTATAAAGGTTATGAGATTTCCGGGCGTGAGGTTTACCGCATGCCCGAAAATATGTACGGGAGACGCGTTTATGCACGCCCATACAAACCAGGAACCGAGCCCCAGTATCATTGAGAGAATAAGCGCTATGGTTATTTCGATAAGCGTGTCGAATACAATCGAAACACGCACGTAATCAATGTTTGCGTCCTTGTTTTTCTTTGCCACCTTTGAAAAGGCAAGCACTTCCTTTGTTTCCTTGACAAAGGCCTTGATAACGGCAATACCCGTGAAATTTTCCTGCGCGAAATCATAAAGACGGTCGTAATTCTTCTGCCGCTGCTCCCATTTTATCGCCATGAATTTTTCGACAAGCGCGCCGAGTACCACGATAAGAATCATCGGAATAAGCGCGAAAATCGTCATCAGCCAGTCAAGAGAAAGCATTCTTATTACGACGAGAATTCCGAGAAACGTCGCGTCCACAATCTGTACCGTTCCAAAGCCCGTGTATTCCTCTATAGTTTCAAGGTCGGTCGTGAACCATGACATAATCGAGCCGACCTTCGTCGAGTGAAAGTAATTCTGCGAAAGCCGCTCGCATTTTTGAAACATTTCGCGGCGCATTCCCGCTTCCGTTTTGCGCGAAGCTCCGAAAAGCGTAAAACGCCACAGCATTCTGCCGAGAAACATAACGAGCGCAACGCCGAGAAGCCTTATGCACAGGGAGCCTATAAAGGAAACGTCGGCGGATTCGTTCTGCGACAGATGGTCGACAATCTGCCCTAAAAAAATCGGCTCAAAAAGCTGAACGTAGTCAACGGCTATAAGGGACAGAACGCCGATTATAAACATATACCAGTATTTTTTGTAATATTTGTTTAGATATTTTCCGAAAAGCATATATACACCCTTTTTATAAAAAAACCGGAGACGAAAAAGACGCCTTCGGTATATTTTTGGAGTCTCTGGTTTATTGTATCACGGATTTTTTCATAAATCAAGAGGAATTGACGGCTCCCGTATAGCAATAATCCGCTTTTTCTTCCGCAAACAGTATTTAAGAGCCGCCGCCGCGCCGCCCCACGAATGAACGACGTATGAAACGACGACGTCGGCGCTGTCAGCCATCCATTCGTTTCTCTTTGAAATCGCAAGCCTTTTCGGCACGTTTTCAAGAGACGGATATACCGTACCGTCATATAAAGATACGTCGTACCGCGCGTCAGGATACGGAATTACAAGAAACGAGCGAATATCCGGACGGATTTTTTTGGCTTCATAAACAACCTTCGCCGCAAGCAAATCGAAATTACCGTATCCGCCGAGAAGAAACTCGTTTGCACCCTCACAAATAAGCCTTTCAATCGCTTTTTGAAGCTCCGCCTTCATTTTTTCCGCATCGTAAATATCCGCATGCCCGAAAAAAGTTACTACCAAAATATCACCGCCTTTTGACATAATTATAGTATGAAAAGGTGATATTTTCAAGAAAAATATCGCAATTTCTTGCGATAACACGCCGTAAAACCCGATAACTTGATTTTAATGAAAAATCATGTTATCATTATAGTAGAAAAATGCATGAAAACGGAGGGAAAAACTGAACGTTTCCGAATATTATCGTAAAAATTTGAGATAATAACACCATTGATTTGCTATAACGGTATCACCCGGTTAGATGATACAATATAGTAAGAAATGGGGGTGATTTTGTGAATATAAGAGAAAGACTGCTCCAACTGCAGAAAACGCACGGGTGGTCCGATTACAAAATCGCAAAAGAAGCGGGGCTGTCCCCGAACACCGTCTCGAATATTTACAAAAGAGGATTTACTCCGAGCCTTGCAACGATAGAACTGCTGTGTAAGGCGTTCGGCATTACCATGTCGCAGTTTTTTGCGGAAGGGAACATGATCGAAACGACGCCCGAACTGCAAGAACTGTTTGAAAAATGGTCGTCGCTTACCGACGAGCAGAAAAAGGCAATTTGGCAGGTAATAAAGACTTACGAAAAATAAAAAACGTCAATTGAAATCCGTTTTACCGTGTAAAACGGATTTTTGTTTTATTTGTAAAGCGCCTATTATAAAATATTTTGAAAAAAAGCGGTAAAAAGTGAAAAAAACAATAAATACGGTTGATTTTGGAGATGCTGTGTGATACAATAATAATGAAATTTTATATATAGGGGGCTTATTTATGAAAAAATTTCTGAAAATTTCGGTTTTTCTTCTCATTGCTGTCCTTTTACTCGGACTTTTCGCATGTGAAAAAGGCGGAAAAGACGACGCGGGAAAAGAAACGGACGGTTCAAACGAAAGCGTTTCCGAAAACAATACCGGTATCAACACCGATGGGTCAAAAGGATTTGATTTTGACGCAATTTACGATGAAATAACAGATCAAACGGGTTACAGCATCACGGGTATAGGCTCGTGCGAGGACGAAGAGGTAATCGTTCCGCAGGGAAGGATGAATTATTTCGGAGAAACGCTTCCTTATCTTTGGGATGACGCAAACGGCTTCCGCGGTATGCAAAAAGCAAAGAGCGTAACGCTTCCCGAGGGCTTTCTCGAAATCCGTTCGGGCTTCGGATACAGCCCGCTGCTTGAAAGAGTAACGATTCCCTCGACCGTGCGCAAAATCGGATATAACGGCGACAGCAGAATTTTCGAATACTGCCCGGAATTCAAGGAAATCACGTATAACGGAAGTATGGAACAGTGGAACGCAATAGAAAAGACGAAAGATTGGAAAATCGGCGCGGAAAGCTTTACCGTCCACTGTACCGACGGCGATATAACGGAATAAAAAAGGGAAAAAGGAGACTTAAGACATGGCTAAATTTTGTCAGAATTGCGGCGCACCGCTCGAGGAGGATTCGAGATTCTGCGCTGCCTGCGGCACACCGGTAGAAATGCAAACCACAGAACAGAAAAAGCCCGAACCGAAAGAACAACCTCAGGCTCAGGTTCAACCTCAGGCTCAGCCTCAACCGCAGCAGCCGAACGGACAAACCGCACAGAATTTTCAAAGGCCCGTTCCGCCGCCTGCTCCACAGCCGAGACCTCAGATGCAGCCTTACGGACAGCCCGGTTACAATAATTTTCAGCAGCCTTACGGCATGCAGCCTAAAAAGAAAAAGGGCAAGGGCGTAATTATTGCGATAATCGCCGTAATTCTGCTAGCCGCAATAGGCGCGGGAATTTTCTTCCTGCTTCGCGGCTCCGGAAACGAAGGCGGCGGCTCGCAGAAAACCGATATAAATACCAACACGGAAACCAATACGAATACAAATACAAATACCAATACGAATACGACCGAAGCCGCAGATTTTTCCGACGTATTTGAGTCAGACTGGTATTATGACCCTGTAATATGGGCGTCGCAGAACGGAATTGTGGCGGGAAATACGTTTTCACCCGACGATCCGTGCGAAAGAGCTCAGGCTCTGACTTTCCTTTGGCGCGCAAAGGGCAAACCCGAGCCGTCATTGAAGGTAAGTCCTTTTATCGACGTAAAAGAAGAGGATTACTTCTACAAACCTGTTTTATGGGCGTTTGAAAACGGACTTATTTCGGTATCGGACGACGGACAGTTCCATCCGGAAGACGCGACTACGCGCGCTCAGGCGGTTACGTTCCTGTACCGCGCCGAAGGCTCGCCCGCACAAAGCGGAACTTCGTCGTTCGGCGACGTCGGATCGGGAGAATGGTATGCGCCGGCGGTAGTCTGGGCTGAAAACCGCGGACTTATAAGCGCGGGCGCCGCATTTAATCCGGAAGACGCATGCATAAGAGCAATGTATATAACGTTCCTTTACCGCTGCTATCGATAAGGAAAAAACAATAACGGAGGACAGACTATGCTTAACATTAACAAAAACACAGAAAACGGGGAAACCGTACTTGCTTTGGAAGGACGGCTGGACACCGTAACGGCTCCGGATCTGGAAAACGCGTTAAAGGACGTGATTCCCGACCTGAAAAACCTTACGCTTGACTTTTCAAAGCTGGAATACGTTTCGTCCGCAGGACTTCGTGTTTTGCTCTCGGCGCAGAAAATAATTGCAAACAAGGGCGAAATGAAGATTAAAAATCTTAACGAGACTGTAAAGGAAATATTCGAAGTAACGGGCTTTTCCGATATTTTAACAATAGAATAAAAACATTATTTTGGAGAAATTAATTATGACAAACGAAAATGCTGAAAATTTCATTACAATAAAATTGTCCGGCAGAATCGATTCGGGAAATGCCGCCGAAACGGAGCAGAATATATTTGCACAGCTTGACGGACGCCAAAACACCGGCGTTATAATCGACGCTTCAGACCTTGCGTATATTTCAAGCGCGGGACTGCGCATAATCCTGCGCGTGAAAAAAACGTATCCCGACATGAAAATCATAAACGTAAATTCCGACGTGTACGAAATTCTTGATATGACCGGATTTACGGAAATGCTGCAAGTGGAAAAGGCGTACCGCACGGTTTCCGTTGAAGGCTGCGAAGAAATCGGTCGCGGCGCGAACGGCACGATTTACCGCATTGACAAGGATAACGTCGTAAAGGTTTACAATAACGCAGACGCACTTGCGGACATTCAGCATGAAAGGGAAGTCGCACGCCTTGCGCTCGTTCTGGGAATCCCCACGGCAATATCGTACGACGTCGTAAAGGTGGGCGACAGCTACGGCTCGGTATTTGAGCTTCTCAACGCGAAATCCTTCTCAAAAATAATGTCAACCGAGCCGGAAAAGATTGACTGGTGCGTAAAAGAATACGTTAAAATGCTCAAAAAAATACACGGCACTCTCGTGCCGGAGGGAAAACTTCCCGATATGAGGGAAAACGTGCTTTCGTGGGCGAAGTTCATGAAGGACTATCTGCCGGAGGAAGCGGGTAACAAGCTTTTTTCACTGGTTGAAGCCGTACCGCAAGACGACCATATGATTCACGGCGACTACCATACCAAAAATCTTGAGCTGCAGAACGACGAGGTGCTGCTTATAGATATGGACACGCTTGCCGTCGGCAACCCGATTTTCGAGCTTGCAAGCATATTTAACGCGTTTATAGGATTTTCGGAAACGGACCACGAAAACATAAAGAAATTCCAGGGCTTCGATTTCGAAACCGGATGTACTTTCTGGCATAAATTCTTAGAAAGTTATCTTGAAACAAACTGCGAAACAAAACTGCGCGAGGTTGAGGATAAGGCGCGCATAATCGGTTATACCCGCCTTATACGCCGTTCAATAAGAAGACACGGACTGGAATCCGAAACCGAGAAAAAGAATATCGAATTCTGGAAACAGGAGCTTGTTTCTCTTCTGGAAAAGACCGATACCCTCATTTTCAAAACCAACGAGCTTGATATAGAGGCAACGGAAGAAAATCTTGATGAAGTGCAGAAATTCGTGAGCGAAAAGGTCGAGGCGGAAAACTGCTCGCCGAAAACAATGATGCAGATAAACGTTGCCGTTGAGGAAATCTTCGTAAATATCGCACATTACGCCTATGCGCCCGAAAAGGGAAAGGCGACGGTGAGAATTGAGGTTTCAAACGATCCGCTCGCAGTGTCCATAACGTTTATCGACCACGGAATTCCGTATGACCCGCTTGCAAAAACCGACCCCGACGTTACGCTTTCCGCGGAAGACCGCGAAATCGGCGGACTCGGCATCTTTATGACAAAAAGACTGGTGGACGATATAAGCTACGCTTATTCGGACGGCAAAAATATCTTAACGCTTAAAAAGAACCTGTAATTTTCCGGTTGACCGAAAAAATGAGTATACCGATAGAAAAAGTAAAAACGGACGGCTTTGAGATGAACTTTTTCCGCTTCGGAAGAGGGAAAAAGAATCTCGTCGTTATTCCGGGATTAAGTATTCAGAGCGTTATGGGCGCGTCTGAGCAGATTGCGGCGGCGTATGACTGTTTTTCGGATGATTTTACGGTTTTCGTGTTCGACAGACGGACCGATATTCCGAAAAATTATACCGTAAAAGATATGGCGGACGATACCGCGAAAGCACTGAAAAAAGCAGGGCTTGACGAGGTGTATCTGTTCGGAGCCTCGCAGGGCGGAATGATCGTACTCGAAATCGCGGCAGACTACCCCGAAATCGTAAAAAAGGCAGCCGTAGGCTCCACAACGTCAAATCTTGCGGATAAATGGCCGCCCGTGCTCGACGAATGGCTTAACCTTGCCGAAAAAAAGGATAAAAAAGGACTGTATCTTGCTTTCGGCAGTAAAATATATCCGCTTTACTTCTTTGAACGGCATAAAAACGCGCTGATTGCGGCGTCAGAGACCGTAACGGACGATGATCTTGCCCGCTTTGCCGTTCTTACCGACGGAATGAGGAATTTCAATATCACGGACAGCCTTAAAAGGATTCAATGCCCGACGTTTGTGATCGGTGCATACGATGACGCGGTGCTTGACGCGCAAATGACTTCTGAAATCGCAAAACAGCTTGAAGACAGGGAAGATTTCGAACTTTTCATGTATGAAGGCTTCGGACACGCCGCATTCGACACGGCGCCCGACTATCGCGAAAGACTGTATAAATTCTTTGTTAAATAGTATTGCAAAAACGCGGAGAAAGGAAGCGTAAAACACGATGAACCGATACGGAAAAATCGATTTACATATGCATTCCACGGTCTCTGACGGGACGGACAGCCCGGAAGAGATACTTTCACGCGTGAAAGAAAAAGGAATATACGTTTTTTCACTTACAGACCACGACGCGACGAAGGGTTGTAAAATAATACGTGAAGTACTCAAAAAAACGAAGGATCCGATTACCTTTGTAAACGGCGCCGAATTTTCCTGTAAGGACGAGGAGGGTAAATATCATATCCTCGGCTACGGCTTCGACATGGATAATGAAGCGGTAAAGAGCGTTGTCGAACACGGACACGCCCTTCGCATGAAAAAGGTAAACGCAAGACTCGATTTTCTGAAAACACGCTTCGGCTTTTCCTTCCCGAAAGAAGAAATTTCAAAACTGCTATCGCTGAATAATCCCGGAAAACCGCATATCGGAAACCTTATGGTAAAATACGGCTATGCACACTCCAAAGAGGAAGCGATAACCGAATATATAAACGGGATTCATTTTGAAAGCGAATACGTCCGCCCCGAGGAAGCGATTTCCGGCATAATCGAAAGCGGCGGAAAGGCGGTGCTTGCACACCCGTTTTTCGGAAGCGGAGACGAGCTTCTGCTGGGCGATGAAATGGACGGACGTATACGAAAACTTAAAGAATACGGGCTTTGCGGCATTGAAGCGTTTTATTCGGGATTTTCGGCAAAACTTGTAAACGACGCGCTTTCTCTTGCGGAAAAATACGATTTGTACGTTTCGGCGGGAAGCGATTACCACGGAAATAATAAACTCGTACAGCTCGGAGATACGGGACTTGACGACGGAAAAGATCTGCCCGGAAGACTGGTTTGTTTTCTTGAGTCTTTGGGCATTGCGGATGCGGAGTGTAAATTATGATAAGACAGTATGATACGCAGGACCTTGAAAACATGATTGAAATCTGGAACGAGGTCGTAAAAGACGGAATCGCCTTTCCGCAGGAGGAGTGCTTAAATTTTGAGAGCGGAAAAGATTTTTTTGCGTCGCAAAGCTATACGGGCGTTGCCGAAATTGAAGGGAAGATTGCGGGACTTTATATACTGCACCCAAATAATGTCGGCCGCTGCGGCCATATATGCAACGCAAGCTACGCGGTTTCATCCGCTTTTCGCGGGCGGCATATAGGGGAAGCGCTTGTGAAAGACAGCCTTGAAAAAGCAAAAGAAAAAGGCTTTCGCATTTTGCAGTTCAACGCCGTCGTCGAAAGTAATATCCACGCAAGACACCTGTACGAAAGACTCGGTTTCGTACAGCTCGGAATAATTCCCAAAGGCTTTAGAATGAGGGACGGCAGTTATGAGAATATCTGCCCTTATTATCACGTTTTATAAATACTAATAAAAGGAGGCATGCGTAATGAACGAAGTAATCAAAGCTTTAAAAGAGCGTCGGAGTATACGAAATTTCAAACCGGATATGCCGCCGAAAAAGGATATTGAAACAATACTCGAAGCGGGACTTTTCGCTCCGAGCGGCATGGGAAGACAGCCTGTCATAACGATTGCGATAACAAATAAACAACAGCGCGATAAGCTTTCTGAGGTAAACCGTAAAATAATGGGACGCCCCGACGGCTCCGACCCGTTCTACGGCGCGCCGGTCGTGCTCGTCGTGCTTGCGGATAAAAATCACCCGACGTATAAATACGACGGAAGCCTCGTTATGGGAAATCTTCTCCTCGCAGCTCACGCCCTCGGACTCGGCAGTATCTGGATTCATAGGGCAAAGGAAGAATTTGAAATGCCCGAATATAAACAGATGCTTAAAGACCTCGGAATTGAAGGGGAATGGGAAGGCATCGGACATTGCGCGATAGGCTATGTCGACGGCGAAATCCCCGCTCCCGCACCGCGTAAGGACGGAAGAATTTATTTTGTTGAGTAAGCCGGCATAAAATGAAAGTGTTATTAATATCAGATGTTGAAAGTGAAGTGCTTCTGAAATATTATAAAGAAAATCATTTTGATAATATTGATTTGATTTTATCTGTGGGAGACCTTTCAAGCGATTATCTGCATATAATCAAGACAAATTTAAACGCGCCTTTGTTCTATGTCAGGGGAAATCACGATAAGTTTAAGATAAAACTGCTTGACCGCGAATTAATCGAGTGGAAATGTATAGATTATAACGGAATTAAAATTGCCGGAATCGGATGTTTAGGAAAAAACGGCAAAATATATTCCGAAAAGCAGATGGAAGCAAAGCTTGAGAAGCTTTGTAAGAAAATTGACAAAAAGGGCGGAGCCGACGTCGTTATCTCGCATTACCCCGCACAGGGTTTCGGCAGCGGAGCCGATGCTGAGCATTCAGGATTTCGGGCAATTAAGGATTTTATAGAAAAAACCGCTCCGAAGTACTTTTTCTACGGGCATAATCATTTGAATTACGGCAGAAACGAGCGAAAAATCATAAAGGGCAAAACGACGTTTATAAACGCATACGAAAAATATATCGTTGAAATATAAAAAATGTAAAGCGAGATTATAGTCGTGAGCAATATAATTATAAAAATTTTAATGACAGCCGACATTGAATCACTTATAAATTTCATCCAATATTTTTGGTTTGAAAACAGATACTCTGTTTTTAATTGTATTCTTATTTATGCTCAGCGTCCGGGTGCAATAATGCTTGCTGATGAAAGACAATGGGAAGAACGCTATGGCAGGCACATTAAACCCGAGGCATCTCCAATTGTGATTTTAAAACCCTTCGGTCCTGTTGATTTTATTTATGAGTATGACGATACTTTTGGTGAAGAAGAGCTATATCCCGAGCGGTTGACGCGTTCCAAGAGTCTAGATATAAAAGAATGGTGGGCAAATGAACTTATCTCTTCACTAATGGATAATGGCATTCTTTATGCTGAAAAGAATTTTGGAGGACGACAGGGAGCAGAACTAATCATAGACTCTTTTTCGCACACATATCATTTTAAAAACAAAGAAAAAACAACGGATTGTTGCATTACAGTGAATTCTATGAGTGATGAGGGCGCAAAATTCACTTCAATTTTGCACGAATTGGGACATTTGTTTTGTGGACACATTCCAAAAGGTAAATATACGCCGAAAAATATTCATTTTCCTGATCGCAAAAACGATCACCTTACAATAAATCAAATGGAAAGTGAAGCAGAATTGACTAAAAATCTCGTTTGCAGAATTCTTGGCATAAAACTGTCAAATCCATATGAATATTTAAGGGGATATACCGAAGAGAACGGAAAGTTACCTGACGTGAATTTCTATCACATTACACTGGCAGCAGATAAAATATTAAACCTTATACCTCAATCTATTGTTAAAGATTCAAAATTCAATAATAATGGTCAAGTATCGATATTTGATTTTTAGGATTAAAATCTATAATTTATGGGCTTTCAGGTTAAAAAAGCGCCAACTTGAAAAAGTTGACGCTTTTTTTCGTTATTTATTGCGAAAAACACTTTATTTGTCTTCAAAGAGATGGCGTTTTTTGTTGAAAAAGTCAAAGTAGATTTTGGAGTTTTCAAGCTCCCACCACTCTTTAATTTCCACAGGTTCGGAATCCAGATCGTAAATTTTTGCGCCGTCTAAAGCCAGCAAAAACGGCGAATGCGTTGCAATTATAAACTGACAGCCGCAATATCGGGCCATTTCCTCCAGCATTTTTGCAAGATCCAGCTGCATTTGCGGAGACATGCTGTTTTCGGGTTCATCCAGACAGTAAAGCGTGTCGTTTTTCAACTTTTCGTCAAAATAAAGCAGCGCCGTTTCGCCGTTGCTGTTCAGTTTAACTTCTGTGCCGGCGGTTCTGCGAATAAACTGTCTTCTGGTCAGAGATTTTTCCCGCGCAAGAACCTGAAGCCTTACCTCGTCATAATCCTGTATGCCCTTCATCTTTATAGTCTCGCCGAATTTAAGATCGCCCCATCCTTCTCTTGCTTTTTCTATGTTTTCCCTGATATCGTTATTGTTGGTACGGACCGTAAGCATGTAATCAAATATATCGTCGCTTGTTATGATTCTGCTTCCGTTCGGTATACGGTATTTGAATCCTTCATCATCGTAACCGAGCGAATATTTGCAGTTTTTCACATATAAAGCGAACATTTCGCTTGAATTGTAAGGCGCTATACGGTTCAATTCCAGTTTTTGCGCTATAAGATTCAGAAGCGTGCTCTTTCCGGATCCGTTGCCGCCGCAAAATATGGTTATTTTTTCAAAATCGATTTGAGACAGCCCTTTTCGGTCAAACATCCCACACGGATATGCGTTATCTATGTATCCGTAAGGTCCGGCGTTTTCCCACATGCGCTTTTCAATAAGAGCTTCTTCTTTTTCTATCGGTAATACAAATTTTTCCAGATACATGTTATTTCACTTCCCGTATGCGCTTTTCTACATTAAATTATACCATTTTTAAAAAATTAAGTCAATATAACATATATGCCGCACATTTGTTTTTGGCAATTTGAAATCACGGTAAATATATGATATAATTTGTTAAAGTACTGTAAAAGGAGGCCTGATTTTATGAAGCTCGGAAAAAAAGTTGTTTTCGCTTTGCTCAGCACCGCTATGCTGTGCGTAAGCGCACTTGCGTCCGACGCAGGCGTCTTTGCCGACAAATATGAAATAACCGAAGACGAGGGCGTCGCCGTCGTAAGACCGTACGTAAAGACGGCAAACGGTTCGGAAATCACGAATATCAAAGACGTAAAATGGGCGCTCGACTCGGTAAACGTCTTTCCCGAAGTGAAAGAGGACGGAAGCCTTGTGCTGAAAGCAAAGATAAACGGAAAAATAAAAGTTACCGGATATATAAATTATAACGGCGAGACGTATGAAGAAAGCTGCGAAATAAACATAACAGGCCAAAAAACAAGGTTTGCGCAAAGAAAGATAAAACTGCTTGCCTACGGGAATTCGATACTGAAACACGGCCCGAGCGAATCTTTGGGTTGGACGGGCAACCACGGCATGGCGGCGTCGTCCGAGGAAAAGGACTACATTCACAGACTTATATTTTATCTCGAAAAAAAATACGGAGCCGGCAGCGTCGAGTGGGTCCACGGTGAACACTCCGGAGGCTTTGAGTCCGGCTCATCGGCGTATGAGGAGGACGAAGACCTGTCGTACGCGTTTTCCGCACTTAAAAAGGAGTCGGAAGAGGTAATGCCCGACGTCGTTACGGTGCAGTACGGCGAAAATTCGAACTGTACCAACGCCGCCGCGTACGAAAACGGACTTACACAGTTTGTAAATACTATAAAATCCGCGTCTCCCGACGCGGTCGTGCTTATAACAACGCCCTTTTGGGGCGGAAGCGCCAAGATAAACGACGCAAAAAACACCCCAAAAAAGCTTAATAGTCCGCGTGCAGACCTTGCGCCGCTCACGAAAGCCGAAAATCAGGCGTTTGACCACCCCGAATGGTCGCATGGCGTTCAGGTTCACCCCGGAGACGCGGGCATGGAAAAAATTGCGAAAGAAATGTTCAAACAACTGAATATGTACCTGACCGCAAACGAAAAAACGACATATAGCCCGTTTTGCGACATGAGCGATTATGAATGGGCAGGAAACAGCGTCGAAAAACTGTATGAAAAAGGCGTCGTTTCGGGCAGGGGAGACGGCGTGTTCGACCCGTCGGCGGCGGTTGCAAGGGAAGAATTCACAAAAATGCTCGTAATCGCGGCGAATATCGAGGGAAACGAAAATTTGAAACCGAACTTTGACGACGTGGACCCGGACGCATGGTGTTACCCTTACGTTTCCGCGGCGTTCGACAAAAAAATCGTCAAAGGAGTGAGCGAAGAACACTTCGGAATAGGTGAAAATATACTTCGGCAGGATATGGCGGTGATGATTTACCGCATCTTAAAGGAAAAAGGCATTGCTTCGGAAGCAGAAACCGACAGCCTCTTTGCCGATTTTGACGGGGTTTCCGATTATGCAAAGGAAGCGGTAATATTTTTGGAAAATGCAAAACTTGTTTCCGGAAATCAGGACGGAAAAATCAATCCCGAAGCGTTTCTCACCCGCGCCGAAGCGGCAGTCGCAATAAACAGAATGATTGAATATATTGAGCAGTAAAAAAATCCCCCGCTGAGAATTCAGCGGGGGATTTTATCTGTATTTTATCTCTTTTTATATAAAACCAATTCCGGATTTTCGCCGTCTTTTTCATAAGTGCAAATCAGGATAAAATCCATGTTTGCAAGGACCCCGAAGCACCTTCCGCCGCCGAATTCCGGCTCCAGCTGGTTTCCGAGATAGGTTGTCCCGTCGTTTAAGAATTTTACACGCTCTCCGCTCGGAAGCGCATACGTAAGATTTACGTATTTTCCGACGAGCGCGTTCAGCTTTTCGAGCTTCGGCATGCCCTCAATGTGAAGACCGTTTATTTCGTCGATAAGCCGCTTTTTGAACGCCTCAAATTCACCGTCATCACTGAGTTCCTTGTATCTTTTCCAGTAGTCGAGCGTCGGCAGCAGCTTCTTCATGTAAGTTCTCGCCTGCTCCTCGGAAAAATCCTTTGAAACCATGTGGGGTACGGATACGTTTATCAGGTCGTCCATATTGCCGTAAGTGTACGTTCCGTCGGCATAGCACCATTTGCAGTAGTCCTCGTTGAACGAGCCGTCCTTGTTTTTGCCTGTAATTTCATCTTCAAGCGGCATTCCGCAGCACTGGCAGATGAGTCGGTTCGGCGCTCCGAGAAGCGTGTTTATGGTAACGTCAAAAAGTTTTGATAAAAGCTTCAACGTCTCCGTGTTAGGCGTAGTTTCGCCGTTTTCCCAGCGGGAAACGGCCTGGCGCGTAACAAACACTTTTTCCGCAAGCTCGTCCTGCGATAAGTTGTTTTTTGTACTCAGCTCAAGTATAACGTCTTTTGTCTCCATTATTTTCACCTCGGAAGTATTTTATCACGGAATAATAATCCGCGCAAGCAACTTGCAGTTGCGTTAAAAAACGCCGACTTTTAAAGTCGGCGGGTTTGATGTTACATTAAACCGTTCGCACGGTTGTATGCAAAGCAGATGCTGTTGGTATTCTTGATGAGAATATTCATCGCGACAAACGCGCCTATTCCGCACAGAAGCGAGCCGAAAAGCATCCACATAAGGACGGTCGTTCCGTTTTCCTGGAAAACAAGACCGTAACGCGGCGCATTGTAGGCAAGCCTGTTGCCGAGCTTGTAGTGCCATACCCACGCGTAAATTCCGCAGGTTATAAGCGACAAAAGCAGGAATTGAACAAGTCCGCCGGTGTTGTCTCCGTCGCCGCTGCACGCAACGTTTACGTCCTTTGCCATTTTGTATATGAAATAGTAGGAATATATGCCGCAGGTGATTATCGAAAGCAGTATGTACATCCAGAGACTTCTGTCTGTCTGCAGGGGAGCCTGAAAACCGGGATTTTGATATTGATTGCCTCTGAAATCGTTTATCGCGTTGTCAAGCTGATTTTCCGCAGACTGAAAAGCCGTTTTTGCAGAGTCGTAAGCCTGCTGACCGAACGACGTGCTCGCGCCGCAGTTGGGACAAAACTTCTGATTGTCGCTTATTTGCTGACCGCAGTTTCTACAATACATGTTCAATTTCCTCCGTGAAAAATTAAATTGAATAATTCGGCCGCTTTCCCCTCAAGAGGACGAAAGACCACAACGTCGTTGTAAGGCGAAAACAGTCGAACTACATATATGATAACAAACAGAACCGCCGTTGTCAATAGAAAGAGTTTGTAAACCTTTTTTGGTATGCGGCTCCTGAAAAAATATACGGTAAGTACGACGGGAGGCATAAAAAACAGGGGATGATAATAAAACGCCCCGTATACGTCAAGCTTCAGAAGACAGAGGTACGCCCTCGTCATGCCGCATCCCGGGCAGGATATGCCCGTAAGATACTTTATCGGGCAGGTTATTCCGAAAACGTGCAGTACCGCGTATACCGCACATACCGCCCCTACCGCAAGCAGAACGTTCAGCGTTTCTTTTATTTCTTTGATAGACCTGTTGTTCATAATTATTTTTCCTCACTTTTCACACACTGTTCCCATCCGTCTGCCATTATCTTTCTCAAATAATTTCTCAAAACAGTTCGTCGCTCTTTATCTTTATTATTTTATTGGAGTTTAGACACCCTTCGGAATTATTTGAATGATAATACGCAACAAGAAAATAGTCTCCGCCGTCAAAGATCGCAGCATAGCAATATCCGTTTTTATCGTCATCCTCTAAGCAGAAAATCTTATCAAACTTATTTCCGTCATCCTCCGAAACGGCGCAGACATAAGGCGTTCTTCCCCATGTGCGCTCATTTGCAAGCACCCGGGTTGTATATGACGGGATAGGATTGAAAATCGCTATAACCTTCTCGCACGCCTTTTTCATACTCATAGGAGATAAAGGTGATGTGAAAAACTTTTTAGGGTGAGGTGTTGTCCAAGACCTGCCGTTATCATAGGAAATACACTCATACTGAAATCCCATATCCGTTCTTGACCAGGCAATCAACTCCCCGTTTTCTCTCTGATAAAGTCCGCTTTCCTGAAGGCCTGAATTGCTGTCTTTTTCAGGCATTTCAATATCTTTTGCTAATTTATACCATGTATATCCATCGTCGTCAGATGCAAAGATATTAAGCTTTGCCGCCATCTTGATATCAAATTTACCGGGCGTTGGCGGATTATCGTCTCTGAAAGGATGGCAGTTTGCGGGAATAAGAATTCTGCCGCTTTTAAGCTTAATAATTCTGTCATTGTTGGTTACAAAATACTTGTCTTCGTTTATACATCTTAAAGGCTCTGACCAGGTTTTCCCGTTATCTGCTGACCTTATCATATATATAGCACAAGAACATGTTTCGTTTTCTTTTTTCAGGTAAAATGTGCCTATATCCCCGTTGTCAAATCGCAGAAGCGACACACACATCACATTTGTTGAATCGTGCTTTACGATAAGCCTCTCATCCTGCCAGGTTTCGCCGTCATCATAGGAATATAATGCATAAATATCCGCAGGGCAATGGTCATTCCATTCATTTCCTTCGTATCTTGAATAAGCATACATAATCGTGTGATCATCAATTCTCAAAAAGGCTACCTCTCCATTTCTCGGATTTCCTTCTTTTGCTTCAAGAAACAAAACCTGTCTTCCTATCTTTTTCATAACTGTTCCTCCGAATATGTCTTTGCGTCGTATTCCTGTTCTGAAAGCATTATAAATACGTTTATAATAATAAACCGGTTTTTTATATTGCATTCCGCTCCCACACAATTATATTTCGGAATGAGCCGGTATCTCGTTTTTTCACGTTTTTTCGCGGATATATTTTGTAAATAACATTATACCATATTCTTGTAATTTTTACTATATTTTTCCGTAATAAAAAGAGCAGATATGCTGCTATATTTTATGAAATCTGCCTCGCGAGCAAAAGAACATAAAAAAGCCGAGAACCCCGTACGCGAGTTTGCGTGTCGGGACTCCCGACTGCGCCCGCAGGCGATCCTTTTCGCTTAAATTACATTAAAAATTTCTCCGCGAAAGATTAAACATAAAAAAGCAAGAGCCTTGACGCGTAATTGCGTGTCGAGGCTCTCGACCGGAGTCTCTTTATCCTGTAAAATCAATGCGAAGCATTGTATATCATCAATTCCGCAGGAATTGTATATCATCAAGACGGAGTCTTGCATATCATCAAGCCGACAAAACATACACACCTGCGGTGTGATGATATACACGGCTTGCGCCGCGATGAAATACAACGCGCTTTGCGCGTCGATGATATGCCAAGCCTTGTCGGCTTG
>JAEESG010000104.1 GCA_016286245.1 Clostridiales bacterium | reverse complement strand
TTGCTTTTGCCATTGCTCTGGAGCTTACGCTGACCGAGACCAAGGATATGCTTATGAAAGCCGGTTTCGCGCTGTCGCACAGCTCAAAATTCGACATTATTATCGAGTATTTCATTTCCAATCAAAACTACAACGTGTTTGAGATCAACGAGGCGCTGTTTGCTTTCGATCAGGCGCTTTTGGGGGTGTAGTATAAAAAGTTGGTATAATTAAAAACCTTTGACATATTAATTTGTGATAATAAAAGTTATTTATAAAATTGGAGGAATAAATATGTTTAATGAAATTGGAAAAATGATTAAAGGCGTAGCAAGTGCTGTTTGCTGGATACAAATTGCTATATACGCAATTGTTGGAGTTGTGATTATGGCAACAACTAAGGAATTAGTGATAGTTGGACTGCTTATAATTGTTATTGGAGGGTTATTTGCTTGGCTGAGCAGTATAACTCTTTACGGCTTTGGCGAATTGATAGATAAAGTTTGTAGCATTGAGAAAACAATAAATGTAGAAAAATATCAAAAGCAATCAACAAATAGTTTTTCATCTGAAACATTCAGCGGGAATAGTGTTAGCAAGAATAATGTAACGCATAAGTATTTGGGCAACTGTGAAATGTGTAACGCTGAAAACATAATGGTTTGCGATGCTAAAATAGTTGATGACATGGGCGTGAGATATAGAAAAGTTTGTGATAGCTGTTTTGAAAAATACAACTGTCAAGAAAAATGATTTGTCGCCTTATAGGCGACCTCCAAATAAAACTGATTCATTATAATGTGGTCGTAGGCTTAAAAACCAAACGACCACATTGTTTTTTTGGAGGTATAGAAAATGAAAAAAGTAAAAAACAACATCACGGAACTGGTATTTATCTTAGACAGGAGCGGCTCAATGGGAGGACTGGAGAGCGACACGATCGGCGGATTCAATTCGCTGATCGAAAAGCAGAGAAAGCAGGACGGCGAGTGCTATGTTTCCACTGTTCTCTTTGACAATGTCAGCGAGGTAATTCATGACCGCGTGAAACTGTCTGAGATTAAGCCGATGACGGAAAAAGAATATTACGTGCGTGGATGCACAGCACTGATTGACGCTATCGGCGGAGCAATCAAGCATATCGGCGACATTCATAAATACGCCCGTCCCGAAGACGTGCCTGAACACACTATGTTCGTTATCACGACTGACGGACTTGAAAACGCAAGCCGCAAATTTTCAAGCGACGAAGTGAAGAAGATGGTCAAGCGCCAGAAAGAAGAGTTTGGCTGGGAGTTTCTGTTCATTGGCGCCAACATCGACTCGGTCGAGACCGCAAAGCACTTCGGCATCGGAGCCGACAGAGCGGTCAACTATCACGCTGATTCTCAGGGAACGGAAGTACTTTTCGACACGGTTGCCGAAACGGTCTGCCGTATGCGTGCAAGCGCACCTATCAAGGCGGACTGGAGCAAAAAGATCAACGACGATTTCAAGAGCAGAAAAAAGAGAAATTGACTTCATGATTTTCAGAAAAGGCGTGACTTTGAATCACGCTTTAAAACAAATTGAAAAATACATATTTTTGTGTTAAAATATTAAAAACCGATTCGATAAACCGGAGTTTGCGGAGGAACATCAAATGACCAAAGAAGAGCAGGACGCCTATTTTGCAAAGCGGGAACAGGAACTTCTCGACAGATGCCGTATCAAAACCAAGGAGCAGTTTCTCGACGAATGCAAAAAAGCCGGCATAAAGGAAGACTGGTATGCCTTTACCTGCGACCGGTCGAAGCCTGCTTCGATAGACGACGACACCGTCTATTACGGAAAGAGCGGCAAAACAATCGTAGCATATCCCTTTCACAGGTGGGATATCGCGTTTCGGGAACTGACCGCATACAAAGAAGAACGCGAGTGGGAGGCGACCGGCGCGCCGTACAGGATCACGTCGGTCAAATGGAAATCGGACGCTAATATTACCGCCGCCTTCGGCAACACCATGACGCTTCGCGAGTACCGGTTTTCCGAACAGCCGGAGCAGGAAATGCTCGACGACGGCTGGATCTACGACCATTACGACCGGTATATGGGT
This sequence comes from Clostridiales bacterium, assembly GCA_016286245.1. Classification (GTDB taxonomy): domain Bacteria; phylum Bacillota; class Clostridia; order Oscillospirales; family CAG-382; genus UMGS882. The sequence goes on along the minus strand of JAEESG010000104.1, from coordinate 2,490 downwards.
TACAGCGTCTACCATAAAAACGAGTCGACCGGCAGTGTGATGAGAAACGCCTCTATCGTATTCAGATTCACGAAACGGACCGACAAACGCGACGCGGATACGTTCGGTTTCGCGGAAGGCAGCTATCTTTGCGGAACGTACCGTTATCCCGTGCCGCAGGACCTGAGAACACGGATCAGGTCCGAGCGGGATTTCCCGGTCAGGATCTCCGATGAGCTTTGTCAGACGCTGACGGAAAGACTGGCGAAGAATCTGATCGAGGATGAGTTTGAGGATCTGCATGCGATTCAGGAGGACAAGCGGAATGCGCTGTCCGCCGCGTTCGACCCGAAACTGTCCGAGCGCGAGCAGAAGGACGCATTTGCCCGGGCGTCCAATAATGCGGAAGCTGGGCACCCGGCGGCCAATAATTATGAAGACAGTCGCTGCTATATCGTGTCGCACAACAATCTCCGCCGCGCGTACGACCGGGCGGGGCTCAAGTGGTAATGGCAGAAAACGCAGATAAATTCCGGATTGCAGCGCCAAGCGCAATCAGTACGTTAATCACAAAAAAACAGACAGAATTTCATCCTGTCTGTTTTCCTTTTATCTCAAATCACTGATTCTTCCAATTTTCGCAAAACGGTTTGCACTCTGCAAGATCGAGCAAAAATAGCTTGAACTGCTCTCCCGTGCCGTCCATTTCGATATTTCCCTTCATAAGCGGATTAGCTGTTATCTTTACGTCGGTAAGCACGCCTTCGTCGTACCTTGCCGCAACGAGCGCCGCGTTGTCGGGCACGTTTGCGGTTATGTATGCGATTTCCGAGCCGAGCACGCTTCCGATTACGACCGTGCGGAACGCTTCGGTATATGTTCCTTCAAGCTCTATTATTCCGATTTCGTTTACGATTCTGCCGCCCATCTGGCTTCTCAGCTCGCCGCCGTCGTCGACAATAATCGAGCCCTTGTTTTTTATGTCGCCGCCCATGGTTGTCGCAAGCAGTCCGCCGTTTTCAACCCAGACAACTCCGTCGTTGTCGACGGAAGCCGTAAGCGCGCCGCCGTCCGCTATCGTGAGGCGGTAGGGCTCTCCTACGACGATTTTGCTCATGCAGTCAAGCTCGCCCGTAACCGTTACGTCGTCTGTTATGCGCGCAATTATGTCCATGTTGCCGTCAACGTGCTCGCCCGCAACCGTGCGGTCTGCCGTAAGCAGCAAAACAAGCTCGTCGAAACTTGCCGCTTCAACTTCCTTGTAAATGCTTATGTCGTCCCAGTTTTCAAAACGCGCCGTCTGCCCAAGCTCCGACATCGCCTTTTCGATCATTTCGTCAAGGTCGGAAGGCATAACGTCGTGCGCCGCTTCGTAAACGGTTAAACTGCCGCGTCCCTGAACGTCCCCGTCGTTTTTAAACCAGAACTCGTCTCCGACGCAGCCGCAGTTGAATTCGCCGTCTAAAATCAGTTTTCCCGACGAAGTGTTGTTGAGAGTCGAGCCGAAACGGCTTGCGATTATCGCACCGTCCGAAACGGTGATAATTCCGTTGTTGCGGATTTCGCCGCCCTGGCCGGACGCGAATATTCCGCCGCGCTCAACGGTAATTTCGCCGTTGTTGGTAACGCACGCGCCGAAAAGACCTTTGTCCTTAACTAATATATTTCCGTTGTTCGTATCAAAATCGAGATCGAGAAATCCGCCTTTTTCAAGAATAATGTTTCCGTTGTTAATGCATTTTGCGTTGGGAAGAAGCGGGTCGTCCCAGTTTCCCTCAAACGTCGCCCATACGCTTCCGAGCGTGCCGCCGTCGATAAGCGTAAGCGTAACGCCGTCGGAAATCGTAAGTACCGTGTCGCTGTAATAGTTGATTTTGTTTCCGTCATACTTTATTGCACAGTCTTTCGTAATCGTAAAACTGTCAACTATGTTGATTTCGTCCACAACCTCGGTTTTGCTCAGCGCATCGACAAGCTCGTCCTCGCTTGTTACCTCGATTTTAAGACCGCCTGCCGATACGGACAGTGCCGCAAGAGTGCAGATAATACAAAGCGCGAATATTAAAAAAATCTTCTTTTTCATCATATTTTTTCTCCTTCCGACGTCTTTAAGTATATTATATATTACATTTTAAAATTTGTCTATATATAAGGAGAATTAATTTTGATTTTTTCTACTTTTTGCCAGCCGAAAAAAAGTACCTCTGGAAACTCCTATCAATTTGGCGGCTTCGGTGTTTGTGATTTCATGATTTATAAATTTGTCTAATATATCATTTGTATTAGGTGGCGTGATTGCGTTAGGCCTGCCGAATCTAACGCCTTTTTCTTTTGCAATTTTGATTCCTTCAGCCTGCCTTTGCTTAATGTTAGCCCTTTCGTTTTCAGCCACGAAACTTAATATTTGAAGTACTATATCGCTGATGAATTTCCCAACTAAATTTTTACCTTCGATTCGGGTGTCGAGCAGGGGCATATCAAGCACTTTAATATCTGCACCGATTATTTTGG
>JAEESG010000103.1 GCA_016286245.1 Clostridiales bacterium | reverse complement strand
TTGCCAAAATCCCCTCAATTTCGACGGAAAAAACGGCGGAAGACGAGCCGTTCGGAAAAGAATGCGCAAGAATGCTTAACGAGTCGGTCGGCTTCTTTAAAAAGCACGGATTTGACTTAAACGTTAATAAAAAGCTCGGATATGCAACCGCCGAGTACGGAGAAGGTGAAAAAACGCTGTGCCTGCTCGGACACGCGGACGTCGTTCCCGTTGAAAATCAGGAATGGACGCTTTGCAAGCCTTTCGAGCCGGTTATAATCGATAACAACATTGTCGGCAGAGGCTGTTACGACGACAAAGCGGGACTTGTGGAAATCGTTTACGCCGTAAGAATAATAAGAGAAATGGGCATTAAACTTAACAATAAAATCCTTATGTTCGTCGGCTCAAACGAAGAGCAGGGGATGCAGGACCTTAAAGCGTTCGTAAAAAACGAAAAGATGCCCGACGTTTCGTTTGTCGTTGACGGAGCATATCCGTACAGCTCGGGCGAAAGAGGAAGAACCGCAGCATATATGAAATCAAACAGAAAGTTCAAAACAATAATTGATATAAACGGCGGCAGCGCACCGAACATAATACTCGAAAACGTAAAAGCAAAGATTAAATACGACGAAAAACTCTATAATGAAATCACGGAAAAAGCAAAGAGCAACGAAAGAATAACCGTAACTCTTGAAGACGGAAATATCTGTATTGTTGCGACGGGTATTTCAAAGCACGGAGCAGACCCCGAGGGAAGCTTAAACGCGGGCTATGTCCTCGTAAAATTCCTCGGCGAGTGCGATAATACCGATAAGGACGACAAAATGATACTTGCAGATATGGAAGATATCCTTGAACATTATTTCGGCGAAAGCTTCCATATAGAAGCGTATGACGAGGTGTTCAACAAACTTACCTGCTCAAACGGAATAATAAGAACAGTAGACGGCTGCCCTGATCTGAGCCTCGATATAAGATACGGCACCACGATTGAGCCTGAGACAATAGAAAAGAACCTTAAGAGCTATTCCGAAAACTGGACCGCTCACGATATAAGCAGCTCCGCAGGATTTGTTATTCCCGAAGATTTCCCCGTAGGAAAAGCACTTGTTGACGCGTTCAGATTCATTTCCGGAATACAGGACGCAAAAAGCGTTAAAATGGTTGGATGCACGTATTCAAGACTGCTTAAAAACTCGCTGTCGATAGGAATTGTCGCAAGATATATCGAGCAGAGACTCAATCAACCTATGGGACACGGAAACGCGCATCAGCCGGACGAATCCATGTGCCTCAAATCATTCTTCGAATCGCTCAAGCTCATAGTATGCTATATCATAGAAGCCGACGAAGCAATGAAAAATATGTAAGGCAAAACAAATAAAAAAAGACGGTATCTTTCGATACCGTCTTTAATTTTATGCTTTCGTATTATTCGATGTCTTCGAATCCGCCGTAGTTCTTGTTGAAGTTGTTGAGAGTTTCAATAGCGGATGCTTCTCTTTCTGCATAGTACGAAGAGAAGTCGTGAGTTGCGAGGTTGGAAAGCTGATAGCCAACGCTCTGGTATGAAGAACCGCCAACGTAGCCTATATCGTACGTTACGCTGTCCTTAATGAGGTCGAGCATTTCTTCCGAATCGTCGTCACGAGAATACTTTCTCTTCAAAGCAACGTTGTAATATTCGGGGATAACGTCTCTCGAACCGATAGCGCAGAGAGCTTCAAGAATAGCGCCCGTGCGGTTAACGTCGGGAACGGTTATCGGAATAACTTCAAGGTGCATATGTCCGTTCGAAACGGTGAGATATTCGTCTTCATCAGTGAATTTCGGGTTCGGAATAATACCGAAGTCGTCTTCCATGTCGCGCATGCCGTTTACGTCGCCGATAGCGTTGTCAACAAACATTGCTCTGCCTTGGATGAAGAGGTTGTAGCCGTCTGTATATGTACCGTTGCTGTTTTCGAGGTATACTGCCGAATTGCTGCACAAGAGGAAGAACTGGTCGAACATATCGGCTGTCTTCTGCGAATAAAGAGTAAGCTGAAGTTTGCCGTCGTCGCCTATATCATATATCTTCTTGCCGCCTGTATAGATGAGGGCGGTGGGTAAACCGTAAGCACGGGTGTACAAACCTAACTGGTCAGCTTCGGGTCCTATAACGCCGTCGCCGTCAAGGTCTTTTCCGCCTTTTCTGACGAGATACGAGAATTCGTCGAACGTCCAGTCGCCGTCTCTTACGAGGTCGTAAGGATAGTCAAGACCGAGGTCGTCAAATATTCTCTTGTTGAACATCAGGCAGTTGCAGTAAAAGAGTCTGTGCTTTGAAATGTCGCCGTCAAGAACGAACAGACGTCCGTTGATTGTACACGATTCCTGAATATTCTTGGACCACCAGGGTTTGTCAAGATGGATCGTGTCAATGTCTTTAATGTTATATACAGCGCCGTTTGCCGCATAAACGAAAGCTGCTCTTGCGTGAGCAAAGATTACGTCGTAAGCGTCGTCGCCGGCAAGGATGGAGTTAAGAGCGTCCGTTTCATAGTCAGAGTCTGAAGATTCGGTTGCGGTAATCGTAATACCGTACATTTCTTCAACCTGCTTGTTTCTTCTGTAAATTGCGCTTTCAACTTTGTCCGTTGAGTCTTCTTCAAGATACTGGTCGGAAACCTTTTTCGGACGAATAAGCATTCTGAAAGTATAACCGTCATATCTTTCCTTTGAGAGATCGGAGAGATAATCGATTTCTTCGGAATCGGTTTCATCCTGACCGTCTGTGGTGTCTCCGCCTACAACTTCGGTAACGTCCGTGCCGGGCTTATCGGTATTGTCGGTATTGCCTTCATTACCTTTTTCACAAGCCGCGAAAACGAAAATCATACCTGCTGCAAGAAGAGCAACTAAAATTTTCTTAAGCATATGATTAAACTCCTTTCTAAGTTTAGTACATTATATCATAATAGGAAAAAAAAGTAAACACATTTTTTGTTTTTTGATGAATTTTGTATAAAAAGTCAAAAAATTAGTCAATATAAACAAAAAACTACCGAACATCGGGTGTCCGGTAGTTGAAAACCATTAATTAATTGTTTGTTACAAGAAATTGCTTCAAAGCTTCGGGGAGCTTTTCAATTTCGATTGAAACGGTCATTGTGAAATTAACGTTCTGTGAATCAAGCAGAGGGGAGGCGGCTTTTACGAATTCCTCAAAGCCTGCAAGGTCGTTTTTGCAGATTTTAAGAGCGGAATCGATGAATAAATCGGTAAGATCATAATCGCTTGCGAGAACTCCGCATACAAATCCGTAAAGTTTCTTCCAGTCGTCTATGCCGTAGGTGGCTATATTAACAAGTCTTGCTTTTGAATCGATTTCGTGAATCAGCTTAGTACCATATTCAATACAGACTACGTTTCCCTTCGTCGTTTTCTGAGCATCGTTAACCATTTCGATCAGGTGCTTTGTTTTTCCGGAGCCTTTGAGTCCGGCAAAAATTTTCAGCATAAGAAATTACCCCTTTATATCAAATTTGCCGACAGAACAGGAACTGTCAACTTCAATTATATAATACACCTTTTTAAAAAAGTTGTCAATATAAAATGTGAAAAGTCAGCGCTCAGAAATCGGAACGTAATCGTGAACAAGGAAGTTTGTCTTGTAAGCGGGACGGATGATTTTTCCGCCCGTGAGAATCTCCTCAATTCTGTGAGCACACCAGCCCGCAACGCGCGCCGTGGCAAACAGAGGAGTGAATAAATCCGTCGGAATTTTCATCATTCTGTAAACAAGACCGGAATACATGTCGACGTTTGCACACATCGTCTTGTCTATGCCCGTAACTCTGTGGAAAACTTCGGGGGAGAGTTCCTCGATTTTTTCGAGCAGATTGAATTCATCGTCAAATCCGTTTTCTTTTGCAAGGTCTTTCGCATATTTTTTGAGAAGAACGGCACGCGGGTCGGATATCGTGTATATTGCGTGTCCCATACCGTAAATAAGACCGCTTCCGTCGCCGGCTTCCTTTTTGAGTATCTTTTCGAGATACGCTTTTATTTCCTCGTCGTCGTTCCAGTCCTTCAAATGTTCCTTGATGTCGGTGAACATGTTGTCAACCTTGATGTTGGCGCCGCCGTGCTTGGGACCCTTGAGAGAGCCTACTGCGGCGGAAATGGAAGAATATATGTCTGTTCCCGTGGAAGAAAGAACGCGCGCTGCAAAAGTCGAGTTGTTACCGCCGCCGTGCTCCGCATGAAGTACGAGGGCAAGATCAAGAAGCCTTGCTTCGAGCTTGGTATATTTTCCGTCTGCACGAAGAAGACAAAGGATATTTTCAGCCGTAGAAAGATCCGGCTGAGGATTATTGATAACAAGTCCGGTTCCAAGATCGTAATGGCTGTAAGCCTGATATCCATAAACCGAAAGAACCGGAAACAGTGCGATAAGCTGCATGCACTGTCTTAAAACATTTGGCACTGAAGTGTCGTCTGCCATATCGTCATACGAATAAAGGGCAAGCACACTTCTGGCAAGGGTGTTCATAAGGTCCTTGCTTGGCGCCTTTAAGATAATATCTCTGCAAAAGCTGGT
>JAEESG010000102.1 GCA_016286245.1 Clostridiales bacterium | reverse complement strand
ACGCAATGCTCGCTCACGGTGTGGTTTGATTTCAAAATAACATATAAAAAAGCAGGCGCTTTCGCGTCTGCTTTTTTTATATTTATTTACCCGAGTATTACAAGCGGCACGAGTGCCGTATCGGAATGTCCCTCGCAGGTGATTTCGATTATTATCCTGTTTTTCGCCTCTACCGTGTCGCCCGCGGTGATAACGTAGTTTTCGCTCGCCTTTCCGTTTCCGTACTCGTGTTTTTTACTCTTTACGTAAACATCCTTTTTGCCCGAAACGGTCCAGCCTGACGGCAGTACGAATCTTACCTGATAGTGCTTCTGGGACGTTATCTTATTGCTTATCGTAACTTTTATTTCGATTTTGCCGCACGGCAAAACACTCGGCTTTTCGTCGAAATCTATGCCGATTTTCGACAGCACGAAGTCCATATCGAAAAAGTAGTTTCCCCTCTTTGCGAGCTCGTCGGAAAATGCTTTTCCCTTATAATTTTCGACGTCCTTTGCGTCAATCTGCGTTTTTTCATCGATAACCTCGACGTTTTTGCCGAGAAGCATCATTTTATGCATTCCCATTATCGTATCGGTAAGCTCGGTGCAGGTTGCGGGCACTCTGCACGCTCCCCTGTTCACCGCTATGGTTACTATTTTATCGCCGATATACGCCTTCCAGTCCTCCGGGATGATTTTCGTTCCGTTTATGATTCCCAGAATCGCTCCTGCCGTCGCGCCCGTGCAGTCGGTATCGTCTCCGCAGTTAATGGTGGTAATAAGCGTCTTTTTGAAGTCGCCGTCCCCGTACAGAAGGCCTATTACGGTATACGCCACGTTTGCGGGTGCCTGGAACCATCCGAGCTCCTCGTCCGCAAGCGCCATATCGGTTATCCTGTTTCTCGTTTCGAGCCACGTTTTTTTATCGTCGTACATATCGAGCACGGTCTTTATGTATTTATAAAATCTGCAGTCGTACGGAATTTTGGAAAGTCCTATATTCACAAGCTCCCTTACATCCGAAACGACGAAGGCGGCGCTTTCCACCGCGGCAACGAAAATCGTCGCGTACGTTCCGTCGCCTTTTCCGTGGTCGACGCATGCGTCCATATAGCCGTATCTTATCGTCTCCTCAACGAGCGCGGGGTTAAGGCACGCCCATATTTCCGTTCTTATCCACGCTCCGTTGGAGTGTTTCCAGTCATTTTCGTATTCTCCCGAAATGGGCGGAACAAGGCCGCGCGCCATATTTCCCTTTCCCACGCCGTATTCGTTCCAGAACGGCGTTATAAAGGTCTGCCAATACTCTCCGAGTACTCTTTCGTTTATGTCTCTTCCGTTATTCATCACGGCATTCAGCCATACAAGCTGCAAATCGAGGTCGTCGTTGGGAAGCGGATTTCCGGGCTCCGAGTTGAAGCCCTTTATATCCAGCACCTCGCGTCTGCCCTCAAAGGGTGTTCCGAGCGTACCTCCTATATTTTTTCCGAGAAAGCACGCGTAAATTTTATCGCGAAGCTCCGCACCGTTCAGTTTAATCATATTATTCTCTCCCCTTTATCAAAGCGTCTGCAAAAATCCGTAAATTCTCTTTGCGACCTTCCGGGCGCCCGCGTCGTTGAGATGCAGTCCGTCGGGCATATATTTCTGTTTCATTATTTCAACGTTCGGCTGTATGCCGCTCGTATTGAACAAATCGAGCACGGGAAGCGCGTAGTATGCGGCGACTTCCTTTATTATTTCGCAGTATTTTTCGAGATTTCCCTCTCTTGAAAAATTATCAAGAGGCGAATACACGTCGTTTTCAAAGCATCTGTGAAGGGGCGTTAAAAACACTATCTGTGCTTCGGGATATTTATTTAACAGATTTTCGCAAAGCGTTCTCAACGCGCCGTAAAAGGTACGCGGGTCCATAGTGCCGAAAGTTCCGAGCCGGGCAGTGCCGTGTCCGAAATCGTTCGTGCCTCCGAAGACGATTACGAGGTCCGCGTCGTCGTCCATCGACATTGCGCGGGTTACAAAATCCAGTCCCTCCTGGTCGCGCTGCATTGCGATTCTCGTTCCGCCCACGCCGTAGTTTCTGACTGTCGCACCCGAAAGTCTTTCAAGGCATGCCGCAACGTTCTTTGTCTTCATGTCGCTTGTGCCGTGTCCTTCGGTTATGCTGTCCCCGATAAAATTGATTTTGAGTCCCGTTAAATTCATTTTTATCCCCCGTTTTCGTTAAAATTTGCACCATCATTATACAACATATTTTGGTCTTTTGCAACATTCCGACAAAAAAAGCACAACTTACGTTGTGCTTTTTTTAGCGCTTTTTATTTTTTCGGCAGTTCGACTTTGAGGTAGCTTTCGTCTCCGAAATCGGCGGAGATATTGAGAACTCCGTTTTCGTCGGAAAGGACGTCGGCGAATTTCGTTTCCTTTCCGTCCGTTACGGTTTTGACCTCATATCCGGTATTTGCTTCAAAGCCTCCGAGCGCGAGTCTTACCGCCTTTTTTCTGTCCGCTGTAACAATACATTTATCCGTATCGAACACAAAGTTATATTTATTCTTTGCGTAAACCACGTTCTTTACGCCCATAACTCCCGCATATCCGCTCTTATCCTCGTTTGCGATTTCTCCGGCAAGTTTTCTGTCGGGCGTTGCGTAAAGTCTTACGCCGTCGTTCCTTATTCCGAAGAATATATCGGGAAGCGACGTGAAAGCGAGCGCGTCAAGCGCGTTTTCGTTTATGCTGCACACCGCCGTATCGTATAAACCGCCCTTATATTTTCCGTCGGCAAAGTCGGAAAGCGTCTTTATTCTGTCGGCAAGCTTTTCGTCTCCCGACGCATATCTTGCGGCAATATCGTAATATTCGGTATAAAGCGATGCTCCGCCGTTCATGTAATATTTATTATATCCGCCTTCGGTCGAAAGAGGAAGCTTTCCTCCGAGGTAGTCCCACCAGCTGTCCTCGGCGGCAAGCGTGGTATTTCTCGGCGCGAAAACGTAATTATATATATCCTCTCCCGTCGAGGTATCGCCCTCGATTACACGTTCGCCGTCTATCCACGAAAGTATCGCCTTTGTCTTTTCCTCATCGGCGATTCCCGCTTCTATGGCTTCGAGGTTCAGAAACGTAAAGCCGTAATCGTATTTTATGCCGTTTACATCGATACAGCCTATATATCTCTGTTTTCCGGAATCCCAGAATTTTTCGTTGAACGCCTCGGCGTTCTTATTTGCTATCTGTTCGTATTCTTCGGCCTGTTCCGGCATTCCCATGAGGTTATAAAGTCTTGCGAGCGCCCTCATCGCCTTATTGAATTTGATATTATTATACGCGTCGAGGTAGCCGAACCTGAAATTATACCATTTATTCGACGGATAGCCGCTCGACGTTCCGTTATTTTCCGCCGTCAGCACGTAAACGAGGTTTGAAATGGGGTCGAATTTTATTCCGCCCTCGGTAACTTTGGAATCGAAATAGTGTTCTACCGCGAGATTCAGTTTTTCCTGCACGGTTTTGCCCATTGATTTATCGAGTTTGGGCTGTGTGTCCTCGTCGGTTTCCATGAGGAACGACGTATCCGATTCATTCACGCATATATCCGAGACGGCGATTATATACGACGCGTTATTGTCGTACATATATCCTCCCGTGAGCGACGAGCGGATATTTGCATTTTCCGTCCAGACGTAGCCGTTTGAGAATATTGGCGCGTTTTTCACGCTGTTTTTGAAGGTATTATACGCTTCGGTACCGTAAAAGCCGGCTATTATTCCGGAAAATTCGCCGTATTCGTTGATTTTATCGGGAAAAACGACTGTCGACGGGTCGGAAGTCTGCAAAACGAGGCTGTTAAGCTTACCGAAGGTCTCGTTTTCGGCGTTTTCGCCGAAATACAGTATATTCCCGGACTCTTCAAAGTCGGTTACAAGCTTCGTTTCGGCCTCAGGCACGGTATTATCGGGTATTTTTTCGGTATTTTTCTTTTTGGAGATTGATTTTATCACGGCGGTGATTAAGCCTATCGCTATCGCAAGAACGCCGAGCAGTACGACGACCGCGATTACCCTTGCTTTGAGCACTTCAAGGCGTTTTTGCCTGAGGCGCTCCTCGCGTCTCTTTTCAAAAAGTATTCTCTTTCTTCTTTCGCGTTCGAGCTCCTCGTTTTCGCGGATTTCCTCAAGCCTTCTGCGCTTATTGAAATCAATCGTTGCAAACTCGCCCGTTATCGTCCTTTTTTTGTTTTTGTTTTCGCCGCCGTTATTCATAAAATCAGTCCTTCCAAAATAAAGACTTTTCTTATTTTATTTTATCATACGCATAATATTATGTCAACATTTTACGAATTGTTTTTGCCTTATTTTTGCGTTTCAAAAATATCGGTTTTTCAAAAAAGCTATTGACAAAACGCTTTTGTTATGCTATCATATAACACGCACACCGAATTCACGGAGAGGTATCGAAGCGGTCATAACGAGGCGGTCTTGAAAACCGTTTGTCCGAAAGGGCGCGTGGGTTCGAATCCCACCCTCTCCGCCAAGGGCAAAAAAGAATAAAATGTATTTCACATACGGAGATGTACTCAAGTTGTGAAGAGGCGCCCC
>JAEESG010000101.1 GCA_016286245.1 Clostridiales bacterium | reverse complement strand
CTTCATAGTATACGAGGAGAAGCTACTATGAAAAGAATAATTTCCTTAATTACCGTATTGGTGTTTTTGTTTTGTTCGGCAGGATGTTCTCAACAAGACAATGCCCCTGAAAAAACACCTGCCGCCCCGTCTTCTGCTCCCTCTGTTACATCGTCTGCAACAATCGATTCTGATGACGGCAATTCAAAAACTGACGAAAGTAATGCAACAATAGTTGGTTCGCTTCCGGAAGATATTCGAGAGGACAGATGTGAACTGTATCTCCAAGTGTTGGAAGATTTATGGAACGTGGATTCCGGATTAAATAATGGAATTAAACAAATAGGAATTGATTTATCAAATCTCTCGCATCTGAACAATGCTGAAAAAGAGAAGGTAATGAAAGATTTTTCGGATAAGCACGGCCTGCCGTATCTCAAAGGAACATGGGAGGAACTATGTGAGCAGGGATATATTGACAAAGAAAACCTTGTATGGGAAGACGGACTCTTTTTCAGTATAGAGACAATAGAGGCTGCGGCATGGAATCTTTATGACATAAAACCGGGTGAACAGCCGCCCGAATTGACAGCATTTAATGCTCACAAATGGAGAAGCGGTTTAGGTGCGTATTTCTTTGGTCAGTGTTCTGCGCAGAAAAACGCGGATGGCAGATGGGCATATACCGTTGGGCAGGAGGCTATTTCATAGGGCATAATCAGCACACCAATGCAAAAGCATAAGAAATCGGGAGCAAGGTTATAAAACGCCTTGCTCCTTTTCTTGTTCCGAAAGTCATGAATAAGCGGTCTGAACAATTTTCCTGAAAGATTATACACGATTTGCATAGTATAACAAGAAAACTGTCCATCAACAAAAAAACCGAACAATATAATTTTTATAGTTAAACAGTTGAAAAATTACCGAAATTATGTTATAATAATTTAATCATTTCGTATTTAAAGTACGTTTTGATAAAAACTGAATATTCACACAGAGTGTCGCCCGGACGCGCTCAAGCTCCGGGAGGTGAAAAGGGAATCAGGTGGGAATCCTGAACGATACCAGTCGCTGTATGCGTTTTGTGCGTGTTCGTTGACGAAAGTCAGTCATTGGGAAACTGAGAAGGCAGAGCACGCGCGCTAAAACGCGAGTCAAAAGACCTGCTCTGATGCCGTTTCGTACGTGCTTTTTGCATAGGAGCGGTATTTTCTGTCGGGTGCTGAAAAAATTTTTTGTTTCAGGGCTTTGTTTGTTGTACCCATTTTGAAATGTGATGATGCGGAAACACTCTGCCGCGGCAAATCTTTTGCCGCGGCATTTTTATATATTTCAACGCGTTTTTTCAAAGGAAAGGAAGAAAAAAATGAAGAAAACGAGATTTTTATCCCTGCTGCTTGCGCTTATCATGATTTTCACGGCGTTTGCGGCAAGTACGGCGTCTGCGTACTACACACATCCGATAAGCGTATCGGTCAACGTTTCGGTAGGCGGGCAAATTGCCTCCGGTAAGGACCAGAATGCGCTTGCGCTTGCAAACGTGGATTTATCGGGCAAGGAAACCTACACGCTCGACGACGTATTTTACGCGCTGCACGAAGCCTATTTTGAAGGCGGTGCGGATGCGGGCTATTTAAGCGGGGAAGGCTACTGGGGTCTCGGCGTTACGAAATTCTGGGGCGACGTGAGCGGAAACTACGGCTATCAGATAAACGCTGCCGACGAATACGTAGAGGGGCTTTCGCACGTTGTCAGCGACGGGGATATAATCGACGTTGTCGTTTATCAGAACAACTATCCCGACACTGAAAACTATACGAGATTTGACAGATTTACGGCGGAATGCTTTGTTTCCGAGCAGTTTGAGATTTTGCTTGAGGAAGCGGGATACGACGAAAACTGGAACATGGTTTTCTCCCCCTGCAAGGACGCTTACATAACTGTAAACGGCGAAAAAACGGAGATAAAAACGGATGAGGACGGAAAAGCGGTGCTTTCCTTTGAAAACGCGGGCAGGTATGTCGTTTCCGCTTCAAAGGACAAACTTTCGGGCGAAAAAACGATACCCGCAATCACGCCTCCTGTCTGCGTTTTTACGGTATCGGAGCTTCCCGAATCCTTCGTGTGCGTTCCGGATTACACTTCGCTTTTCGTTGGAATAAAAGACGGCGTGCATTTTGTAAAATTCACGGAAATCAAGCCCGTTTTCGTCTCGGACGACGGCGAAACCGCAAAATATTATTTTGATTTTGAAGACGGCAAAACGTACAATTTCCGCGTAAGCGCGCCCGACTGCGTAACCTACGCGGGCACTTTCAAAAACACCGAAAAAACAAATCTTGTCATCACGGACGACAAATTAAAGCCCGAGGGACTTTCAAAAACGACGGTTGACAGAGACCCCGCTTCAAACGGAGGAAACAACGTTGCGGATATTTATCTGAACGTAAATCCGAAAGGATATCTGAAGCTTGCCGAAAACGACAGTTTTCAGATAGTATCCTTGCGCAATTATGAGGCTATAAACAACGCGTCGGAAAATTACTTTATCGAGCCCGATTTTCACTATGAAATAATCGATGAGAACGGAAACGCGTCGGATATTGCCGAAATCGACGAAAAAGGCATGCTTACCGCAAAGAAAAACGGAAATGCGTTCGTTCTCGTAACGTATGACGCGATGACGCTCAATTACGGCACGAAAGATGAATTTTACGGTGCGATTTATCCCGAAAATACGGGCGTTTTCGTGCTGTCTGTCGGCGACGAGAGCGATCTTAACGTCAGCATGACGATAAACGAGGGCAAAAACGATACCGAATCGAAGCTTTCGGGCGACGCGCTCGATTACGAGCACGACTGCATCTATTTTACGGAAGACAACAATTATTACACGTTTGCTCCGAAAGAGCAGGGACTTACGGTATACGCCGCAAATCCGACGGCGGAAAACGGCAAAATCCTTTATCGCGGATTTTCCGAGGTTACGGCAAACGATGACGGAAGCTTTTATATTCCGCTTTCCGAAGGAAGAAACGTAATTAAATTTGAAAAAGACAATAAAACCGACTATCAGGTCATTACCGCAAAAAAAGTTGACATCACCGTAAACGGCGGTGAAAAGGTTTACCGCGGCGACAGCCTCAAAATCGTTTTCGACAGGCTGTACCACCCCGCAAACAAGCTTGCGGGCGTTTACAACATGAGCGCAGTCGCTCTGTACACCGACGTTTCAGGTTATGACGGACAGATTATAGGCTCGCAGAGCGCGCAGTATGATTTTGCATCGAACGAAGGCGCGCAGACTGTTTCGGCGGTGCTTTCAGAGCAGGATTTCTGGGGCTCGGTAATTTTCGAAAAAGAAGCCGAGCTTATCATTCCCGCCGATTACGAAGGCGACACGTTTACCCTCTCCGGCGGTCTTTTATATGCGAGCGGCTGGGGCGACCCGTACGGCAACCACCGCTTTATATCTTATGAAACGGGAAAGGGCGCAAATCTAAACGCCGACGCGAAAAACGGCTGTTTCGGAAAACTGCCCGACATAGTCATTCCCGTTTATGCAACGGATTCTCCTCTCAAAGAAATCGTTCCCGACACGCAGAATGCAAAAACTTCATATTTTGCGGGCGAAGCGTTTGACAAAACGGGACTTGTCATAAAAGCCGTTTTCGAGGACGGAACCGAGCAGATAGCTTCAAATTACACAATCATTCCCGAAACGTTAAGCGAGGACACGAAGGTACTTACCGTTACGTACAAGGGTCTTTCCGCTGAAATTCCCGTAAGCGTTACGGTTCCAAAGGTTTCGGGACTTGAAATTGCCGTCAAGCCCTCAAAGACGTCTTATACGGCGGGCGACGTATTCAACCCGAGCGGAATGACAGTAAATGCGGTATACGAAAACGGAATGAAAAAGGAAACGACCGATTATTCGTATGCTCCGCAGAGAGAACTTAAAGTATCCGACAATGAAATAACCGTTACGTATACGGGAAACAATGCGCTCGGAACGGTTTTTGCGACGGTGCCGATAACGGTAAAAAGCAATTCCTCGGACTCTTCTTCCAACATCAACGTTTACTTCACGCTTCTCGGAGACGCCGCTCACGGCAAGCCGCAGACGGCCTCCGACGTTCACACCAAAAGCAAGGGCAATCTTGAAACGTGGATACCGAGAACGAAAATTACGGTCGAAAAAGGAAGTTACGTTATAGACGTTATCGAGAAAGCTCTCGGACTTAACGGAATTCCGTTCACAAGGGATGGCAACTACATAAGTGAGGTAAAGGGGCTTTCGCAGTTTGACAACGGCAACCTTTCGGGCTGGATGTACACGTTAAACGGCAGGTATCCCTCGCTTGCGGTAACAGAGCAGAAGGTTTCGGGCGGAGATACGATAGTATTCCACTACACCGACGACTACACTGCCGAAAAAACCAATTATTCGTCGGGCGGTTCGTCTTCCGGAAGTTCGTCATCAGGCGGTTCACCGTCGGGCGGCTCTTCTTCCGGCGGTTCGACCTCGGGCGGTTCGACAACAGTCAAGCCCGACGGCAAAACTGATGAAAACAAAGATGATAACCAAAATTCCGACGAAAGCAGGAAGGAATTTGACGAAAACACCTATTCCGACGTAAAGAAGGACGCGTGGTACTACGACGCGGTAAAATACTGCTATGAAAACGGGCTCATGCTCGGCACGGGCGCAGGCTTCGAGCCTAACGCGGAAATGACGAGAGCCATGTTCGTTACGGTACTGTGGAGAATGGAAAACGAGCCGGAAGCCGACGCCCAAAATCCTTTTGACG
>JAEESG010000100.1 GCA_016286245.1 Clostridiales bacterium | reverse complement strand
AACTTTCCGTTTGTTATTTCAGCAGGCGAAATAACACTGGTTTTGTCAATGGAGTTATACATCGCATATAAAATACGAATGAATATTTGATAAGGTGTCGGTTGTGCAAAAATCCAAAGTTTTTTCTTCAGCTCTTCTTCAAAATCATTATTCCCTCCATTTATGCATATATCTACAGTTTTGCTGTCGTTCCATAGATCTTCAAAATTTTGCATATATTCGTCATATTTTGTGTTGTCACTAAAGCGTTCGTTCATTTCGCCCTGGCCAAGCAAACCATTGTACGTGAAATTCGATGAACCTGTGAATACAACTCCTTTTTGATCTCCAAAGCACGAATACTCGGGCAAATTTGTTAAAATATACGCTTTTGCGTGATTTTGATTTGCTGTTAATCTGATTTCTAATGTTCCGTTTTTAATTTTTTCTAAAAACATTTTAAAGATAACTTGACTATCTGTCGAGTCAAATTCTTCTGCTAGTGCAGATTTGTTGAACATATTGACAAAGCTGTCAATATACGCAGATTTTTTTTGCGAGTTGTTATATCTGCTGTATCCTCGTACAGCATAAGTTTCCAAAGACTCATCAAAATTATCTTTAATCGCACGACAAAGCTCGTTTATGGCATCCGGATCAATTGTGTTTCCAACCAGAATACGAATCTTTTTATCTTTTAATTCCTCTGCTAATGCGTTAAATCCGGAAAAATAAAAAAACGCAGTTAAAATATCAACACTTTCTGCTTGTTTAAGTGAATTTTTAAGCGAATCCAACATCGTTTTTTTGCGATTGTCAATAATGGAAGCCATACATACACCTCGCTTTTATATAATCTTAAAGTACTATTCCCCAATCAGTTTTTGCTGTCCACGTTTTATCTCGTCTTCGGTATTAAAAACAATTTTCCAGACGAACGGTCTTTTAAGAGAATCGAAAGCAGTTCGTTGTCAAGTTGATATATGAAATTTTCTTTTACATCAACAAGATTTTTATCCATATCCACAACATTATCAAATTTGAATATTTTTTATATTATACCACCTTTTTCATCAAAAATCAACCAAAAACTGACGAAATCAACGTCCCGAACGCATCAAAAACCCGAAACCGTCAGATTTTTTTATAATTCGGCAGACATCTCACATAAATTAATGTGATATTATGTGAGTTTTATGTTGTTTTTGCAAAAATACTTGACTTTTTATGTTTTTCGGCGTATTATAATGTTAGATTCAACATTTCGAAAAAGAGGTGATCGGATGCAGTCGGATGAAAGACGGGGCGATCTTCTTACGCGTCTGGAAAAAGAGGGGCGCGTTTCGGTTTCCGCATTAAGCAAAATATACGGCGTTTCGGAAGAAACCGTTCGGCGCGATCTTGAAAAGCTCGAAGCGAAAGGCTTTGCCCGCCGCTGTTACGGCGGTGCCGTATTTACCGGCGGAAGAGAGCTGCCTTACAACGTGCGCAAAAAGACGAACGTGAGTGCGAAGCTGCGCATTGCTTCCGCCGCCGCGACGCTTATACACGACGGAGAGAGCGTTATGCTGGACGACAGTTCCACCGCGATATTCGTTGCGCAGGCGCTTCGTGAAAAGAAAGGGCTTACCGGTATCACGAATTCCGTTGAAATCCTTTTACAGATAGCCGACCGGCCCGACCGCACCGTTCTTATTGCAGGCGGACTGCTTAAGCCACAGACGCTTTCCCTTTCCGGCGCAAAGGCGGAGCTTTTCCTTTCCGATTATCACGTTGACTGGTCGATTATTTCCTGTGCGGGAATCGACGAGCAGCGCGGCGTCTCGGACGTCAGCGAGGAGGGCGCGCGCATCAAGCGTGCTATGCTGGGTGCGGGCGAAAAAAAGGTACTCGTTGCGGACAGGCGCAAGTTTTCGCGCCGTGCGTTTGCCTCTGTTGCGCCAATAACGGAGCTTGACGCGGTCGTTACCGATCTTGAAGAAGACGATCCGCGCTGCGCGTTTTTACGGCAGGCGGGAATTGAATGTATATGTTCCTAAAAGGAGGAAAAATAATGAAAAATTTAGTAGCATTTTCAAATCACTACGGGGCGGATCCCGAGCTTGTCGTTGCAGGCGGCGGAAACACCTCGATGAAGGAAAACGGCGTGCTTTACGTCAAAGGTTCGGGCACGGCGCTTGCCACCATTCGTGCGGAGGAATTCGTTGCGCTGGACATGGCAAAACTCATGGAAATTCCGAAAAAAACCTATCCGAACGAGGACGCCGCGCGTGAAGCCGCGTTCCTTGCGGATATTCTGGCAGCCCGCCTTCCCGGCGAAGAGAACAAGCGCCCGAGCGTTGAAACGCTCTTACACGCGCTCTTTCCGCAGCGCTACGTTCTGCACCTGCATCCCAACAAGGTTAACGGCCTTACGTGTGCGAAAAACGGAGAGTCGGAAGCAAAGAGACTGTTTCCGAACGCGGCGTGGATAGAGGAATGCCGTCCGGGATATATACTTGCGATGAAAGTGCGTGAAAAGATAGAAACGGGCGCCGACACGGTGCTTTTACAGAATCACGGCGTATTTTTTGCCTCAGACGACCCGGAAAAGCTCGGCGAGATGTTGGATTCGATGCTGGAAGCTTTGGACAAGGCGATAGACTCAGGCTATGACGCGTCTCTTGACGTTCCGCCGTCCCTTTCCCGCCCCTTCACGCCCGATCACATCGTTTACTGCGGCTTGGGTCCAAACCTTCCGGACACCGAGGTTGCAAGACAGAGTTGGAAAAGCGCGCAGACTATTGCGCATTACACCGCCTCGTTCGGCGGACAGAAGCCTATGTCGGATGAAATGATAGATTTTATTTCCCATTGGGAAGCAGAAAATTACAGGAGGAAGCAGGCATGACATTTGGAGAAGCATTACAAACCGCAGCACAGCAAGTAAACAACCGTATATCGGCTCCCGGACGTCTTTCCGGAAAAATCGCCGTGGTTACCGGCGGTGCGCAGGGATTCGGATTCGGCATTGCCGAAGAAATGTACCGTGAGGGCGCAACCATAATGATTGCGGACATGAACAAAGAAACAGGTATCGCCGCTGCGGAAAAGCTCGGCAAGCGCGCCGCGTTTGCTTACGTAAACGTGAGCGAAGAAGAAAGCGTAAAGGAACTTGTAACCGCAACGGTAGAGAAATTCGGAGGACTCGACATATTCGTTTCCAACGCCGGCGTTGCAAAGGCTGGCGACTTGAAGGAAATGACCGCCGAAACGTTTGATTTTGTTACCGACGTCAACTACAAGGGATATTTTCTGTGCGCGAAATACGCAAGCGCGGTGATGAAAATGCAGTTTGCCGCCGCTCCCGTGCTTTGGCACGATATTATTCAGATAAATTCAAAATCCGGACTTGTCGGCTCAAAGGCAAACTTCGCCTACGCCGGCGGAAAATTCGGCGGTATAGGCCTTACTCAGAGCTTTGCGCTCGAGCTTGCGCCTTATCAGATAAAGGTAAATTCCATCTGCCCCGGCAACTTCTACGACGGTCCGCTGTGGTCCGACCCGGAGCGTGGATTATTCATTCAGTATCTTAAAGCCGGCAAGGTTCCCGGTGCGAAAACCGTGGAGGACGTAAAGGATTATTATCTCTCAAAGTCCCCCATCCGCCGCGGCTGTCTGCCGTCCGACGTGGCAAAAGCGCTCTTCTACTGTGTGGAACAGTGCTATGAAACAGGTCAGGCAATTCCGGTTACCGGCGGGCAGGTGATGTTGTCATGACGGAATCGGAAACACGGGCGTTTTTAAACGCGCCCACTGCCGCAGAGCGCCTTAAAAATCTCAAAACGCTTCTTGAAACTGAAACGGAAAAGCCTGCGGTGAGATCAAATCTTTCAAACAACCACATACATACCACTTATTCGTTTTCGCCCTATTCCCCCACCGCTGCGGTCTGGTTTGCACGCAAAGAGGGACTTCCCGTTGCGGGCATTATGGACCATGACAGCATGGGCGGCGCTTCTGAATTCAGGGCTGCCGCAAAACTTGCGGGACTTGGCGCAACGTGCGGATTTGAGGCGCGTATCAACTACGAGGGCACCGGGTTTGACAACGTTCGCTTAAACAATCCCGATCAATGCGGTGTTGGGTATATGACGTTTCACAGCGTAAAAAGCAAATATTTCGATAAAGTGCAGGAGTTTCTCTCTCCGCTGAGAGAAAAACGCAACGAACGCAACCGTGCGATGGTTAAAAACATATGCAGAGTTACGGGGCTTGATCTTGATTTTGAGCGCGACGTACTACCGATTTCACAATATGCCGACGGCGGCACGGTAACGGAACGGCACCTGCTTTTCGCCTTAACCTCAAAAATGCTGCCTGACGGCAGTGAAATCGAGCGTTACAAGCTTCTCGGAAAGCTGAAAAGCGATCTTATTCCGGAAATTTTCATTCCGGCAACCGACGAAATGATAACTCTTGACGAGGCGGTTTCTTTTGCACGCGAAATCGACGCTATTCTCTGCTATGCATATCTCGGCGACGTTACAGCGTCTCCGACCGGCGACAAAAAAGCCGCGAAATACGAGGACGATTTTCTGCCCGAGCTGATTTCCATGTTGAAATCGCGCGGCGTAAACGCTTTAACCTTTATGCCGAGCAGAAACACCGAAGCCCAGCTTCAGCGTGTAATGGCGCTCTGTCGCGAAAACGGCATGGAGCAGATCTCCGGCGAGGACGTAAACGCTTTGGGACAGAGCTTTATTTGTGAAAAACTGACGCAGGAAAACTACCGGCACCTGGTGGACGCCGCATGGGCGCTGGTAAAACGTGAGGAGGACTGAATATGAAAACAAGAGCCGTAAGACG
>JAEESG010000099.1 GCA_016286245.1 Clostridiales bacterium | reverse complement strand
GCCTGCCTTACGGACTTTGCGACGGGCGAAATTCTGTACGAACAGAACTCCGACATGAAAGCCGAGCCCGCGTCGGTTACTAAAATCATGTCGCTTCTTCTTATCTGTGAAGCGCTCGACGACGAAATAATAAAGCTCGACGACGTCGTTACCGCATCGGAAAACGCCGCATCTATGGGCGGCTCGCAGATATGGCTTGAACCGGGCGAACAGATGAGCGTAAACGACATGATAAAGGCGGTGTGCGTCGTTTCGGCAAACGACTGCACGGTGGCTCTTGCCGAGCACATTGCGGGCAGCGAGGAGGCGTTTACCGCGAGAATGAACAAAAGAGCGCTTGAACTCGGCATGCAGAGCACCCATTTTTCAAACTGCACGGGGCTTCCGATTGAAAATCATTACACGACGGCGAAAGACATCGCGCTTATGACGAGAGAACTGCTGAAGCATGAAATAATTTTCAATTATACGACAATCTGGATGGATTCTTTGCGCTCGGGCGCTATGGAACTCTCAAACACCAACAAGCTCATCCGTTTTTATCCGGGAGCTAACGGCATGAAGACGGGCTACACCGATTCGGCGAAATACTGTCTGAGCGCCACCGCAAAGCGCGGCGATCTGCAGCTTATCGCGGTTGTAATGACGGCTCCCACTTCAAACGACAGGTTCAACGACGCGAAAAAGATGCTCGATTTCGGCTTTGCGAACTTTTCGGTATACAACACAAAGCAGACCGAGCTTCCCGAAATACGCGTTAAAGGCGGTGTCAAGCCTTTTACAACGCCCGTTCACGCCCTTGGCAGCATTCTTATCGCAAAAGGCAGGGATAAGCTCATCGAAACGGTTCCCGTGCTTCCCGATTTCATCGAAGCGCCCGTCAAAAAGGGCGACGTCATAGGCAAAATAATTTACAAAATCGGCGACGACGTCATTTCCGAAACTGATGTAATCGCAGACGAGGACATACGCCGCATGACCTTCTCGGACGTTATGAAAAACATACTTTCCGGCACGCTGTCCCTTTCTTGAACGCACTTTTACGTCGTTTTACCCTCCATTTTTCATAATACGTTTACTTTTTCGAATTGAAAAAAGCAGAACATTTGTGCTATAATTTACACGGCAGCAAAACCACAAAGCAGCCTGAAAGGCGGCAGATTTATTTCAAACTGCTTTGGAAACGTTCAAAAATGAAAGATGAAAGGTAAAACGAAAAATGATTATAATAAATCGCAGCCGAAGCGCCGTCATTCCCGAAAAGGACCGGCATATCGGCTTTGTAAACGACAATCTCGTCGAAACGCGGTTATTTGAGATAAAGGACGCAAATCTGTTTGGTTTTTCTTTTAAGCTGGATATCGAAAACACCTCCGACGTAGTAGACCTTACAACCTACTCGCAGAGCGAAACGAGTCTCGTGCTTGAATGGAACATCACGTCCGAAATGATAGGCGAGGGCGGAATACTCAAAACCCAGCTGCGAGCCTTTGACAGCGGCGAAAAGGTCTGGCACAGCGATATTATGGAATTTATCGCCGAAAAATCGGTCGACGCCGTAAACGTGCTCAGCAACGAGCACACGGTGTCGGAATTCGAGCAGATAGAAGCGAGAGTCCAGGCCGCAATGCTAAGCACGGAAGCCGACGCGGCATCTGCGCTTGAAAGCAAAAACACCGCTGCCGCAAAAGCTTCCGAAGCGGCATCATCGGCTCTTGCCGCGTCTGTCAGCGCAGCGTCGGCTTCATCGAGTGCGAGCAGCGCGTCGGAAAGCGCGCAGACCGCGCTTGGCGGCGCAAGCAGCGCCCTTGCTTCGGAAACGAGCGCGAGGGCATATTCGCAGAGCTCGGGCACTTACGCCGACAATGCGTACGCTTCGTCGGTTACCGCCGAATCGGCCGCCTCCGACGCCGCGATGTCAAGGGCAAACGCGATAATTTACGCGGGCAAGGCCGAGGAATACGCGGAGAGCGCCGCACAGAACGCCGAGGCCGTGCAGGAAATATACGACAGCCTGCAAATCAAGCAAACCACCGGCAGCGGGACCGACTGCCTCATGTCGCAGAAGGCGATTACAGACGCGCTGAGCGAAAAGGTTGACATAATTCAAGGAAAAGTGTTGTCGGACAACAACTACACGACAGCCGAAAAGGAAAAGCTTTCGGGAATCGAGGCTCAGGCCACGAAAACCGTTATCGACAGCACAATCACCGAAAATTCCGAAAATCCCGTAAAGAGCAGCGCGATTTACGGCGCGCTTGCCGGCAAAGTTGACATAATTCAAGGTAAAGGGTTATCCGACAACAACTACACGACTTCCGAAAAGGAAAAGCTTTCGGAAATTGAAGCTCAGGCGACGAAAACCGTTATCGACAGCGCAGTTACCGAAAATTCGGAAAATCCCGTAAAGAGCAGCGCGCTTTACACCCAGCTTTACAAAAAGGTCGTAAGATACGACGTTGCGGGCACCGACACGACGGCGCAGGAGAGAATGAACGCCCGCAACAACATCGGTGCCGAGGTTTATCTGCAGACGGGAGAGTCGACGAAGGAAAAAATCCAGGAAACCGGGCGCATGCTCATAATTCCGCTTGCCACAAGTGAAAAATGCGGACTTATAGGCTCGTCCGACAAGTCAAAGCTCGACGAGCTGAAGGTCCGTCCCGACGTGGAAACGCAGACGGGAGAAGGCGGGCTTCTCTGCGTAAACAAAATATACAATCTCGGCTTGCAGACATCGCTTACGCTTAAACCTCCCGCGGGGCGGTACGGCGATTTCATAGACGTGGAGTTCATTTCCGGCGCATCTCCGACCGCGCTTTCGTTTGACGCGTCGTGCGCCGAAATTTCCGACTACGACTTTACGGTTACCGCAAACTGCGCGGCCTGCGTGCGCTTCGAATGGGGCAGATTATACGAAAGCAGATACGGATGGCTCGTAACCTTCCGCAAAAACGGAATTTTACGCTTCAACCAGCTTATCGAAAACGGAAATTTCACGGATACTTCCGGCTGGGCGGCCATGAGAGGCACGGTAAGCGCCGAAAACAACGTGCTCACCTACACGATTACCGAGGCGGGCACCGGAAACAACAACCGTTTTCTCCTTCCGTGCAGCGTAATTGCGGGGCATAAATATGCGGCGTACGCTCTCGTTAAAACTTCCGCCGAAAAAAAGGTAAGATTTCTTTGCAGCACGCCGACGTCGGAGGTTTTCTCCTTTGACACGACCATTCCCGCAAACGAGTGGACGGCGATTTCAGGCACGAGGACCATGGTAGACGACGACACCATGGCGGGCATCATGCTGCCGGACAACAACACCGTTTCCGACACGCTTGAAGTCAAAAACTTCATGCTCGTCGACCTTACCTACATGTTCGGAGAAGGAAACGAGCCTTCCGACACGTCTTTAATTCTCGACGCGTGCGCGAAAATCGGGCATTCCTTTGACAAATACCAGAACTTTGCGCCGCTCGAAAACTGATGAAAATTTTTCCGGAAAAGCCTCATTTTTCCCGATTATTTTCATCTTTTTAAGAATATAATAATAACGTAAGGCGGCAAAACCCGAACAAGCGGAAAAATTCGGCAAAGGGCGGTATTATCATGAGAAAAAACGCAAACGAAAGCACCTCAAAGAGATTTTCCTATACTTCGAGAAAGGAAAAAATCCGCTTAAAGCTTATTGACCCGGACGACGAAAAAACAAATCCCGCGGATTCTTTTCCGAATGGATTTTCAAAGACCGACGTCGACGGCAGTTACACGGGAGTTCCGAAAAACGGGGATGAAAAGCCCGTTCAGGATGCCGACGACCTGTAGATTTCCGTTTTAAAGGGTTTTCACTTACAAAATTCGAATATCTTTGTTTAAGATAAATAAAGGAAAGGCTGAACTTACGTTCAGCCTTTTTTCTTTATTTTAAGAAATTTCCTTTTGCTTTCAGATATGCGTTTATGAATTCGTCAAGTTCTCCGTCCATTACGGCGCTTATATTTCCGTCCTCATAGCCGGTTCTCGCGTCCTTTACGAGCGTATAAGGCATAAATACGTAGGAACGTATCTGGGAGCCCCATTCGATATTGAGCTTTTCACCCTTGATGTCCTCTATCTTATCGAGCTTTTCCCTCTCCTTTATCTCCATGAGTTTCGCTTTGAGCATCTTCATGCAGGTTTCCTTGTTCTGAAGCTGGCTTCTCTCGGTCTGACAGCCAACGACGATTCCCGTCGGTTTATGGATAATTCTCACCGCCGAGTCGGTCTTGTTTATATGCTGTCCGCCCGCGCCGCTCGCTCTGTGGGTTTCTATCTCGATGTCCTCGTCCCTTATTTCTATTGCGCTGTCGTCCTGAAGTTCGGGCATGACTTCGACGGAGGCGAACGACGTATGCCTTCTTCCCGACGCGTCGAACGGGGATACCCGAACGAGTCTGTGCACACCGCCCTCGCTCTTTAAGTAGCCGTATGCGTAATCGCCCGAAACGAGTATCGTCGCGCTCTTTATTCCCGCCTCGTCGCCGTCGAGGTAGTCAAGCAGTTTTACCTTGAATTTATGCTTTTCGGCGTATCTGCAGTACATTCTGTATAGCATTTCCGCCCAGTCCTGCGCTTCCGTGCCGCCCGCGCCCGGGTGAATTGCGAGAATGCAGTTGTTTTTATCGAATTCGCCCGAAAGCAGCGCCTCTATTCTCTGCGTTTCGTAGCTCTTTTCAATTCTGTTAAGCTCATTTACAACCTCGTCGGTAAAGCTTGCGGTATCTTCCTCTATCGCCATGTCAACGAGTTCTTTCAACGCCTCCAAACTCTCGGCGAGCTCGTTATACTTCGCCACCGTCGCCTTTGCCGAATTGAGCTTCGACATTACCTTCTGCGCGTCCTCTCTGGTCCAGAAATCCCCTTCGCCGGTTCTGCTTT
>JAEESG010000016.1 GCA_016286245.1 Clostridiales bacterium | reverse complement strand
CTCTGTGTGAATATTCAGTTTTTATCAAAACGTACTTTAAATACGAAATGATCAAATTATTATAACATAAATCCGGAAAAATTTCAACAATTCAACTCTCGAATATAAAATTTTCAACGTCTTTAATGCTGTCAAAGACAAAGCAGGAACATTTGACGAGGTCTTCCTTTTTCATGTGCCCGCACGCGTGTAAAACGCAGTCGATTCCCATCTCGCGCGCGGTTTTGTAATCGTGCGGCGTGTCGCCGATAAGAAGTGCTCTTTCGGGATTAAGCTTTCGGATTATCTTTTTGCCGAGTTCGGTTTTGCTTTCGGCGTAAATGTTGTCAAGCCCGTAAAAGCCGTCGAAATAGTCGGTTATTCCGAGCAGATCAAGCTGAAATGACAGCATTTCAAGCTGCGTTGCCGAAAGAATATACTGTTTTACGCCTTGTTCTTTCGCCCTCTTTAACAGATGTATTACGCCGTCGTTTACTTTCGCGTCCTTTACGTTTGTCATATATTCTTTTACCCATTCGTGCGCGATGACGTCAAACGGCTCCTTTTCAAAGTCAAAGCCGAGCCGCCGGTAATAATCTATTACCGGGAACGTGAACACCTCTTTGTAGCGGTTTTGGTCGGGAATAAGAGGCAGATTTCTTCTTTCAAGAAGCGTGTTTATGCTTTTTATGCCCGTCTGTACGTCGTCGAGTATCGTTCCGTTGAAGTCCCATAAAATGTGCGTATATTTCCATCAGTTTACCTCGCATTATATTCTTAAATATATATTACAACAAATAAACCGTTTTTGCAACTTCTAAAAATAGCAATCGATGCCGATATTAAACAAATGTTAACAAAATATATGATAATTGTTCTTCAATTTTCATATATTGGTGGTAAAATAATATAGAAGTTTAGCACTCAACTGAAAAGAGTGCTAAAAAGAGGTGAGATAAATGGAACTCAGCGAAAGAAAGCTTAAAATACTCAAGTCGATAATAGACGAATATATTGACAGAGGCGAACCCGTAGGCTCAAAGCACCTTATGGAGTACGGGAACATTTCGCTGTCTCCCGCAACCATCCGCAACGAGATGAGCGACCTCGAAAACATGGGCTATCTCGATAAACCGCACGCTTCCGCGGGAAGAGTGCCGTCGGGAAACGCGTACAGACTGTACGTGGAAGAACTCATGCAGGAATATAAAACCTCCTCGGAACAGCTCGATCTTTTGTCGGAGCTCACAAGATTCAAGACGGAAGAAAAGGACAAGATAGTCGAGAAGGCAAGAAAAATAATGTCGAAAATGACAAACTACGCGTCGATTACGGTGTCGGAAAACCTGCCGGGCGCGGTCATTTCGAGATTTGAAACTATGATAATCGATTCGGAAAGCATGCTTCTGGTTATGATAATGCCGGACGGCAGAGTCAACACAAAGCATTTAAGCACGGGAACGGCTCTTGACGCGAATGACGCCCAAATAATAAAGAACGCGCTCAACGCGCACCTTTCGGGCAGATCCCTCGACGACGTTTCCCTTTCGGATATAATGAGCATCGAGGAAGAGTTCGGGGATATGAAAGCGCTTGTAAACCCGATACTCAGAATTGCATACGAGGCGGCGGTCGGAAGCGAGAGAAGGAGCGTGGAGGTTGACGGAATCACAAACCTGCTCTCTTATCCCGAATTCAAGAACGTCGAAAAGGTAAAAGACCTTCTGGGACTTTTCGAGCAGAACGGAGATACGATAAAGGACTTTCTGCCGGTTGAAAGCGATGAAAGCGGACTTAAAGTATATATAGGCGACGAGGAAAATTCCAAGCTGTCTGATACAAGCATCGTGTTCTGTTCGCTTCCGGTAGGAAACCGGAATACAATATTCGGAATACTCGGACCAAAGAGAATGGACTATAAAAAGGCGACGAATGCGTTAAAAAGACTTTCGCAAACTCTGCAAAGCCTTGCCAAAGACGAAGACGCGCCGAGGGCGATAGCGGAAAACAGCGGTTTTTCGGATGAAAAAGACGGTAAAACAGATTAATATTTTGGAGGGCGGAAAAAGTGTCTGAAGAAAAGATAAACAATAAAAACGGGCAGCCGGAAATTGAAAAAAAGGAAAAGACCGAAAAAAAGGACAATAAGGATAAAAAGGCCGTAAAGCTTTTGGAAAAGCAGGTCGAAGAACTCACGAAGGAAAAAGATGAGCTGAACGACACATATATAAGAATGCTTGCCGAATATGATAATTTCAGAAAGCGAGTTCAAAAAGAAAAGGAAAGCATTTATTCCGACGGCGTTGCCGAAACGGTGGAAAAATTTCTTCCGGTGCTCGATAATCTTGAAAGAGCGGCGGCGGTTGAGACGGAAAACGCCGAGGCAAAAAGCGTATCCGACGGCGTAAAGAAAATTCTTGCGCAGGCGGATGAAGCGTTTGCAAAACTCGGAGTAAGCGAAATTCCGTCTTTGGGAGAGACGTTCAATCCCGAATTTCATAACGCGGTTATGCACGAGGATAACGAGGAATACGGAGAAAACGTCATATCCGACGTTTTTCTGAAAGGATATAAAATAGGCGATAAAGTGATAAGACACTCTGTCGTAAAAGTAATGAATTAAAAAATTTTAACAATATACGGAGGTATTAATCATGGGAAAAATCATAGGAATTGACTTAGGAACAACAAATTCATGCGTTGCCGTTTACGAAGGCGGCGAACCTGTTGTAATAGCAAACCCCGAAGGAGCGAGAACCACTCCTTCCGTCGTTGCTTTTTCGAAGACGGGCGAAAGAATGGTAGGCCAGGTGGCAAAGCGCCAGGCGATAACCAACCCCGACAGAACGATTATCTCCATAAAAAGAGATATGGGTACCAACAGAAAAATTACGATCGACGACAAAACCTACACGCCGCAGGAAATATCCGCAATGATTCTGCAGAAGCTCAAAGCCGACGCGGAAAGCTACCTCGGCACGACGGTAAACGAAGCGGTAATCACCGTGCCCGCATATTTTTCGGACGCTCAGCGCCAGGCAACCAAAGACGCAGGCAAAATCGCGGGACTTGACGTAAAGAGAATAATAAACGAGCCGACGGCGGCGGCGCTCGCATACGGCGTCGATAAGGAAAACGCACAGAAAATACTCGTTTTCGACCTCGGCGGCGGAACGTTCGACGTATCGCTTCTCGATATCGCCGACGGAGTAATCGAAGTTCTCGCAACGGCGGGCAATAACAGGCTCGGCGGCGACGATTTCGATGAAAAAATAATGAATTATATGGCGGAAACCTTCTTAAAGAGCGACGGAATCGACCTCAGAAACGATAAAATGGCGCTCCAGAGACTTAAAGAAGCGGCTGAAAAGGCAAAAATCGAGCTTTCCGGCATGGCAAGCACGAATATCAATCTTCCGTTCATCACGGCGGACGCAACGGGTCCGAAACACTTCGATATGACGCTTACGCGCGCAAAATTCGACGAACTCACGGCAGACCTCGTCGAAAAGACCATGGGCCCGACAAAACAGGTGCTCGCAGACTCGGGACTTTCAGCGTCGCAGATAGATAAAGTGCTTCTCGTCGGCGGCTCGACAAGAATCCCTGCCGTTCAGGAAGCAGTAAAGAAATTTATCGGAAAAGAACCGTTCAAAGGCATCAACCCCGACGAATGCGTCGCAATCGGCGCGGCAATACAGGGCGGCGTGCTCAGCAACGACGTAAAAGGAGTGCTGCTTCTTGACGTAACGCCTCTGTCGCTCGGAATTGAAACGCTCGGCGGCGTGTGCACAAAGATGATAGAGAGAAATACGACAATTCCCGTAAAAAAGAGCCAGATATTCTCGACGGCGGCTGATAACCAGCCTTCCGTTGAAATTCACGTGCTCCAGGGCGAACGTGAAATGGCGGCGGGCAACACAACACTCGGAAAGTTCTCGCTCGACGGAATCCCCGCGGCTCCCAGAGGCGTGCCTCAGATAGAGGTTACGTTCGATATCGACGCAAACGGAATAGTAAACGTTTCCGCAAAAGATAAGGGAACCGGTAAGGAACAGCATATCACAATTACCTCCTCAACGAATATGAGTAAAGAGGATATCGAAAAGGCAGTAAAGGATGCGGAAAAGTTCGCGGCGGAGGATAAGGCTCAGAAAGAGGCCGTTGACGCAAAGAATCAGGCGGAATCTCTCATATTCCAGTCCGAAAAGACGTTAAACGAACTCGGCGATAAGGTTACGGCGGAAGAAAAAGCGCCCATCAACGAAAAGATGGAAAATCTTAAAAACGTCGTAAAGACGGGCTCCACCGAGCAGATAAAGGCTGCGACCGAAGAACTGCAGAAGGCGTTTTACGCAATAAGTGAAAAACTTTATAAGCAGACTCAGCAGAACGGAGAGGCTCCGAACGGAAACGCGCAGGGAACAAATCCCGACGGCACGGTGAACGGAGATTTTACCGATAACGGCTGATAAATTCAAATTCATCGTTTGACAAGGAAACGGTTATGGCAGAAAAGAAAGACTATTATGAAGTGCTGGGCGTAAATAAAGGCGCTTCCGACGACGAAATAAAAAAGGCGTACCGCCAGATGGCAAAAAAATATCACCCGGACTTAAATCCGGGTGATAAGGAAGCCGAGCAGAAGTTCAAAGAGGTAAACGAGGCGTACAGCGTGCTCTCCGACCCCGATAAAAAGTCGAAATACGACAGATTCGGACACGCGGGCGTGGACCCGAGCTACGGAGCGGGCGGCGGCGCGGGATACGGCGGATTTTCCGGTATGGATTTCGACGTGTCCGATATATTTTCGAGCTTTTTCGGCGGGGGCTTTGGCGGAAGCTCGAGAAGAAATATGCCGATTCAGGGCGAGGACCGCGAGGTAAGGGTAAATTTAACGTTTGACGAAGCGGTTTTCGGATGTAAAAAGAACATAAAATTCTACAGAATAGAAAAATGCGAGGACTGCGGAGGCACGGGCGCGGCAAAGGGCACAAGTCCTACGACTTGCCCCGACTGCTCGGGTACGGGAAGCGTCAGAACACAGCAGAGAACGATTTTCGGCGTAATGCAGACTCAAAAGACCTGCGACAGATGCCGCGGCACCGGAAAAATAATCAATACGCCTTGTCAGACCTGCTCGGGTAAAGGCTTTGTAAGAAAGCAGAAAAACTTTACAGTAGATATTCCCGCCGGAATCGATAACGGACAAAGCATAACGCTCAGAGGCCAGGGCGACGTCGGACAAAACGGCGGCCCCAACGGCGATCTGTACATTACGGTGTCCGTCGCAAAACATAACCTTTTCAAGAGAGACGGCATGAATATATCGTATGAAATACCGATAACCTTTGCACAGGCAACTCTTGGCGCGAAAATACAGATACCCACGCTCGAAGGCAGGGAAGACTATACGATTCCCGAGGGAACGCAGTCCGGTACGGTGTTTACGCTTAAAAACAGAGGTGTTGTCGAGGTTCGCGGAACGAGAAGGGGAAACTTGAGCTTCAAGGTCAACGTCGAAGTGCCGAGAAACCTCTCGGCAAAACAGAAGGAACTGCTTGCGGCGTTTTCCGACTCGTGCGGCGAAAAGAACAATATCCAGAATAAAAACTGGTTTGATAAATTAAAGGATATGTTCAAGTAATCCGTAAAGCGGCGGAAAAAATAATTTAAAAAAATTCAAAAAAACACTTGACAAATCAAAAAATGCGTGATAAGATAGTTAAAAATTAAACCTGTGAAGAAGAGTAAGTAGTAAATTCGAACGGGCATAGAGAGTCGGGGACGGTGGAATCCCGATACAACGGCGGATTTATGAATGGGCTTTGGAGGGCGGCGTGAAAATTGCAGTACCGTCGACGCTGAACACACTGCGTTAAAAAGAGTGCATACGTGAACGCGTATGAGAAAAGAGAGTACGTTAGGATAATTAACGTAAACTCGGGTGGTATCACAGGAAATAAGACCTGTCCCGAATTTCGGGACAGGTTTTTTGTTTTGAAAAGAGGTAAATTATGAAGACTTTTGAGGAAAAAAGGGTCGTAAACGAAAAATATCATTATCGATGGCGGCTTTGAATCTTGAATCCGACTTAAAACCGTAAACTTAAAATATCAAAAAATAAAAATGATTGTAAAAAGGAGATAAAAATCATGAAAAAGATAATAACTGTAATTCTTGCAATAACGGCAATGGCACTTTTACTTGCGTCATGCGGAAACGGCACAAATAACGGCGATAAAAAATTCAAGGTCGGCGTGGTACAGTACGTAAGCCACCCGTCGCTCGATAACTGCTATACGGGTATAGCCGAGGCCCTGAATGAAAAATACGGCGAAAATATTGAAATAACACGCCAGATAGGCTCCGACTCGTCGCCCGACTCCGACTGCGCAACCTACGCAAAGCAGTTTGCGGCTCAGGATTATGACGTAATCGTTCCGATAGCAACCCCCGCGGCAACGTCGGCATTCGCGGCGGCGGAAGATAAAAACATTCCCGTAGTTTTCTGCGCGGTATCCGACCCCGTTGCGGCAGGCCTTGTAAACAACATGGATAAACCCGGATATAACTGCTCGGGAACGTCGGACGTGCTTGATATGGATGCCCAGGTAAATCTCATAAGAGCGTTCCAGCCCGACGTAAAGAGCATAGGCGTCGTTTATACGACAAGCGAAGCAAATTCCATAACACAGCTCAAAAATCTCGAAGAAACGGCTGAAAAGTTCGGCATAAACATTATTTCCGCAGGTATCCAGAACGACGCGGATATCCCGTCGGCGGCAACAATGCTCGCGTCGAAGGTTGACTGCATCAATAACTTTACCGACAACAAGGTCGTAAATAACCTTGCGGTAGTGCTCGACGCCGCAAACGAAGCGGGAATCCCCGTGTACGGCTCCGAAATAGAGCAGGTTAAGAACGGATGCCTCGCTTCCGTATCAATAGATTACGTGGCGCTCGGAAAGGTTACCGGAAATATCGTGTCAGACGTTCTTGAAGGCGCAAAGCTCGAAGAAACGGCGGTAAAAACTATTTCCGACGCAACGCCCGTCGTAAATACCGAGGTGCTCGAAGCGTTCGGACTTGAAATGCCGGAAGGCTATAAGGACGCGGAAACCGTAACCACGAATAAATAAGGATAAAAAGCGCAAAATTAATCATCACCCGCCGTGAAAAATTTCACGGCGGGTAAAAGAGCATAAAGGCAAAATTTTACTTAAACGGAGAACAAGAAATGCAACCGATACTTAACTCTCTTGACGTGGTGCTTCAAGACGGCTTTATGTATTCCATACTCGCAATGGGATATTACATTTCATATTCCATACTCGATTTCCCCGACCTTACCGTCGAGGGAACCGTGCTTTCGGGCGGCGTGGTGTTCGGACTGCTCGTAAAGGCGGGGGTAAATCCGTATATTGCTGTTCTTGCGGCGTTTGCCGCAGGCTTCCTTTTCGGCGGAGTTACGGGAATACTCAACGTGAAGCTCAAAATCAGACCGCTTCTTTGCGGAATACTCGTGTCGACGGCGCTCATATCGGTAAACCTAGTTTGCACTATAGTCGGCAACGGCGGAGATTTCAAGGGCGACGGACTTTCGACGATCGACCTTGGAAGAAGCGTCCCGACGCTTACGAGAATATTCCCTGCAAGCGAACTGCCGTCTGATTTTTACGGCTTCAATATGAAAAAACTCGCCGTATTTTTTGCAATGGCGCTTATTTTCAAAATAATAACCGACGTATTCTTGAAAACCAAATGCGGACTGCTGTTAAGGGCTGCGGGAGATAACCCGAACTACGTAACGATGCTTGCGAAAAACCAGGGAACAAGCAAAATTCTGGGACTTGCGATAGGAAACGCGTATGCTGCGGTTTCGGGAGCTCTTATCGTGCAGAGCCGCGGAAACGTAAATCAGGGAATAGGCATAGGTATGGTGGTAATAGGCCTTGCCTCGCTGATTATCGGACTTTCGGTGTTCGGAAAGGTAAAGTTTATGAAACCGACCACAATGGTAATAGGCGGCTCGATAATATATCAGGCAAGCCTCGGAATTGCGGCGCTTCTCGGCGTTCCGACCGTATATAATAAGATAATAATGGCGGCGCTGTTCACGGCGGCGCTGATAGTCAGCGGAAAACTCAAAAAGAAGAGAGGTGTCGAACGTGATTGATTTTGAAAACGTGTATAAAAGCTTTCGCGGAAGCGTCGACGAAACGAAACTGTTTGAAGATTTCAGTTTCCACGTCGAAACCGGCTCGTTCGTGTCGATAATCGGCTCAAACGGCTCCGGAAAAACGACGCTTTTGAACCTCGTGTGCGGCTCGGTTATGCCCGACAGCGGAAAAATTCTCTTTGACGGAAAGGATTATACGGCTGTCCCGGAATATAAAAGAAGCAAAACGATAGGCAGAGTACATCAGGACCCCAAAAACGGAACGTGTCCCGAACTTACCATAGTCGAAAATATGGCGCTTGCCGACAATAAGGGCAAAAGATACGGATTTACACCTGCGGTGAATAAAAAACGCATAGATTATTATAAACATCTTGTAAGCGAGTGCGGCATGGGACTCGAAAACAGAATGAACGTAAAGGTCGGCTCCCTTTCGGGAGGACAAAGACAGGCGCTTGCACTTGTAATCGCAAATATGACCGATAATAAACTGCTCGTGCTCGACGAGCATACCGCGGCGCTCGACCCGAAAACAAGCGAAAATATCATGGCGTTTACCGACAGAATCGTTAAGGGGAAGGGCATTACCACGCTTATGGTAACGCATAATCTCAGATACGCGCTCGAATACGGAGACAGAATAGTCATGATGCACGAGGGAAAAATCGTGCTCGATAAGGCGGGGGAAGAGAAAAAGGCGCTTGAAATCGACGACGTGCTCGGACTTTTCAACAGCATAAGCATAGAGTGTGGAAATTAAATTTAAAAAGGAGAGGGAACATGAAAAGAGTGTATGATTTCTTAAAAGAAGCGGGAACTTACTTTCTCGCGACGGTTGACGGCGATAAGCCGCGGGTAAGGCCGTTCGGCACGGTAAATATTTTTGACGGAAAGCTGTATATACAGACCGGAAAGAAAAAGGACGTGTCAAAACAGATAGCTTCCAATCCCAACGTTGAAATCTGCGCGTTTTCCGGCGGAAAATGGATAAGAGTAGAGGGAAAACTCATCGAGGACGATAGGGTGGAAGCGAAAAAAGCAATGCTCGACGCGTATCCCGAGCTTCGCGGAATGTATAACGAAAACGACGGTAATACACAGGTTTTGTATTTCGAAAACGCAAAAGCGACGTTCTCCTCGTTTACCGCGCCGCCCGAAACAGTTGAATTCTGAAAAAAAGACCGAACCGTAAAGGTTCGGTCTTTTTTTAAAGTTTACCCAAGGAAACTTTATTTTCAGTCAGTTGACTTTATAATCAGTCTTTTGCGCTTTCTTCGGTAAAATCGGTATCAACGGTTATCTGAAGAGTATAGTCGGGAAACTCTTTCTGAACCTTTTCGTAAACGTTCTGATAGATTATATCGCGGTTTTTCGCGTCAAAACTGATAATAATGTCAAATCTTATGCTTTTTTCCTCTTTGTCAATATAAAAACCGTGCATTTGAAGAACGTAAGGCTCGGACATGGCGATTTTCGATATTTTTTCCCTGGCCGACACGGCGTCCGGGTCCTTTGTGTTGAAGGAATAGATACCGACAGCCGTAAGAATAACGTTGTGCTTTTGGTAAACGTCAACCATAAGCTTACGTATAAGTTTATCCAGCTCGTCGGCGGAAAACGTGTCGGGAACTTCAATATGAACGGAGCCGTTGAAAGAATCGGGTCCGTAATTATGCAAAACAAGGTCGTATGCGCCTCTTATTTCGGGGTACTCCGATATTGTTTTCTTGATATCTTTTGCAAGACGCGCGTCGGCACGTTCTCCGAGAATTTTCGAAAGGGTGTCGCCGAGCATTTCAAAGCCGGATTTTATTATTATAACGGCAATTATCGCTCCGAGCCATGCCTCGGTTGAAATGTGAAATATAAGATATATTGCCGCCGCCGCCAGCGTGGAAAGAGATATTACCGAGTCAAGAGTCGCATCCGCTCCGGAATTTATGAGTGAATCGGAATTTACCTTTTCACCGACGCGTTTAACGTATCTGCCGAGGATGAATTTAACCGCAACCGCAACGGCAACAATAACCAAAGCGGCAGTCGAATAGTCCGGGGTATCGGGATGAATGATTTTTTTCACCGATTCCGTAAAAGCGGTAATTCCCGCGTACAGAACGAGAAGCGATATTGCCATGGCGCTCAGATATTCGATTCTTCCGTAACCGAAAGGATGCTTTTTGTCGGCTTCTTTTCCCGCAAGCTTCGTTCCGACGATGGTTATGACCGAGCTTGCGGCGTCGGAAATGTTGTTTACGGCGTCCATTACGATAGCGATAGAATTTGATGTGATACCTACCAAAGCTTTGAACGCCGCGAGAAACACGTTTGCCGTTATGCCGACAACGCTTGTGCGGACGATTGTCTTGTTGCGGTTTATCTGCTCGTTCATATCTTATTTCTCAAGCTCCTCGATAACGGCGGAAAGAACGTCTTTCATGTCCGTCGTGGGTTCAAATCTTGCTACGACTTCGCCTTTTCTGTTTACGAGAAATTTCGTAAAATTCCATTTGATATACGCTTTATCTCCGAATTTCTTGTTGTTAGCGTCCGCAAATTTTTTCAGAGCAATATTTTTCAGACCCTTTCCGAAGCTTTCAAAAGGCTTTTCCGATGCGAGAAATGCAAAAAGAGGGTCGGCGTTTTCGCCGTTGACGTCGATTTTTGCAAATTGAGGAAACTCGGTTCCGAATTTAATCGTGCAGAAGTCGTGAATTTCTTCCTCCGAGCCGGGCGCCTGATTTGCAAACTGGTTGCACGGGAAATCAAGTATTTCAAAGCCCTTGTCCCTGTATTCCCCGTACATCGCCTCCAGAGGCTCGTAGTGCGGCGTAAAACCGCAGCCTGTAGCGGTGTTGACTATAAGCAAAACCTTTCCCTCGTATTTGCCGAGATTTACTTCGTTTTTTTCCATGTCTTTTACAGTGAAATCATAAACCGTTTTCATTTTTATATCTCCTTTTTTATTATTTTTGATTTTCAAGCAATTCGTGCAGCAGCGTATAAAGCTCCTTTGCTTTTTCTTCCGGAAGCTTAAGACAGTTCGCAACGCCTAAAGGGACGTTTTTTGCACGTAATTGCATAGCTTTTCCCTTTTCGGTCAGATTTATTACAACAACGCGGTCGTCTTCATTGCTGCGCCGTCTTTCAATATATCCCGCGTCCTGCATTTTTTTAAGCAAAGGCGTCAAGGTTCCGTTATCAAGCATAAGTTTTTCGCATATTTCGCCGACAGACAGCCCGTCTCTTTCCCATAAAACAAGAAAAACGATGTATTGAGTATACGTAAGCCCCAAAGGTTTAAGGAAAGGAGTATATAATGACGTGATACGCCTTGCGGCGGCATAAAGCGGAAAACAAAGCTGATTTGTAAGCTTCATCGCTTCCCGATAATCGTATTTCATAATACACCTGCCATAATTTATATTTTATACAATTATATTTTATCAAATATAATTTGTTATGTAAAGAGGAAAATTATAAAATTTTAAATATGAGATTTATTCCGAAGAAAAGAATGATAAAAAGGGGTTTACTGTTTTACGTCTGAAAGGAATACCGCGGGGGAATAAAGGTATCCCTGATAGAATTCGCATCCCGTTTCGTGCAGGACGTCGCGCTGTTCTTTCGTTTCCACGTATTCCGCAATAACGTTGATACGCAGACTTTGCGCAAGGCTTGTTATGGACGTAATGATTTCCTTGCAGTTGCTGTGGGTGAATAAGCCCCTGACAAGCGAACCGTCAAGTTTTATGTAACCGAAAATGTTTTCCTTTAAGTAGTTTACCGACGTCTGTCCCATCGAAAAATCGTCGATGGCAAGCGTCAAACCGAGACTTCGCAATGCTTTGAACGCGTTTATCGTATCTTCGTCAAATGACAGCGAATCCTGCTCGGTAACCTCAAGGCATAAATTTTTACCCGCAAAGGAATCTTTTGCGTCAAGTTTTCTGCAAAATTGCAGATAACGCGGCGAAATAATGGTTTTGCCGGTTACGTTTACCGAAATTTTGACGTCGTTTCCGAATTTTTCGAAAACTTTCGGCCTTTCCTGCAAAGCGCGCTCGAAAATCGCTTCCTCAAGGTCGGCAAGAAAACCGCCCTCCTCGGCAAGTTTTATTACAATCGGGGGATATAATATTCCGTAAACGGGATGATTCCAGCGCAGCAGCACTTCAACGCCGACGCATTTTCCTTCATAATCGTACTGCGGCTGATAAGCAAGTACAATGCCTTTTTCCGGACTGTGCTCAATCTCTGCGCAAAGCGATTTTGCAAATTCTCCGTAAACGTTGTTTTGCTCCGTGAGCTTCATTGTCGTAAGATTTTGCTCGTTACTCTTGAAAAAGCTTACGAAAGAATCGTATTCCCTGCGGTATTTTTCGTCGTCGCGCCTGTCGAGAAGGCGGATAAACGGAAAATATATGAGAATACCGATTATCACGTTCACAACCTGAAGAATGCTTCCGGAAACAGAACCTGTCGCGTGAAAACCGCCGAGTATTATCGGCGTTGTCCATTCAACGCTTTGCGTAATGACGGGTACAAGTCCGAAAGAAGTTGCAAGATACGAAACCGTGTAGCATACGAGGGGCACCGAAACGAAGGGAATGAGCATTATGGGGTTGAAAATAATCGGAAGCCCGAATACCATAAGCTCGTTTATGTTGAAAATCATAGGAAACGCCGCCGCAAAGCCGAGCCCGCGGCGCGCCCTGTTTCTTGAAAAAATGAGTATCGCAAAAAGCAGGCATATCGCCGAGCCGCATCCGCCCATAAGAACGAAGCAGTCGAAAAAGACCTTGCTTAAAATCTGCGTCGGAGCATTTCCGGCAGCGATGGCGGCACTGTTTGCGGCAAGTCCGGGAGCAAAAAAGTTTTGCATTACGCTTTCAAGCGTGTCGCTTCCGTGTATGCCGAAAAACCATAAAACAGACGATAAAAGAACGAAGAAGAAGCCCTTTAAGAAACCCGTTTGCCCGATGGAAAACAGTTTGTCAAACGCCAGAACGAGAAGCATTCTGAAAGAATCTACGCCGAACGCGAATACGATAATTGTGTTGAAAAGCGCAAAGATTACCGCTGTAAGCGCAAGCGGAGCAAGATATGAGAGCATTTTGTTGAACTCCCTGTCCGCACCGGCCGAATAGTAAACGCGCTGATGGGAGGTAAAGAGGTTGTAAAATTTCAAATATAAAGCCGACGCTCCGATACCCGTGATAATTGCGAGAAACATTGATTTCGGTCCGACGCTGTCGGCGCTGAAAGTCGGAAGATACGCGCCCGCAAGAACGAAAAAGGAAAGAAGGGAAGCTAAAATCACGCTTATAACGGGAGCGGAGGTGTTTGATTTTATGTTCGCATACGAACGGCTTATCGAAATCGTCATATAAATGCTTAAAACGCCGAAAGTCGCGCTGTAAATAAAATCCAGAAAGGATAAAATGATGCCGTTTGCAAAAGTATTTATAAAATTCTGGTATATGGCTGCGGGAAACGTTTTGAGAATGAGTGCAAACGCACCGATAATAAGGACGGGCGTGATGTTGAGAAGCCCGCTGCGTATGACGGCGACAATCGTAAACTGCTCGGCTTTTGCCATAAAATCGTAAATTTTATTAATTTTGCGGCCGTTTTCCGACATGTTCAACCCTTCTTTGCCAAAGTTTTCACAATATTATACCACAAAATTATTTTAATTTCAATATTAAACGAGAAAAATCATATTTTAAATAAAAATATATAATTTTTTATTAAAATATGTTATAATATAAAAAAATTGTAAATTTGCAGCCGGTTTTGTCTGATAATTTATAAGGGAGGACGCGTTATGGAACAATTCTCGGTATTTGAAGTACCCGCAAGCGAGCCGCTTGCGTCGCGTATGCGGCCGGTGAGTCTTGATGAGTTTGCCGGACAGACGCATCTTATCGGAGAGGGAAAAATCCTTCGGAAAATGATTGAAAGCGATAATATTTCCTCAATGATATTCTGGGGACCTCCCGGAGTCGGAAAAACGACCCTCGCCAGAATTATAGCAAAGCAGACAAAGTCGGAATTCATAACTTTTTCCGCGGTAACGTCGGGAATAAAGGAAATAAAAAAGGTTATGGAGGACGCCGACAGCAATAAAAGGCTCGGAATCAAGACGATAGTGTTTGTCGACGAAATTCATAGGTTCAATAAGGCACAGCAGGACGCGTTTCTGCCGTTCGTCGAAAAAGGCTCCATCGTCCTTATCGGCGCGACTACCGAAAACCCGTCGTTTGAAGTTAATAACGCTCTTCTTTCGAGATGCAGGGTTTTCGTGCTGAAAGAACTCACAAGCGACGAAATTATGGGACTGCTGAAACGCGCGCTGACCGATGAAAGGGGCTTCGGAAAGGAAAAAGTCAATATTTCAGAAGAAAACCTGAATATGATAGCCTCCTTTGCCAACGGAGACGCGAGAATCGCCCTTACCGCACTTGATATGATAGTCATAAACGGCGACGCCGACGAAAAAGGAAATATCAATATTTCCGACAGCACCGTCGAGGAATGCCTTACCAAAAAGACGCTGCTTTACGATAAAAACGGCGAGGAACACTATAATATAATTTCGGCGCTCCATAAATCAATGAGAAACAGCGACCCCGATGCCGCGGTCTATTGGCTTGCAAGAATGCTTGAAGCGGGGGAGGACCCCATTTACCTTGCAAGGAGAATCTGCAGATTTGCAAGCGAGGATATAGGGCTTGCCGATACAAACGCACTCAACGTTGCGGTAAACGTCTATCACGCCTGCCACTTTATCGGCGTGCCGGAATGCAACGTTCATCTTGCCGAAGCGGTTATATATATGTCCCTCGCACCCAAATCCAACGCCTGCTACAAAGCATATACGTTTGCGTCCGGCGACGCAAAAAAAATGCTTGCCGAACCTGTTCCGCTCGTGATAAGAAACGCCCCGACAAAACTGATGAAGGAGCTCGACTACGGAAAAGGATATAAATACGCCCACGATTCCGAGGATAAACTTACGAATATGGAATGTATGCCCCCGTCGTTGAAGGGAAAAACGTATTATATCCCGACCACGCAGGGAAACGAGGTAAAATTCAGGGACCGCCTCGAAATGATAAAAAAATGGAAAAAAGAGCACGCGGAAAAATAATTTGAATTATTAAAATTAATGTGGTATAATTATTAAAATAAAGTAACTGTTAAATAAAACGTTGTAAGGAGAAATCGGTATGAAGAAAACTTCACGACGCATTTTTGGCTTTACCCTTGTCCTGACGGTACTTGTTGTCATACTTTCCCTTGCCGCGTCCGCCGCGGCCGTTGAAAGAATTGAAGGCACGGTAAAAGCAAGCCGCTGTCCGCTCGGCGACATTATGCTCATGGGAGACACCGTTATCGTCATGGATAAGGACCTCACGCTGCGCTCAATCAGCGGAAACTACAACCTGACGGTCCAGGATCAGGGGGGCTATCTTCTCAAGATAAAAATGCCGCTCGACGATAACGTCATAACGGCAAACCCTGCGGGACACGGCATATCGGTAAAGTCGTTCACCTCGAACGCAAATCTTGACATCACCGCCCGCAAGGACGGTCTCAATATGGATCAGGCGATAAACATCACCGGCGGAAACGTAAAGATAAACTGCGGAGGCGACGCGATTTACTCCCGCAATTCGTCAATAGCGATAAGCGGCGCAACCCTTGACGTTACCGCGGTGCACGGCTGTATCGTAACAAAAAACGGAACAGGCGACATCACCGTCAGCGCGTCGGGTATGGCAAAGACGACGGGAGAAAGCGCCTACTGTATCATAGGCAAGAACATAACCCTCACGGGATACGCTCCGTCGCTGTATGCCGTCGGCGTAACGAACGCGGTGGTATCATACGGAGACATTGAACTTCACGGCGCGGTAAACGCAAGCTCCACAAAATCAAACAGCGTCGCGTTCAATGCCAGAAGCGGCGGCGACATACGCGTCATGCCGGGCGCGGTTGTAAACGGCTTCGGCGGCGCGGCTTTTTGGGCGCTGGGAGACGTTTATATTAACGAAAACACGTCTGTAAACGCATATGCCGGCGTGCACGGCGGTATCGGAGCCGACGGCGACGTATTACTTAAAGGAACGGTATACGTCGACGCGAAAGGCACCGCAATCAAGGCGGGCGGCAAGCTTATACACTACAGCGGAACCGTAGATGCGAAGACGACGGAAGACGGGCATTACGGCGTGGAAAGCGGCGAAGAAATGCGGCTTTCAGGCACGGAATTCAAAATACAGTCAAACGACGCCGCCTTAATGGGCCACACTTATATCGAGATAAACGAGGACGTAACGGCCGCAAGCTTATCGGAAGACTGCTACGCCGTATATATTCCGTACGGCGAACACGATCATTATGACGTAGAACGACAAGAAATGCGCTCAAGAATGAATCAAATCGTCATTAACAGCGGCACGGTACGTATTATCGGTGCCGGCGGCGGTATTGACTGCCCCAGATTTATAATGTACGATGGAGATTTGACAGTTCGCGGCTATACGAAACGTGCAATTTTTGCGATCTACTATATTGATATCTATGATAACAGCACAATTAACTTAAGATCCGAAAAAGAAAATATGTATATTGACAAAGGAAGTATTGAATTATCCGGCAATGCCACCTTTGTCTGCGACGGCAAAGACTACTATGCCATCCGCGTTGCCTCACGAGGAGGTATTGCGATGGTAAACGGCACAGTCAACATCACCTCCGCGGGCGGCGGAATCCGCACCACAGGAGGAATTTCCGTTTTTTATCCTTTAGTGATGACTGATCCGGATTACGTGGACTATACAAGCACCCTGACCATAACTGCGACAAACCGCTCGGCGATACGTTCGGATGAAGGAGGTTTTCGCTCGACGGGTAACGTAAACCTGCGCAGCGAATACGGCTCCGGCATTTACACAGGCGGCAGTGTGGAGATTGACGGCACTCTTGTCGCAGTGTCCGGTGCGAATAAGGATGGAATTATCGTTTATTACCCGAACGACGTCGCCGACATGTACGGCATTTACGCGAAAGACGTTACCGTCAAAGGAAAGGCGATAATTTCCGCTGCATGGAATAACGCGGTATATGCAGCCGGAAACGTAACAGTATCGGACACGGGAAGCCTTGACGTTTTGAGCGCCAAAGGAAAAAGGAGCGGCATTGTCTGCAAAGGCGATATGACTGCGTACGGCTACGTTCGTGCCGAATCGTATGAAGGTATTCCCGCAATCTGGACAGACGGCGAACTGAAAATCGGTTATCCGTTTGTGGTGAAATATCCCTACAACGCAAAAATCAGAAGCGACAAACATACCGTAGTCAACTCCGAAGGCGTTATGTGCAATAAGGTTGAAATAGATAAAAGAGGGGAAAAACTGAACGCGGACGTGTATTTGGAAATTGTTACTTCCAATAACGACTGTAAACTGCTTTCCTTCGCCGAAGGCTGGCCGGAAGACGTACACGCAAACGTCGCATGGCAGGCAAGCAGCGACAACATACACTGGATCACCGTCCGCACGGACAAAGACGTGACTGTATCAAACGGCAATCCCGTTCTGATTAACAGCTGGTATACCATAAAAGACGGAGACTACGGTCTGTATTTCCGCGCCGTTGTCGACGCGGACGAGTACTCCGGAAAGCTTGCGACGAATTCAAAATATCTCGTAAAGAAGGACCCCCTGACCGGAAATATAGTATTCACGTCGGGCGCGCGCGTTTTCGGACGTCTTACCACGGCGCGCACGGGGCTTCTTAACACGTTGGAAAGTGCTGATGCGTCGAAGGTTCACTTCAAATGGCAGATGAGCTTAGACGGAGAACACGGCTGGACGAATATTGCGGGAGCGACAAAGTCATACTACGACCTTACAAACGAAGTGGGCAAATACCTGCGCCTTACCGCAACGGTTGACGGCTATACCGGCACGGTATGCTCGCCGGCAAAACTTATAATAAAAGCCAAGGCGAACAATCCGATATCGCCTTCAAATCTCACTTATTCGAACGGCGTCGTTTCATTTACCAACGCGTGGACGGACCAGGAATACGTTCTGACGTATTCGTACAACCCGCCGAGCGCGTACGACTGGTCGAACGCCGTTATCCCGACGGAAAACGGCACGTTTGAAATGCCTGTAAATAATTCGATGACAAACTGCACCGTATACGTTCACACGAGAACGTTGGAAACCGCATTGCGCGAGGGAAGCACAACCGACAAATGCGCCGCTGTATACACGGGCACGTCGGTATATCTGCAGGGTCTGAAGCTCAACTACACGAGTCTTAACACGAAGGTCGGCAGCGTTACGCGTCTTGCCGTTTCACCCCTGCCGCCCGAATATACGGGCTCGTGGGATACCGATACGGTAAGATGGTACGTCAACAAGAGCGCGGCAAAGCTTTATCTCGATCAGGACTGCACGCAGCCTTATCCGGTAGATGATTACGGCGTAGCACAGCCGGTTACGAACAAGGCGGTATACTTAAAAGCCATAGAGCGTGCGACAAACGT
Source organism: Clostridiales bacterium (assembly GCA_016286245.1). Lineage (GTDB taxonomy): Bacteria > Bacillota > Clostridia > Oscillospirales > CAG-382 > UMGS882. The sequence goes on along the minus strand of JAEESG010000016.1, from coordinate 4,970 downwards.
TACCGTCGGCGTGGAGCGCACCGTCGGATACAACGACGTGAAGGTCGCGCTTTGCAACGCGGAAATCGCGGATGCGAACGGAAAATACGTACTCAACTATCTGGTATTTGAAGACCTGAACGCGTTCACGGGAGAAGAAAGCTTTGCTTCATACATCACAAAACCCGACAGCGCATACGTCGGAGAGTTATCCTTCGTACGCAAAAGCTCGCCCGAAGACGCAGAGCTTTCGCTTTCGGACGGCGGAGAAGGAAAAGTAAGGGTTAACGTTCCCGCAGACGCGCCGCTCGGTGATTATCTCTATGAAATATACGTCGACGGAGCGCCAACGACGGCGTCGTCGATTCTCAAAATTTCCGTTTCCGAAAAGACGGCGACGGTAACCTTTGACGACGGCGACAATGCGCAGCTTTCTGAATCGGCTTCGCTTATGAGCTCTGCAATGGCGCCGCAGACCGTACCGCTCGGCGCGCAGTTCATTCTGCCCGAGAACGAATTCTACGTTCCCGACGGCTATGAATTCGACGGCTGGGACCTCGGCAACGCTGGCGACGGAATAGACGTTACCGAAGACGTCGTCGTTACGGCGGTCTGGAAGAAGCACTATCACAACATGGTACACGAAAAAGGCTTTGCAAACACCTGCACGACGGTAGGCCGCATGGAGCACTGGTACTGCGAGGACTGCGGCATATGGTTTGGCGACGAAAACGGAAATTATCCGATAGACAACCCCGCGTTCCTTATGATACCCGCGCACGGACACGATACAACCGGCGTGGAGCCGATAGTTGAGAACAGTATCCCCGCATCCTGCACGGATGACGGCGGTTACGACGAGATAATTTACTGTTCCGTCTGCGGCGAAGAAGTGAGCAGGGAACATTTCGACATTCCCGCAACGGGACATCTTCATACCAAAACGGTGCGCGAAAACGAGATTTCCGCAACGTGTACCGAAAACGGAAGCTATAATGAAGTCGTTTACTGTACCGACTGCGGAGAGAAGCTTTCGGAAGAAGCGGTAAACGTTAATGCAGCGGGACACGAGTGGAAACTTGCCGAATGGATGTGGGATAACGAATATACGGAAGCGACGGCGGTATTTACCTGCGTAAACGATAAAATGCATACGCAGACGGCAGACGCGCAGATAACCGTTGACGACTCCGGCGTGGTAAACGGAAACGTTGCCGTCGTATATACGGCAAAAGTAACGTTCGAAGGCGTACAGTACAGCGACGAAAAGTACAACGTAAAGACGTATAACGGCACGCTTTCCTCACTTGACGGCCGCGAGATCTCGTATAGCCTCGTAACGGATACGGGTGAGTTCATAGTTGTCGGCAGCGACGGATACGTAAACGCTTCTCATCCCGTTCTTGTGGTATCGTACGACAAAAACGGCAGATTTATCGGCGTATCGTTCATCACGCAGACCTTCTTTGCGCAAAGAGCGGTGGCAAACAACGCCGCAAGCGTGAAGGTAATGTGGTGGAGCATGTCGAATCTGCATCCCGACAGCGATAATACGGAATTACTCCTGTTTCCGTAAAAATTAAGTGAAAAAGCCCCCGACACAGCCGTGTCGGGGGCTTTTTATTATTCAAAATCCCACTTGAACAACTTGTTCGGAGTTATGCCGAAAAATACGCACATCGCTTTACAGTGCCGTTTGTCGGTCAAGTGCGAGACGCTTAATTGTCAATTCAAACTTTTCGTCTGTTCAGAAAAAATGCTCCCGCAAGGCATAAGATGACAAATCCCAATGTCAACATTTGAAGAAACACTAAGGTTAAAACTGTGCTCAACAGGATCGGACTGTCCCTCTTCCTCGTTAAAATTCCAGTATGATTTTACTTCCTGCGTTGTTGAATTCGGATCAAAGAAGAATATTCTCTCCTTTTTGCTGTTCAGCGCGTCGTCGAGGGTATCGCCGACGAAATAATCGGCTGCGCTCAGAAATCCGACAAACAGATCGTCGTCTTCGCCTGCAAATTGTATTCCCAGATCGGACAGCTTTTTATCCGTCTTCCACAGACAGCGCACCGCCTGTTATAAAATAACGTGCGGACAGGCGGTAAATATGCAGATGTATTTATAATTATTGCTTTTTGGCGGAAAATAATATATAATATTTTTAACGAGGCGGGAATACATGCCCTGCCGTTCATCCGAGGCAAAACAGAGAGGGGCTGTGAAAATGAAGAAACTGTCATTTCTTATTGTGCTTTTTATAATATCCGGATTTCTCGTGCACAGGTCATATGCCGATGAAGCCGTGCGCACGATGGAAATCGTTGTGTCAGAAGGCGAGAGCATTGCGGTGTGGAACACCGATATTGCCGCAAGCGGCGTCACGTCAAATACCATAACCGTGCTTGTTGAAGACGGGACAGATTATGATATCGTCTTCCCGGAAGGCTCAGGGACCGCCGCCATGTTTTTTCACTATCAGGTTGGTATAGACGCTTGGAATACCGCGGACTACATCAAAGCCGACAACAGCGCTGCAGACGGTATGCTTTTAAGGATTAATGTAAACTCAGGTACGGCGCTGCTCCGTATTGAAAGCCGCGGCAATAATATGAGCGCAGAGCCGCTTACGCCGTACACGGATGACGGTGAGCTTTTTGCGTGCTTAAGCGCGGAAAAGGATCAGACCGTGGACTTTTTTGTGCCATACAACTGCACTCTGTCCAATATAACGCTTATGATGTGCGGAGAGAGCGAAACAGAGATCAAGCGTATAACCGACACGGTGGCGGGCGGTTATGAGTTATACGATTTCACACGGGAATCGCTGACAGTCGGTTCTTATTCGGACGGCAAAAAAACCGGTTCGTTCGCGATCCCATATTCATCCGTTTACATAAAGGACAACGAGATATACTACTGTGCTGAGCTCATTGTGCCGAGAGGTGCGTATAAGTATAACGCCGGTTCCTTGAAGACGATAAAAGGCTCGGCTTTCTATCTGATACCGGAGTTTGCGCAGCGTGATGAAACAAAACTGACGGCATGGGACCGGAATGCATCATCCGTCGGCTTTGATGCCCCCGTACCGTACGATCCGTTATTAAACAAATTCCGCGATAATGAAAACAACGGACTGATAACAGGCAGAAACACCGAATTGCCGATATATCACGAGAATGTCGGCGATCAAACACACGGTGTCGTATCATCAACATTTGATCCCGGGGATTTCCTTTGCAAGTATGAATCGGCGAAAAAAGAAGAAAGCTTAATAATATGCGAGATACCGTCTTCGCAACTTGCAGGGCTTGCAGGGGTTGATTACAACGTTTGGTACCGTGTTCACAATCAAACCTACGGCTGGTTGAGCTGGGCTAATGGCGGCAACGAGGCCGGTACCGAGGGGTCGCAAAAACCTGCGGAAGCTATTGAAATCGCTATAACACCCGGCGGATCCTGCAATATCTACGTTATCGGAGGAACGGCTGACCGTGATATCGCAAGCATAGGCGATTTTGTTAGCATTACCGCATCCGTACCCGAAGGTATGAGCTTTGCGGGCTGGGAATGCAATGCAGACCTTAATTTTTTAAAAAGTGCTCCCAACACAAAGGTCATCATTTCGAATACAGATAAAAAGGACATTTATTTTTCGGCGAAAACAGAGCCGGTCAAATACGCTGTCACCGTCGGAAGCACCGGCGAAGGCGGTGATATAGCAGCATATGTATCTGAAGCAACTGCAGGCACGGAGGTCAGCGTCTTTGCTTCCCCCGACTCAGGCTACACCGTCGCGTCGGTCAGAGGATATGCGGACGGTTATTTCGATTTAACTCCGAACGGAACCTTGCCGAACATATATACCTTTACAATGCCTGCGAAGGATGTGGAATTGAGCGCGGCTTTTGAAAAGATCCCCTATTCCGTCATTACCGGCGCGGAGTACGGCACGCTTGAATCGAACAGGAATACGGCAACAATCGGCGAAACCGTAACGCTGACGCTTGCGCCGCAGAATGATATGTGTCACCTCGGCTCGCTGAGCGTGCGCGGCGGCGGTGAAAATATCGAAACGACAAGGGTGAATGACAGCACCTATACCTTCATTATGCCCGCGGGAGACGTAACCGCAACCGCTCTGTTCGTTATGGACTACTTTGTGAGCTTTGAAAACTGGAACGGCGAAATACTTGAGTACTGCGATCTTACCGCGGGGCAAACGCCCGAATACAGCGGACAAACTCCCGTGCGCGAGCCGAATGAAATGTACACCTTCACGTTTGCGGGGTGGGATAAGCCGTTCGCGCCCGTATCGGGAAACGATCCGTATGTGAAATATACGGCGACATACACGGCAGTGCCGCGAAGCTATCCCGTAACCTTCCTCGGAGCGGACGGAAACGCGCTTCAAAGCGCAAACGTCCTCTACGGCGAAACGCCTGTTTATTCGGGAGAAACGCCCGTGAAAGCAACGGATGAAAACTATGTTTACACGTTTGAAAAATGGGAGCCGGATATTGCTTCGGTAACGGGCGAGGCGGCATACACGCCTGTCTTTTCCGCGACACCCGTCCTGCATGAGGGCAAGAATCCGTTCTCGCTTGAGATATATGAGCCTGTCACCTGCCCGTTTGTGCCGGAGAAAAGCGGCTATTACCGCTTCTGGACCGTAGGCGACGACATAAATCCCGAATGCACGGTAAAAGACGGTGCGGGGAATGAAGTAATGACAAAGAAATTCTTTATTGAAAGAGGCAATCAGTTAAGCTGTGAATGTATAGCCCTGCTTGAAGCGGGTACGGTTTACGGCGTAACGGCAGAAGCCTGGAGTGCTTCCGGAAATATTTCACTGTATATCCGGAACGTGGATATGTATACGGTATATCTTGATCAGAACACCGAAAACGGAATGGTAGACGGCGAAGACAGCGTATCGTATACGGCATACAGCGGAGAGATCCTTTCTCCCTTCGCGGTACCCGACGCGGGGT
>JAEESG010000015.1 GCA_016286245.1 Clostridiales bacterium | reverse complement strand
ACCTACAGCCCCGACGCTTACATGACAAGAGCCGAATATGTAACCGTATTCAACAGAATTCTCGGCAGAGACGACAGATACGACTACACAACGGACGTTGACGGAAATTCCGTTGAATGCCAGTTTGTTGACATGGATTCTTCTGCATGGTATTATGCGGAAATGATGAGAGCGACAAACTCGTTTACCGGATTCAAGGTTGACTTTGGTGCAAGAGAAGAAAGAAACGTACTTGATGATTACGCATAATTGATTTCCTGAATCATATTCAAAAACGCAGTGCTTTTGCACTGCGTTTTTTATTTATTAAAAAGATTTGAAATTTTCAAAAAACATGTTATAATATAATTAAGGCGTTTTATAAAATGATTTTAGGAGAAGAAAAATGATACTGATTCTGCGTGGAGAAATAGTATGTCTGATACTGCTGACATTTCTATGGTTTTTCTCATCAAAACTCAAAACAGCGGAAAACAGCAAATCCTTTGCACGTCTTATTGTTTATGCGCTCATACATATCGTTTTCGCCTCCGCCTCAATTCTTGCGGCGAACGGCGTTCTTGAAGTCGTCCCTCGGATCGCCGTAATTTTCCACGTAATTTTCTACCTTTCGGCTATCATGTTCGAAAAAGAGATCCTCTTTTTCGTTATTAATATGTTCTATCCGAAACGGTTGACGCTTTTCAAAATCATAAATATCATAATAATCGCACTGTATCTCATCTTCATCATTGCCTTGTACACGTTTCCGTCCGACATCGTGCCCATAACGTACGAATCGATCAGAGGCATGTATTTCGGCAAGGGTGCGGTTATGCAGGCAGGCTACCTGATTGCGGTTTTCTACTTTATAATGACCGTCTGCGTCATTGCCGTCAACCGTAAAAAGATGCGGAAGAAATATATGGCGTCGTTGCTGCCGCTGTTATGCGTCCTTATAATTATAGACGTGGTTCAGGCAGTACTCCGCCCGTTCCTTTTCTCCTGCGGACTTATAACGATAGAAGCGGTCGTATTTTTCCTGTTTTTGGAAAATCCCGTTTTATCGTTTGAAAAAAAGCTTATGACCGACGCTTTGACCGGCATGGGCTCGCGCCACAACTACGAAAACGCGATAGAAGAGCTCGGGAAGAAATACATCAAAAATCCGTCCGACACTTATCTTATCGCTTTCTGCGATATAAACAGGCTGAGAGCCGTAAACAACCATTACGGACACCTTGAGGGTGACAAGTACATTACCCTTGTCGCAAACGTCCTTTCGGAATGCCTTAAAAACGCATACGGAATTTACCGAATCGGCGGCGACGAATTCGTCGCGATATACACCGGCAAAAACGAGCTTCTTGCCGTGTCTGAGCTCAATTCGGTAAGCGAAAAACTGAAGACGAAAGGCCAAAATCTCGAATATGAGCCGAGCGTTTCAATAGGATACGCGGTATCGGAAAAGAATTACAAAAGCATAAACGAAATAATTCAGGCGGCTGATTATGCGATGTACGCCGTAAAAAACCGCACGGAAGCAAAAGACGGTCTCGGCCCGGCGCAAAAGCTGAATCTCGACCTGTCCGGTCTCAAAGACAAGTTTTTCGACGCCTTATGTATGTCGAAAGATTTCGATTACCTTTTCATTTCAAATCTCGAAACGCACGTTTCCCGCATTTCTCCCGAGTGGAAAGAGGATTTCGGCTTTGAAAGCGAATTTATATATGATTTTTGGACCGTCTGGGCGCAGCGGATTCATCCGGACGACAGACAGGCGTTTCTTGACACGATTTCTTCGATATCCAAAGGTCATAAGTTCTATAAAGAACTCGCTTTCCGGGCATCCGGAAAAGACGGCGAATATAAAAAATTTATTTTCCGAGCCTCGTTTTTGAGCGGAAGCGGAGACGACCCGGATTTATTACTCGGATATATGACGTTTAACGACACAATTTAATGCGGAGAATTAATTATGCCTTCTACGGAACTTGTTTTTTATTACGTTATTTTTCACTTTATTTGCTTCTTTGTATTATCCCTCGTTTTCAGAAGCATGAAGGGTTTTCGGCCTGACAAAAAAATCGCAATAAACCCGTATTTAACTCGTATTTATCTGTTTGGAGGCTTATTCATCTTAACCGACGCGACCTGGGAGGTTTTAACCCTGACCGGCTCTCCCGAATGGTTTAACTATTTTGTAAATCTCGTTTATTTTCTTGCGTCGACGCTCGGCATACTGTCATGGTTTTATTTCTGCACTCAGACGATAGACAGCGTTTTATACAAAAACCGCGTTTTAAGATATCTTTCCGCAATTCCCGCGGCTGCAATCTGCATTCTTACCTTATCTTCTCCGTTTAACGGTCTCATTTTCACTATAAAAAGCGGCGTATATTACAGAGGCCCCGCGTTTATCGCAAACGTAATAATAAATTTGCTTTACCTTTCGACAACCGCTATTATATCCGCCGTTATAAGTTTTAAAACCAAAAGCAAAAAAATAAAGCATACGTGCGCTTCTTACCTTTTATATGAAATTCCCGTAATCTCATGCGGTATTCTTCAGGCTGTAACGGGATACGACTTTAACTGTGCGGGTATGACAATCAGTCTGCTTCTCTTATACACGCGCGGCGTTTCAAACGCCACGATGGATGACAGCGAGTTGATTTATTCGGTTTTGAATTCTTTTGACGCCTCTTTTATCGTTAACGCCGAAAAAAATACGGTTAAAATTCTGTCGGTCGGTAAAAATTTCAGCAACGGCAGTATTGACAAAAACAACCGGGACGTTTTATACAATTACAATGACTGGGCTCGCGGCATCATCGAAACGTCCGTCGTTCCCGAAGACAAAAATGCAGTTCTTGAAAGCTTTGACGTCAATTACATAAGTCGGAAAATCAAAAAGGAGCACTTTTTCTCGATTATTTACAGAACGTACGATAAAGACAGAAAAATCATTTACCGCAAAACTACCTTTATGAACGCGGAAAGCAGGTTTGAGCAAAGCGAATTCCTTATCTTCGTTCAGATTATGGATCTCAACAAATATGAATCCGAGCGCAACGCGGCTCTTATCGAACAAAACGCAAGGCTTTCCAAAATCAATGAGGATATCTTCCTTATTGCCGGCGCCGTTATCGAGGCGCGCGACATGGAAAGCGGAGAGCACGTATTCAGAGTCAAGGAATATACAAGGCTTCTTGCAAATCAGGTTATGGAAGACTTTCCGGAATACAATCTTACAAATGAAAAAATCAGTTACATTACCGCCGCAAGCGCTCTGCACGACCTCGGCAAGATAATGATTCCCGATTCCATTTTACTCAAAGCCGGAAAGCTCACTCCCGAGGAATTTGAGATAATGAAAACGCATACGGTCAAAGGCTGTGAGCTGATTGACCGCTTCCCTCTCGAATCGGCGGAAAATTACATAAAATGTGCGCGCGAAATATGCAGATGGCATCATGAAAAATACGACGGAAAAGGTTATCCGGACGGCCTTTGCGGCGAAGAAATTCCGATTTCCGCGCAGATCGTTTCGATTGTGGACTGCTACGACGCACTGACGCAGAAACGCGTTTACAAGGAAGCAAGATCGGCGGACGAATCGTACAGCATGATAATAAACGGGGAATGCGGCGCTTTTTCGGACAAAATTCTTTTCTGTTTCGAAAAAGTAAAGGACAACTTTGCCTCTTTGGTCTCAAAATCCTACGAAGAATAAAAAACTACGCAAAAAAAGCAGGAATGATATTTCATTCCTGCTTTTTTTTATTTTATTTTACCGCAATACATTCAATTTCGATTTTGCAGCCCTTCGGAATCTTTGAAATTTCAATACAGCTTCTTGCGGGGAACGGGGATTTGAAAAACGACGCATAAATTTCGTTTACCTTTGCAAAATCGTTAAGATCTGTGATAAACACCGTCGTTTTTACGACGTTATCCGTTGTCATTCCGTTTGCCGCAAGGATATTTTTGAGATTTTCAAGCGACTGCTTTGCCTGCTCCTCGATGGTGTCCTTTATTTCTCCCGTTTCGGGGTTTACGGGAATCTGTCCCGACACGTAAAGCGTATCTCCCGACTTTATTGCCTGAGAATACGGACCTATCGCGCCCGGCGCCTTGTTTGTGGAAATTGCTTCTTTCATTTTTTTCCCTCGCTTCCTGAAAATTCAACCTACTATTTTGAATCCCGCGTTTGTAAGCGCGTCCTTTATTTCTTCGATCTGCTCGAAGTCCCTTGTCTCCATGCCGATTTTAAGATAACAGCTTGCAACGGGCATATTTGCGTCGGATCTTTCGTGATGAACGCTTATTACGTTGCCGCCGCATTTCGAGATAATCGAGCTTACGCCCAAAAGCTGTCCGGGCTTGTCTTCAAGCGTAATCTGCAAGGTCGTGTTTCTGCCCGCCGTAACGAGTCCTCTCGTGATAACCCTTGACAGAATGTTCACGTCGATGTTTCCGCCCGAAATTACGCTGACAACGTTTTTGTCCTTTATCGGAAGCTTGTCGAACAGCGGCGCTGCAACGCTTACCGCGCCCGCGCCCTCGGCAATCAGCTTCTGCTTTTCTATAAGCGCCAGAATTGCTGCCGCAATTTCGTCCTCCGTTACCGTAAACATATCGTCAACGTATTTGTTTATGAGTTCAAACGTATTGTTTCCGGGGCGTTTTACGGCAATTCCGTCGGCAAACGTCGACACGCTGTCAATCGTTACGGGCGCGCCGTTTTTGCGGCTTTCCACCATGGACGCCGCCTTTTCCGCCTGTATTCCGTAAACCTTTACCTTCGGCTTCAAGTGTTTTACGACGTATGCTATGCCCGAAATGAGTCCGCCGCCGCCGACAGGCACCACGACCGCGTCGACGTCCTTTAACTGGTCGAGTATTTCAAGGCCTATCGTGCCCTGGCCCGCGATTACAAGCTCATCGTCAAACGGGTGGATAAACGTCGCTCCCGTTTGGTCCCTGAGCTCGCACGCTTTGGTATATGCGTCGTCGTAGGTGCCGGGGACGAGCATTACGTCGGCTCCGAGCGCCTTTGTGGCTTCAACCTTGCTTATCGGCGCGCCGTCAGGCATGCAGACCGTACTCTTTATTCCGATTTTCGTTGCGGCAAGCGCTACGCCCTGCGCGTGATTTCCCGCGCTGCATGCGACGATACCCGCGTTCTTTTCCTCTTTCGTAAGCTGGCTTATCTTATAGTAAGCGCCTCTGAGCTTAAAGCTGCCGGTTACTTGAAGGTTTTCGGTTTTTAAGTATAATTTGTTTTTTCCCGACAGTTTTTCGGAATAAATAAGGTCGGTTACTCTTGCGGCCTCTTTGAGCACAAACGCCGCCTGATACACTTTGTCCAAAGTCATATGTTTTTCTCCCTGCTTTTTAAATAGTCTACAAACTGTCTTGCACATCTGCCGGATATTCCGCCGTGCCTGATTTCCCATCTTGCCGCTTCGTCAAGCAGTTCTTTTTTGTCTTTTTTTATTCCCTCGCGCTTTGCGAGCGTCGACACTATCTCGAAATAATCCTCTCTTTTCGGGACGGAATAATTTATCGTTATTCCGAATCTTGCCGCAAGCGACAGTTTTTCCTCAACGGTATCCGAGCGGTGAATTTCGTTGTTATATTCCATATCGTTTCTGTCGCTCCACGTCTCTTTTATGAGATGGCGGCGGTTGGACGTCGCATATATGAGCACGTTGTCCGGTCTGCTCTCGACGCCGCCCTCTATGACGGCTTTCAAGAACTTGTACTCGACCTCGTCCTCCTCGAACGACAGATCGTCTATGAAAATGATGAATTTATGATTGCGTTTTTTTACCTTTGCGATAACGTTCGACAGGTTGCGGAACTGATATTTGTATATCTCTATCATACGAAGCCCTTGGTCGCAGTACTCGTTGAGAAGCGCCTTTACGCTCGTGGACTTTCCCGTTCCCGAGTCCCCGTACAGAAGCACGTTGTTCGCCTTGTTTCCGCGGCAGAAGCTTTCGGTATTTGCTCTTAACTGCTCTTTTTGCTCCTCGTAGCCCACAAGGTCCGAAAAACGCACGCTGTCGGCGTTGTTTATCGGCACAAGCTCGAGAGCCTTTGCGCTTCCGTGTATGCGGAAAGCCTTATTCATGCCGAAAAGTCCGACCCCACGCTTTTTGTAAAAATCGCATACTATATCGAAAATCTCATTTTCGTCTTTCGCTTTTTCGATTTTTTCGCTTGTCGTACGCACCGCTTCGCTTACGTCGCGGTTATACAGCTTTTGCGTTTTGGAAATCGCCCTGTAATTTGTTATCGTCGAAAAGCAGTTTATGCCGAGCGCGTTTTCGATTTTCGAGAAATCATAGTCGAAAAGCCTTTTGAATGTGCGAAAATCGTTTTTCGCAAATTCGTTCACGCTTCCGTCCTTGTGCGCGCCGACTCCCTCGCACATCAGTGAAAAAGAGTTTTCGTCGTTCAGAATTTCAAAAGTAAGATAATTATGCCACAGATTTTTGTCGAATCCGTAATCCGTCGACACGTCGAGTATGCGCTTTATTACGCCGTATATGCCGCTTATTATCTCGTTTTCGTCCTTCGACCTTTTGTCAAAAGCCTCGAAAAGACCGCAAAGCTCGGACAGCACGGAATCTTTTGCGACGTCTCTGTACAAAATCAGCTTTGAAACTTCCCTATACATATTTTACTCCGAAAACACCGTGTTTTTATTATTCAACTTCGAATCTCCAGCCGAATTTATCTTCGACCTTGCCCGTCTGTATGCCCGTTACGGTATCGTAAAGTCTCTGACTTACTTTGCCTATGCTTCCGTCGCCTATAACCATAACGTCGTCCATGAAGCGCAGTTTTCCGACGGGTGAAATTACCGCCGCCGTTCCCGTGCCGAACACTTCCTCGAGTTTGCCCGATTTCTGAGCCTCTATAAGCTCGTCAACGCTTACGAGTCTTTCCTCAACCTCGTAGCCCCAGTCCTTGCACAGCGTAATTACGGAATTTCTCGTAATGCCGGGAAGGATGCTTCCGTTGAGCATGGGCGTTACGATTTTGCCGTCGATTTTGAAGAAGATGTTCATTGAGCCGACTTCTTCAATATATTTGCGGTGCACGCCGTCAAGCCAGAGCACCTGTGCGTATCCGCTGTCGTGCGCCTTTACCTGCGCGATAAGGCTTGCCGCGTAGTTTCCGCCCGTCTTTGCAAAGCCCATTCCGCCTTTTACCGCGCGCACGTATTCGTCTTCTATCCATATTCCCACAGGCTCAAGTCCGCTTGCGTAATATGCTCCGCTCGGAGAAAGAATTATGATAAACAGATATTCCTTCGAAGGCGCAACGCCGAGATATTCGTCGGTTGCGATTATGAAAGGTCTTACGTACAGCGACGTGCCGGGTTCCGTCGGAATCCAGTCCTTATCAATCGAAACCACCGCCTTTACCGCCTGCACGAAGTCTTCTTCGGGTATATGCGGTATGCAGAGTCTGTCGTTTGTGTCGTTTGTGCGCTTTGCGTTCATGTCGGGGCGGAAAAGATAGCATTTTCCGTTTTCGCCCTTATACGCCTTGAGTCCCTCGAACATCTCCTGTCCGTAATGGAAAACCATGCAGGACGGCGCAAATTCAAGCTTGTGATACGGCTCTATTCTTGCGTCGTGCCAGCCGACGCCTTCCGTATAGTTCATCATGAACATGTGGTCGGTGAATATTCTGCCGAAGCCGAGTTTTCCCGTCGGTTTTGCTTTCGGCGCGGAAGTTCTTGTTATTTTGATATCCAGCATTTTCAAAACCTCACAGTCTTTTTATAATTTCTTTTGTTATTTCGTCGGTTGAAAGATATTCTTTGCCCTTCGCTATATCAGCGGTGCGAAGACCGTCGTTCAGGGTTTTTTCAACTGCTTTGTCAATCGTGTCGGCTTCCTCTTGCAAATCAAGAGAATACCTTAACATCATTGACGCGGAAAGTATGGTTGCTATCGGGTTTGCGATGTTTTTGCCCGCAATATCGGGCGCGGAGCCGTGTATCGGCTCGTAAAGTCCGCATTTCGTGCTTCCCAGCGACGCGGAAGCGAGCATTCCTATCGAGCCCGTTATCTGAGATGCCTCGTCCGAAAGTATGTCGCCGAACATATTTGACGTTACTACGACGTCGAACTGCGACGGGTCTCTTACAAGCTGCATTGCGGCGTTGTCAACGAGCATGTCCGAAACTTCGACGTCGGGATATTCCTTTGCGATTTCGTGCACGGTTTCCCTCCACAGTCTCGAGGTCTCGAGCACGTTTGCCTTATCTATCGACGTCAGCTTCTTTCTGCGCTTTTGCGCCGTTTCAAACGCAACGCGCGCAATTCTCTCTATTTCGAATTTACTGTACGCTTCGGTGTCGAACGCTTCTTCGCCGTATTTTCCGGTTCTTCTGCCGCGCTCACCGAAATAAATTCCGCCGGTGAGTTCTCTTACTATCACAAGGTCAAAGCCCTTTTCGATAATATCGGGTCTCAGTGTGCACGCGTCCTTGAGGGATGAAAAGATTTTTGCGGGGCGAAGATTCGTAAAAAGTCCGAGCTCGCTTCTCAGCCCCAGAAGCGCCTTTTCCGGCCTTTTATCGCCCGAAAGCGTATCCCATTTGGGTCCTCCAACAGCACCGAGCAGCACGCTGTCGCTCGCCTTGCAGCCGTCAACCGTTTCCTTTGGAAGCGGTATTCCGTATTTGTCTATTGCGTTTCCCCCCGCGGCGTACGGCGTGAAGGAAAACTCCCTGTTATATTTTTTGCCGATTTCGCAAAGCACTTCAACTGCGCTATCAACGATTTCGGGACCTATTCCGTCGCCCTTTACGAGCGCAATATTATAACTCACCTTTCAACTTTCTCCTTCAGATACGCAAGCAGACCGCCGCTTTTTATTATCTTGTTTATGAATTCCGGGAACACGTCCGCCTTGAACGTCTCGCCCGTCGTTTTATCGGTAATTATTCCCGACGAAAAATCGACATCGACCTCGTCGCCTCCGTTTATTCTTTCGGAGGCTTCTTTGCATTCAAGAATCGGAAATCCTATGTTTATCGCGTTTCTGTAAAAGATTCTCGCAAAGCTCGACGCAATTACGCAGCTCACTCCGCAGGCTCTTATGGATATCGGCGCGTGTTCTCTCGAGGAACCGCATCCGAAATTCGCGCCGGCAACGATTATATCGCCTTTTTTTACGTTTGAAGCAAAAGAGGCGTCTATATCCTCCATACAGTGCTTTGCAAGCTCCGCAGGATCGGTGGAATTCAGGTATCTTGCGGGAATTATAACGTCTGTGTCGACGTTGTCCGCGTATTTATATACTTTTCCCATAATTATTCCTCCTTTAATCCTTCGGGCGTCATGACGCAGCCCGCTACGGCAGATGCCGCGGCAACGTACGGACTTGCAAGTATTACCTCGCTCTTTACGTGTCCCATTCTGCCGACAAAATTACGGTTTGTGGTCGTAACGGCCCTTTCGCCCTCACTCATTACTCCCATGTGTCCGCCGAGGCACGGTCCGCAGGTGGGCGTTGAAACCGCGCAGCCCGCCTGAATAAAGATTTCGGTAAGTCCCTCTTTTATCGACTGCATATATATTTCCTGCGTTGCGGGAATTACTATGCAGCGAACGCCTTTTGCAACTTTTCTTCCTTTGAGTATTTCGGCGGCGGCTCGAAGATCTGATATTCTTCCGTTCGTGCAGGAGCCTATTACGACCTGGTTGATTTCAAGTCCCGAAACCTCTTTTGCCGTCTTTGTGTTTGACGGCAGGTGAGGCAGCGACACCGTCGGTTCGAGGGCGTCGAGGTCGATTACGACTTCTCTTTCGTAATGCGCGTCGTCGTCCGCTTTGAAAATCTTCGGTTCTCTTGTAAATCTGCCCTTTATATACTCCATCGTCTTTTCGTCAACCGGGAAAATTCCGTTTTTGCCGCCCGCTTCTATTGCCATATTGGAGATGGTAAACCTGTCGTCCATCGAGAGTTCGGATACGCCCTCTCCCGCGAATTCAATGGATTTATAAAGCGCTCCGTCAACGCCGATAAGGCCTATCAAGTGCAGTATCACGTCTTTACCGGTAACGTATTTTTTAAGTTTTCCTTTTAGCGTAACCTTTATCGCCTCGGGCACCTTGAACCAGTTTTCGCCCGACGCCATACCGGCCGCCATATCGGTGGAGCCCACGCCCGTGGAAAACGCGCCGAGCGCTCCGTAGGTGCAGGTATGCGAGTCCGCGCCTATAATGCAGTCGCCGGGGCCGACGATTCCCTTTTCGGGCAAGAGCGCATGCTCTATTCCGACCCGGCCTACGTCGTAAAAGTGCGTAATTTCATGCTTTTTTGCAAAATTTCTCGCCGTCGCGCAGAGCTGTGCCGATTTTATGTCCTTACACGGCGTATAATGGTCGAGAACTATTGCGATTTTGTCCTTATCGAACACTTTTGTAAAGCCCGCGTCCTCAAAGACCTTTATCGCAACCGGCGTCGTAACGTCGTTTCCCAGAACGACGTCGAGTTTCGCTTCTATGAGGTCTCCCGCCTTCACTTCGGGGAGCCCTGCGTGAAAAGCGAGGATTTTCTGTGTCATTGTCATTCCCATATCAAGATTTCTTCCTTCCCGCAAGAAGTTTGTTCATGGCTTTTATATAAGCCGTTATACTTGCTTCTATTATGTCGGTCGAAAGTCCGACTCCGCTGTAAGTATGGTTATCCGACGTGAGTTTTACGTTTACAACGCCGAGCGTGTCCTTGCCTTCGGATATGGAATTGATGTTGTACACGTCAAACGTATGCTCGGGCGGGTTTATTATGCCGTCTATCGCCTTGAACGACGCGTCTATGGGTCCGTCGCCGAGGGAAACGTTTTCAAATTTCTCATCCCCGAACTTTAAGCTTACCGAGCTTGTGCTGGAGGTGAAATTGCTCGTATAAATGGTAAACCAGTCGAGGCTGTAGCCTTCCGTTTCGTTCTGATTTGTCGCTCCGTGAAGGATAATCGCTTCAATATCCTCGTCGGCAACCGTCTTTTTCTTGTCGCACAGCACCTTGAACTCCTCAAAGCAGCGCAGAAGCTCGTTTTCGTCGAGCGTATAGCCCATTTCTTTGATATGGCTTTCAAACGCGTGCTTGCCGGAATGTTTTCCGAGAACGATGCTGTTTGTATGTATTCCGACCGCCTCGGGCGTCAAGATTTCATACGTCTTTTTGTTTGCGAGCACTCCGTGCTGATGTATTCCCGACTCGTGCGCAAAAGCGTTTTTGCCCACAATGGGCTTGTTGAGCGGCGCGCTCTGACCGATTATGTTGTAAACGGTCTTGCTCGTGCGGTAAATCTGCGTTGCGTCAATACCCGTATAAAGCTCGGAATACATATCGGGGCGCGTGCGCATAGCCATTACGACTTCCTCGAGGGAAGTGTTGCCGGCGCGCTCGCCGAGTCCGTTTACGGTGCATTCAATCTGCCTTGCTCCGCCGAGTACGCCGCCGAGCGAGTTTGCAACCGCCATTCCGAGATCGTTATGGCAGTGAACGGAAAATACCGCTTTATCGGAGTTCGGCGTGTTCTTTATGACGTACTCTATGAGGTTTCTCATTTCTCCCGGCGTCGTGTAGCCGACGGTATCGGGAAGATTTATCGTATTTGCGCCGTTATTTATCGCGATTTCAACGACTTTACACAGAAAATCGGGGTCGCTTCTCGTTGCGTCTTCCGCCGAAAATTCTATGTTTGAGCAGTATTTTTTCGCGTACGCCGTCATTTTTGCCGTCTTTTCAAGCACCTGATCCGGTGTCATTTTGAGTTTATACTCCATGTGAAGGGGCGACGTTGCGATAAACAGGTGAATTCTCGGGTCGGCGGCGATTTTTACCGCCTCCCACGCAGCGTCTATATCCTTTTCGAGCGCTCTTGCGAGCGACGCCACGGTACATTCCTTTATTGTTTTCGCAATGGTGTTTACCGACTCGAAATCTCCCGGAGAGGAAATCGCAAAGCCCGCCTCGATTATATCTACCTTCATTTTTTCGAGGTGTCTGGCGATTTCTATCTTCTCTTTGAGATTCATGCTGCAGCCGGGAGACTGTTCGCCGTCTCGGAGGGTTGTGTCAAATATTCTGATTTGTTCCATCGTATACTTTTCCTTTTATCGTTAAATGAGAACGGCGCCTTTATCCGCCGAGGTTACGAGCTTTGCATATCTTGCGATATATCCCGTCTTTATTTTCGGCTCGGGGCAGACCCATTCTTTTCTTCTGCGTTCAAGTTCTTCGTCTGAGACTTCAAGGGTAATCGAACAATTCTTTATATCAATGGAAATTATATCGTTATTTTTTACAAGAGCGATATTTCCGCCCGATGCCGCCTCGGGACTTACGTGTCCTATCGACGCGCCTCTCGTGGCACCCGAAAATCTGCCGTCGGTTATGAGTGCAACGCTTTCTCCCAAGCCCATTCCGCAAATGGCTGACGTGGGATTGAGCATTTCTCTCATGCCGGGGCCGCCTTTCGGACCTTCGTAGCGTATGACGACAACGTCGCCCGGCTTTATTTCCTTTGCGTATATCGATTTTATTGCCTCTTCCTCGCTGTCAAACACTCTTGCGGGGCCCTTGTGAACCATCATTTCGGGAGCGACAGCCGACTGCTTTACAACGCAGCCGTCGGGCGCGAGATTTCCTTTAAGCACCGCAATTCCGCCGTTTGCGGAATACGGATTATCCACGGGTCTGATTATGGATTCGTCGAGATTCCTGCATTTTGCGACGTTTTCGCCCATCGTCTTTCCCGTTACCGTCATTACGTCGGTATGAAGGAGATTTTTCTTTGTAAGCTCGTTCATCACGGCGTAAACGCCTCCCGCGCGGTCAAGGTCCTCCATAAAGGTATCTCCCGCGGGTGCAAGGTGGCACAGATTCGGCGTTTTTGCCGAAATTGCGTTGGATTTGTCAAGGCTTATCTCAATTCCCGCCTCGTGCGCTATCGCAGGCAGGTGAAGCATGGTGTTCGTCGAGCATCCGAGCGCCATATCGACGGTTTCCGCGTTTTCAAACGCCTTTTCCGTCATAATGTCCCTCGGTCTTATGTTCTTTTCAACAAGCTTCATTATCTGCATGCCCGTTTGCTTTGCAAGTCTTATGCGCGCCGACAGCGGAGCGGGTACCGTTCCGTTTCCGGGAAGCGCCATTCCTATCGCTTCGGTTAAGCAGTTCATGGAATTTGCCGTATACATTCCCGAGCACGAGCCGCATGAAGGACATGCGTTTTCGATATAATTATCGACCTCGTTTTCGTCGATTTTGCCGGCGTAGTATGCGCCGACAGCCTCAAACATGTGGCTTAAGCACGTTCTTCTTCCGTCCTTCAAGTGTCCTGCAAGCATCGGTCCTCCGCTGCAGAATATCGTCGGAACGTTGAGTCTTGCCGCCGCCATGAGAAGTCCCGGCACGTTTTTGTCGCAGTTGGGTATCATTACGAGCCCGTCAAACTGGTGAGCTATGCACATTGCTTCCGTCGAATCGGCTATAAGGTCTCTCGTAACCAGGGAATATTTCATTCCGATATGTCCCATCGCTATTCCGTCGCACACGGCGATAGCCGGGAACATTATCGGCGTTCCGCCGGCAAGGCGGATTCCCGCCTTTACCGCGTCGCATACTTTATCAAGATTCATATGTCCCGGAACTATCTCGTTATAAGAGCTTACAACGCCGATAATCGGCCTTTTTATCTCTTCTTCGGTAAGTCCGAGAGCGTACATCAGACTTTTGTTCGGCGCGCGTTCCACGCCTTTTTTTATATTATCCGAGTTCATATTTTTATCCTTTTCTCAAATTACTTTGAAGCGCTGTCAAGGTCTGTATCGTTCTTCCAGAGCATCTGCTCGCGAAGCTGCTTTCCTATAACTTCCATGGGATGCTTTGCGAGAAGTTCGCGCTTTGAATTGAAGAAGCATCTGCCGTTCTTGTTTTCGGCTATCCACTTGCTTGCAAACGTTCCGTCCTGAATGTCGGAAAGAACCGCCTTCATATTCGCCTTCGTCTGCTCGTAGGGAAGTACTCTCGGACCGGATACGTATTCGCCGTATTCCGCCGTGTCGGAAATGGAATAGTTCATAGCCGCAATACCGCCCTTGTTTACGAGGTCGATTATGAGCTTCATTTCGTGAATACATTCAAAGTAAGCGTTTTCGGGTTCGTATCCCGCTTCAACAAGCGTTTCGAAACCGCATCTCATAAGGTCTACGACGCCGCCGCAAAGAACAGCCTGTTCTCCGAAGAGGTCCGTTTCCGTTTCGTCGTGCATCGTCGTTTCCATAATGCCGGCTCTTGCTCCGCCGATACCTGCGATATACGCAAGCGCGATGTCGTAAGCCTTGCCCGTTGCGTTCTGCTCAACGGCAACAAGACACGGAACGCCCTTGCCCGAAACATACATACTTCTTACGGTATGTCCGGGGCCCTTGGGAGCCGCCATGAACACGTCAACGTCTGCGGGAGGCACTATCTGCTTATAGCGGATATTGAAGCCGTGCGCGAAAGCTATCGCTTTTCCTGCGGTAAGGTTGGGAGCGATTTCCTTTTTGTAAACGTCAGCCTGAACCTCATCGTTGATGAGTATCATGATGATGTCCGCTTTTGCTGCGGCTTCCGCAACGGGATATACCGAAAAGCCGTCCTTTTCGGCAACAGGCCATGATTTGCCGCCTTTTCTGAGTCCCACGATAACGTCGCAGCCCGAATCGCGAAGATTGAGCGCGTGTGCGTGTCCCTGTGAGCCGTAGCCGATAATTGCGATTGTTTTTCCGTTCAGTTTGTTAAGGTCGCAGTCCTTTTCATAATACATTTTTGCCATAGTCAAATTCTCCTCTTTCTTTTGTTTTATCATAAATTGTTTGGATACCGCGTTCAATCGAAACGGCGCCCGTTCTAACGAGTTCCGCTATTCCGAATTCCTTGAGTATGTTTTCAAGTCCCTGATTTTTCTGCTCGTCGCCTATCATGGCAAGCGTTATCGAACCGAGCGAGACGTCTATTATCTGCGCTCTGAATATGTTTGCTATCTGTATTATCTCGCTTCTTCTCTCTCCCGTCGAAACGAGCAGCTTTATCATTATAAGCTCTCTTCTTATGGAGTTGTCCTCGTCAAGCATTTTTACGCTGTGTACGGGAAAAAGCTTTCTCAGCTGGTTTGACAAAAGAGTTATGTGTTCTATGTCCGTAAGAATTTCAACGGTTATACGCGAGGTGTCGGGGGAATCGGTCGTTCCCACGGCAAGAGATTCTATGTTATAGCCTTTGCGGGAAAAAAGCCTTGAAACCTGTGAGAGAACTCCCGCTTCGTTGTCGACGAGGATGGCAAGCGTCCATCTTTTCACTGTACTCATATTATCTCCTCTCCTTTACTTTATGATGAATTCCGTTATATGACCGCCGCCGTTTACCATGGGACGAACCATTTCATCCATGTCTATCATGCAGTCGACAACGTATCCGTGTCCCCATTCAAACGCTTCCTTTATCGCTTCTTCAAGCTCCGCAACGTTTGAAACCTTTTTTCCTTTGAGCCCGTACGCTTCCGCAAGCTTTACAAAGTCGGGACCGCGGTCGAGCGTCGTCTGCGAAAAATGCTTGTTATATATGAGGTTCTGCCACTGTCTTACCATTCCGAGCGTCCTGTTGTCAAATATAAACGTGATTACCGGAACGTCGTAATACTGCTCGGTGCACAGCTCGTTGCAGTTCATTCTGAAGCTTCCGTCGCCGGTGATGTGGATTACCGTTTTTTCGGGATTTCCGACCTTTGCGCCTATCGCCGCTCCGAGTCCGAAGCCCATCGTTCCGAAACCGCCCGAAGTCAACAGCTGTCCCGCGTAGTCAAAGTGAAAATGCTGAATCGCCCACATCTGATGCTGTCCGACGTCGGTTGATACTATCGTGTCGTCGGGGAACAGCTTTGCGATTGACGAAAGAATCTGTTTCGGCGTCAGCGTGTTTCCGCCCTCGTCGTATTCCGTCTCGGTCTTGAAGCTGAAAACGTATTTCTTCCACTCATCGTGATGCTGGCTTTCAAGGCGTTCGTTGAGCATTGAAAGCACTTTTTTCGCGTCGCCTATAATGTGGTGGTCGGTCTGTACGTTTTTATTTATTTCGGACCTGTCTATATCTATCTGTACGATTTTCGCCTGTTTTGCGAAAAGTTCGGGGTTAAGCGCAACTCTGTCGGAAAATCTGCAGCCCACCGCGATAAGCAGGTCGCAGCCGTCGCACGCCATATTGGAAGCCTGGCTTCCGTGCATGCCTATCATTCCCGTCGTCAGCGGATTTCTGCCTTTAAATCCGCCTCCGCCCATAACCGTTATAGCGACGGGCGAATCTATCTTTTCGGCAAATTCCGTAAATTCGCTCTGCGCTCTGCCTCTGACCACGCCGCCTCCGCATATGAGCAGCGGCTTTTTCGATTCCTTTATCATGTCGACAAGCGTATCTATATCCTTTTCGTCGGGAGACGGGGTGCGGAAGTTGTCCGACGCCCTTTTCATAAGCGTTTCAAGTCTGCCGCTCGAATAATGCTTTTCTCTCGGCAGAAACTCGTACTCAGCCTCTTTTGCCGTCGCGTTTTTGAGTATGTCTATAAGTACCGGTCCGGGACGTCCGCTTCTTGCCACGGCAAACGCCTCTCTCACGACGTCGGCGATATCCGACGCGGACTTTACGAGGTAATTGCATTTCGTAATCGGCATGGATATACCCGTTATATCAACCTCCTGGAAAGAATCCTTTCCCATGAGGTTTTCGTTTACGTTGCAGGTGATGAACACGACTGGTGAAGAATCCATATACGCCGTCGCAATTCCGGTAGTAAGGTTGGTAGCACCCGGACCCGACGTTGCAAAGCAGACGCCGACCTTTCCCGTGCTTCTCGCGTATCCGTCGGCGGCGTGCGCCGCACCCTGTTCGTGTGCGGTAAGAATATGCTTTATCTTATCGCGGTAATTGTAAAGCTCGTCATACACGTTGAGTATCGTTCCTCCGGGATATCCGAAGATTGTATCGACTTCCTGCTCGAGCAGGCAGTTCATAAGTATGGCCGCGCCCCTCATTTTCATGTTTTTTCCTCCTTAAATACAAAAATCCTGCAGTTAATGTTAACCGCAGGATTCTGAGTAAATCTGTTCCACCTGTAATAAATCAAAAGACTTGCGTCTTTATATTCTTTCACTCATTTTTGCGCATACAACATTAACATTATTCTCTTTTGCTTCCGTAATGACTAGAAGCAGAATAATGTTCACAAGAAATATGCTGCATATGAGTGTTGTACTAAACATAATACTCTTTCAACTTTCCTATTAATTTTTATAAATTCTAACAAATTTTTTTGATTTTGTCA
Organism: Clostridiales bacterium; assembly: GCA_016286245.1. Classification (GTDB taxonomy): domain Bacteria; phylum Bacillota; class Clostridia; order Oscillospirales; family CAG-382; genus UMGS882. The sequence continues at coordinate 6,469 of JAEESG010000015.1, read as the reverse complement.
ACGGGAATACGTTTTTTTCTACATTTTACACAAACGCATACCCCTGTTTTTGCCAAATATAATTATTTTACACAAAAAACTTCCCTCGCGCTTTATTTTCATCATATTTTATAACGTTTTTCCTTCTTTTTTCCGGAGTAGCGGTTTTACGTTTTCACTTTGCATAAAATTTGCCTTTTTCCGTAATTTATGCATAAAATAATGCATATTTTTGAAAATATATGAATAAACTTTAATTTTTTGAATAAAATTTTGAGAAATCTATTGACAACCGGAGCGCAAGTGGTTAAAATATTCAATAATTAAAGAATATTTCGGCAATTTTAATTGAGGATAAGAAAAATGAAAAAAGTATTCATAGACGGAAGCGCGGGGACGACGGGCCTGCGGATTGTGGAAAGACTGCGGACAAGAAAAGACATTGAGCTTGTCGTACCGGACGAAGAAAGCAGAAAAGACGTTGAAAAAAGGCGGATTTTTCTGAATGAAGCCGACGTTGCCATCCTCTGTCTTCCCGACGAGGCGGCGGTCGAAGCCTGCGGGCTTATCGAAAACGACTCCACCGTTATAATCGACACGTCGTGCGCGCACAGAACGAGCGAAGGCTGGACTTACGGCTTTCCCGAGCTTACCGGAAACAGGGAAATAATAAGAAATTCAAAACGGATTTCAAATCCCGGGTGCCACGCAAGCGGTTTTATCGCACTTGTCGCTCCCCTCGTTGAAAACGGAATAATAAGCAAAGACGCGAAGTTGTCCGCTTATTCGGTTACGGGATATTCGGGCGGCGGAAAAAAGATGATAGCCGAGTATGAAGGCGAAAACGCGTCAAAGCTCATATCCCCGAGAGTGTACGGCATATCCCAGTCGCACAAACACCTGCCGGAAATGCGCAAATACTGCTCTCTGTCGGCTGCCCCGGTGTTCTCTCCGATAGTTTCCTCATACTATTCGGGAATGCAGGTGTGCGTGCCGCTGCACAAGGACGATGTCAAAGGCACGGCGCATGACGTAAAAGCGCTTTACAAGTCCTATTACGACGGAAAAGTGATAAAATACAAGGAATTTATTGACGAAAACGGCTTTATCCGTTCGGACGCGCTGTGCGGCAGCGACGAAATGCATATTTCGGTTTCGGGAAACGAAGACAGAATACTTCTTACGGCTCTGTTTGACAATCTCGGAAAAGGCGCGTCGGGTGCGGCAATACAAAATCTCAACATTGTCTTGTCGGTTGATGAAACGGCGGGACTTAATCTTGAATAAAAATAAAAAGGAGAAAAAGCATTTTTGCTTTGAGTAATTGAAATGATACGCATACAGGGCGGCGTGTGCGCCGCAAAAGGTTTTTGCGCAAGCGGAATTCACTGCGGAATACGCAAAAACAAATCCAAAAAGGACTTATCCCTCATTTTCAGCGAAGTTCCCGCTTCCGCGTCTGCCGTTTACACGACGAATCTCGTAAAGGGCGCACCGCTCACGGTTACAAAAAAACATCTTGAAAACGGCGTTGCAAGCGCGATTATCTGCAACAGCGGAAACGCGAATACCTGTAACGAAAACGGCGTCGAAATTGCCGAAAAGACGTGTGAGCTTATCGCAAAAGAGTTAAATATCCCAAAAGACGACGTCATCGTCGCGTCGACGGGCGTTATAGGTCAGAAGCTTGACATAACACCCATTGCAAACGGAATACCCGAGCTTGTGAAAAAGCTTTCGAAGGACGGCTCAGAAGACGCTTCCGAGGGCATAATGACGACCGACACGGTGAAAAAGGAAGTCGCCTTTGAATTTGAAATTTCAGGAAAAACGTGTCGTATAGGCGGTATAGCCAAAGGAAGCGGAATGATTCATCCCGACATGGCGACAATGCTCGTATTTATCACGACCGACGTTTCCATTTCACCCGAAATGCTTTCAAAGGCGCTGTCAACCGACGTTGCGAACTCCTTCAACATGGTGAGCGTCGACGGCGACACCTCCACGAACGACATGGTAACGGTTATGGCGAACGGCATGGCGGGAAATGAAAAAATAACAAAAGAAAACGAAGATTTTGCGATATTCATGAAGGCGCTCAACTCCGTTACGATATATCTCTGCCGCGCAATCGCCTCAGACGGAGAGGGTGCGACGAAGCTTCTGGAATGCACGGTGAAAGGTGCGAAAACTCTTGCCGACGCAAAAAAAATTGCAAAAAGCGTGGTTTGTTCGAGCCTTCTCAAAGCCGCAATGTTCGGCGCTGACGCAAACTGGGGCAGAATTTTATGCGCGATAGGCTACAGCAAGGCGGACGTCGACGTTACCAAAATCGGCGTATTTTTAAAGAGCTCCGCAGGAAAAATCGAGGTTTGCAGAAACGGCGCAGGCGTTGATTTTTCCGAGGATGAAGCGAAGAAAATTCTTTCGGAAAGCGAAATTGACATCATAGTAAACTGTAATGACGGAGATTTTGATTCCGTCGCGTGGGGCTGCGACCTCACGTACGATTACGTAAAAATAAACGGGGATTACCGCACGTAAGGAGGGGCAAAAACAGATGGTAAACGATCTTTCAAACGCTGAGCGTGCCGAAATCATAACTCAGGCGCTGCCTTACATAAAGCGTTACAGCGGCCGCACCGTCGTCGTAAAATACGGCGGAAACGCGATGATAAACGAGCATTTGAAGCAGCAGGTCATGGAGGACGTCGTTTTATTGTGGCTTATCGGCGTAAAAGTCGTTCTCATTCACGGGGGCGGCCCCGAAATAAGCGAGGTTATGGCGGAGCTCGGGAAGAAGCCCGTATTCGTGGACGGACTGCGCGTTACCGACAAGGAAACGATGGAGGTCGTGCAGATGGTGCTTGCGGGAAAGGTAAACAAGAGCCTCGTAAATCTCATTGAGATGAAGGGCGGCAAGGCGATAGGTCTTTCCGGCATGGACGGCAGGCTTATAGAGGCAAAGCAGAAGGACGAAAAGCTCGGCTACGTCGGCGAAATCACGAAAATCCACATAAAGCCCATAGTCGACCTGCTCGACAACGGATACATACCCGTCGTATCCACGATAGGCTGCGACAAAAGCGGAAACTCCTACAACATAAACAGCGACACCGCGGCGGCATACATTGCGGGCGAGCTCGGAGTGGAGCGCCTTATAATGATGACGGACATTGCGGGAATACTTCGCGACAAGGACGACAGAAACACGCTGATTCCCGAACTTACCGTATCCGAAGCTAAAGAACTCGGCAAAGAGGGCATAATTTTCGGAGGAATGATTCCGAAGGTCGACTGCTGTATCTCGGCAATAGAAAAGGGCGTAAAAAACGTCGTAATAATGGACGGCAGAGTACCGCATTCGATACTTATGGAGCTTCTCACCGAAGAGGGCGCCGGCACTTTGATAAAAGGAGAAAATCAATGACCGTAAAAGAACTTGACCAGAATTACGTTGCAAACACGTACAAGCGTTTTCCCGTAGAAATAGTAAAAGGAAAAGGCTCTTTTGTGTACGATGAAAACGGAAAAGAATACATCGACATGGGAAGCGGAATCGCCGTAAACACGTTCGGTCTTTCGGACGAAACGTGGATACGCGCTGTCGAAAGCCAGCTTGAAAAATTCCAGCACACCTCGAATTTATACTATACGGAGCCGTGCGCGCTTCTTGCAAAGACGCTTTGCGAAAAAACGGGCATGAAAAAGGTGTTTTTCTCAAATTCGGGCGCGGAAGCGAACGAATGCGCGATAAAAGCGGCGAGAAAATACGCCTCCGAGACAAAGGGAAGCGAATATTTCACGATAGTAACCCTCAAAAACAGTTTTCACGGAAGGACCTTAACCACCCTTTCGGCGACGGGACAGGACCGGTTTCATGAATTGTTTCAGCCTCTGACCCCCGGATTTGTGCATGTGAGCGCAAACGATGAAAATGAACTTGAAGAGGTCCTCAAAACACAGAAAATCGCCGCCGTAATGATAGAGTGCGTACAGGGAGAGGGCGGCGTTATGCCCCTTTCCGAAAAATACGTTAAAAATCTGTTTTCGCTTGCGAAAAAGTACGGCGTTCTCACGATAGTCGACGAGGTGCAGACGGGAAACGGACGAACGGGAAAGCTTTACAGCTACATGAATTGCGGCGTGTCCCCCGATAGCGTTTCGACGGCAAAGGGTCTCGGAGGAGGACTTCCCCTGGGTGCTACCATGCTGTCCGAAAAGCTTGAAAACGTTTTCGGGTACGGCGACCACGGCTCAACCTTCGGCGCAAACCCCGTATGCTGCGCGGGCGCGCTGTCGGTACTGTCAAGGCTTGACGAGCCGTTTCTCAAAACAGTGCGTGAAAAGAGCGAATTTCTGTTTGAAACATTTTCGAATGCCGGCGGAATAAAATCGGTAAGCGGAATGGGACTTATGATAGGGCTTGAAACAGAAAAGCCGGCTTCCGACGTTGTGAGCGAATGCATACAAAACGGCGTTCTGTGCCTGACCGCTAAAAACAAAGTAAGACTGCTTCCCGCGCTGAACATCCCGACGGACGTTCTTGCAAAGGCGGCGGAAATCATAAAGCGCGCGTGCGCGGATTAATGAGGTGCAAAAATGTTAAATCCTTCCATTAAAAAAGTACTCGTAATAGGCAGCGGCCCGATAGTTATCGGTCAGGCGGCGGAATTTGACTACGCCGGTACGCAGGCGTGCAAAATTTTAAAAAGCCAGGGCGTGGAAATAGTTCTCGTAAACTCAAACCCCGCAACGATAATGACGGACCGCGAAATGGCGGACGAAATATATCTTGAGCCGCTTACTCTCGAAACGGTAAAGAGAATAATCAAAAAGGAAAAGCCCGACTCGATGCTTGCAACGCTCGGCGGACAGACAGGGCTTACTCTTGCGATGGAGCTCGACAAAACAGGCTTTCTCGAAGAAAACGGCGTAAAGCTCATAGGAACAAACGTCGACAGCATTAACAAGGCGGAGGACAGACAGCTTTTCAAGGACTCGATGGAAAAAATCGGCGTCCCGACGATTGCTTCCGACACCGCGGAAAATATTGACGACGCGCTCAAAACCGCAAACAAAATCGGCTACCCCGTAATCATACGCCCCGCGTTTACGCTGGGCGGCGGAGGCGGCGGCGTGGCATATTCCGACGAGGAAATGAAAGAAGCCGCGCAGGTAGGCCTTGACGCGTCTCCGATAAGGCAGATTCTCGTCGAAAAATATATTTTCGGCTGGGAGGAAATTGAATTTGAAGCAATGCGCGACGCGGACGGAAACGCGATTACCGTCTGCAGCATGGAAAACGTCGACCCCGTCGGCGTTCACACGGGCGACTCTATAGTCGTCGCGCCCGCGCTCACGCTTCCCGAAAAAGACCTGCAAATGCTTCGGCAAGCCTCTCTTGACATAGTAAACTCCCTTAACATCGTCGGCGGCTGCAACTGTCAGTTTGCATACGACCCCAAAACGTCGGAATATTACGTTATTGAAATAAATCCGCGCGTTTCGCGCTCGTCGGCGCTCGCGTCAAAGGCGACCGGCTACCCGATAGCAAAGGTTACGGCGATGATAGCGCTCGGATACAGATTAAACGAAATCAGATTCGACAAAGACGCCGTCGGCTCCGCCGCAACCGAGCCGGACGTAGATTACATCGTGCTTAAATTCCCGAGGTGGCCGTTCGACAAGTTCACAAACACAAGCAGAAGGCTCGGAACACAGATGAAGGCGACGGGCGAGGTCATGGCGATAGGCGCAACCGTCGAGGAAGCGCTCATGAAAGCGGTAAGGGGCGCCGAAATAGGCCAGGAAACGCTGAACCGTGTTTCGAAAAGCGGAAAACCGCTTGAAGAGCGCATAAAAAAGGTAAACGACGTTCGCATTTTCACCGTTTTCGAGGCGATAAAGGCGGGATATTCGATTGAAAAGTTATTTGAAATCACGAAAATAAACCCGTTCTTCATAGAAAAACTCAAAAATCTCGCCGATTTTGAAAACACGCTTGCAAATGCGAAAGTATTTACGAAAGAACTGTATCTGCAGGGCAAAAAATACGGCTACACCGACAAGGCGCTTGCCGACATTACGGGTAAGCCCCTGCCCGACAAGCTTTACGCAAAATACAGGGCGGTTGACACCTGCAAAGGCGCTTTCGGAAAAGCGGCGTACTTCTATTCGTATTTCGACGGAGATAATGCCGAAAACGACGGCATGAGCATAAACGAAAACAGAATTTTAGTGCTCGGCTCGGGCCCGATACGCATAGGTCAGGGCATCGAATTCGACTACAGTTCGGTAAAATGCGTTGAAATACTCAAAAAACTCGGCTACGAGGTTATCATCATAAACAACAACCCCGAAACCGTCTCCACAGACTACGACATCGGAAACCGCCTTTATTTCGAGCCGGTAACGAGAGAGGACGTCATGAACGTAATTCATGCCGAAAAGCCTTTCGCCGTGGTGGTCTCTTTCGGCGGACAGACGG
>JAEESG010000098.1 GCA_016286245.1 Clostridiales bacterium | reverse complement strand
CTTGGCGCGCAAATGCGCGATATAACCGGTCATGCCGAAAGAGAGGTGAGCGCCGCGGGCAGACTTGAACTCATGGTGCTTGAAAGCTGTGTTATACGAGCGTGCGAAAAGTGCGCTCATAAAAAATCGGGAGAAATATGCGCATACCTTTCGGACAGAAAGAATATCGTTTTCCCGGTGCGCGCGCAAAAACGGCTTTGCGGCACGGGTTATCCCTGCAGAAACGTAATTCTCAACAGCGTGTGCATGAATATGATACAAAAGAAAGAAAATTTACAAAAAATCGGCGCCGACGTGATTGCCGCATACGAGGAATAATATGGAAATAGGAAAAATAAAACTGAAACACGGACTGTTTCTCGCGCCCATGGCGGGCGTTACGGATATCGCGTTCCGCCGTATGTGCAAAAAATACGGCGCGGAAATGGTTTGCACCGAGATGATTTCGTCAAGGGCGCTATGCTATAACGACAGAAAGACGAAGGAGCTCGCGCGGATTTCGGACGGCGAAAGACCGTGCGCGCTTCAGATTTTCGGAAACGACCCCGGAATAATGGCAGAATCGGCGCTCCTCGCGCTTGAATTCTCGCCCGATATCATAGATATAAATATGGGCTGCCCCGCGCCGAAAATCGCGGGAAACGGCGACGGCTGCGCGCTTATGAAAAAGCCGGAACTTGCGTATGAAATAGTAAAGCGCGTAAAAGAGGCGCTTTCGGATAAAGACGTGCCCGTAACCGTGAAAATAAGAAGCGGCTGGGACGAAAATCACAAAAACGCCGTGGAAATCGCAAAACTCTGCGAAAAGGCGGGCGCCGACGCATTAACGGTGCACGGCAGGACCAAAGACCGCATGTACGCGCCTCCCGTGGATATGGATATTATAAGGGAAGTAAAGAGAAGCGTCGGTATCCCCGTAATCGCAAACGGGGACGTGCACGACGCGAAAAGCGCGCTCGAGATGTTCGAATATACCGGCTGCGACGGCGTCATGATAGGCAGAGCGGCTCTCGGCAATCCGTACGTCTTCGCTGAAATTGTCTGCGCGCTCGAGAAAAAGGAGTATAAAAAACCGTCAAGACAGCTTGTCAAAGCCGATATAAAGGAGCATATTACCGCACTTGTCGAACTTAAAGGCGAATTTATCGGCGCAAGAGAGGCAAGAAAACACGTCGCATGGTACCTCAAGGGAATGCCCGGCGCGCCCGTTTTCAGAAACGAAGTGAACGAGGCCGAAACCCTTGCACAAATAAAAAACATAATCGATAAGGCTTTTAATTGAATTTTTTAATTGAAAAACCGCAAGTGTATACTTGCGGTTTTGTTTTTTTATTTTTCGTGTTACTTTCTCTCGGGAGAGAAAGTAACCAAAGAGAGCTAAAACCCTGTTTGTATGGTGCAAACATACATAAAAAATAAAATAATTGTCTTTCCCGGGCTTTCTGTGAGAAAGCCCGCGCTCTTTTGGTACTTTTCTTGCAAAAGAAAAGTACAATAAATCCAAAAAACGCCCCGCACCCGCAAGTCCCGAAAAATTGTAAATTTTCACAGAATTTCCCCTGAATTATTTGCAACTTTTTTTGCATATATTTGTAAATTTGCAAAAATATTGAAAAAAAGGGAAATATAGGGGAAAAATTTCTTGACAAAGACTTGCATTTTGTGCTATAGTATAAAATACGTTAAAATCGGGTTGAATTCCGAAAAAATATATATTTATTATATAATATATACTTTTTTGGGACGAAAAAAGCGGATTTTAAAATAAACGACCGGGAAATTGAATGGAGTGATTTCAAACGATGCTTAAACCTTGCAAGCTCGGCAACAACATCAGATACAGCTTTTCAAAGATAGACGAAAAGCTTGAAATGCCCAACCTCATCGAAGTACAGAAGAAGTCTTACGAGTGGTTTTTGAACGAGGGTATGAGAGAAGTTCTCGACGACGTGTCTCCCCTCGTGGACTACACGGGAAATCTGTACATTGAGTTCGTGGACTTTTCGATAGACAAGACCCCGAAGTATTCGGTTGAGGAATGTAAGGAGAGAGACGTAAACTATGCGGCGCATCTGCGCGTCAAAGTACGGCTTTCGAATAAGGAGACGGGAGACGTTCAGGAATCGGAAGTTTTCATGGGCGATTTTCCGCTTATGACGGAACAGGGAACGTTCGTTATAAACGGCGCCGAGCGCGTCGTCGTATCCCAGATAGTCCGTTCTCCCGGCATCTATTACGAATCGTCGGACGACAAGTCGGGCAAAAAGCTTTATGCCGCGACGGTTATTCCGTACAGAGGCGCATGGCTTGAATACGAAACCGACGCAAACGACATTTTCTACGTAAGAATTGACAAAAACAGAAAAATACCCGTTACGGTATTCCTGCGCGCCCTCGGCGTTTCCACCGACAAGGAACTTTCGGATATGTTCGGCGGCGACGAGTGCATAAAGACGACCATGGCGAAAGACCTCATGGAAAGCGAAGCGCAGAAGAACGGAACGACGCCGAGAGAGGAAGCTCTCAAGGAAATATACAAGAAGCTCCGTCCGGGCGACCCCGCGATAGTGGAATCGGCTCAGACGCTGCTCAACAACCTCTTCTTTGACGCAAAGAGATACGATATTTCCGCTGTCGGCAGATACAAATTCAATAAAAAACTCTCGCTTTCGAGAAGAATTGCGGGCTTTACGCTTGCATCACCCGCGGTAAGCCCGTTTACCGGCGAAATCCTCTACGACGAGGGAACGCTTATCACAAAACCGATAGCACAGGATATAGAAAACGCCGGATGTACTGAGGTTATGCTGTACGTTCAGGAATCCGACACGCCCAAAGTCTTCAAGGTGTTCAACAACAAGATGGCGGACATGTTCAAGCTCGGGGTTATTCCTAAGAAATACGACGTTTCGTCACTGAACGTAAGCGAAAAGGTAAACGTTGAGGTGCTCAAGGAAATCCTTGAAAGTACTTCGAATCAGGATGAGTTCATAGCCGCATTCAACGAGAGAAGAAACGAGCTTATCCCGAAGCACATCACGTTTGATGATATTTTCGCGTCGGTAAACTACATGCTCTGCATAGATAAAGGCTGCGGAAGCGTGGACGATATCGACCATCTCGGAAACAGAAGACTCAGAAGCGTCGGAGAGCTTTTGCAGAATCAGATGAGAATCGGATTTACGAGAATGGAAAAGCTTGTCAGAGAACGCATGACAATGCAGGACACCGAAAATCTCACTCCTCAGAACCTCATAAATATAAGACCCATAGTTTCCGCGCTCAAGGAATTCTTCGGTTCATCGCCGCTGTCGCAGTTCATGGACCAGAACAACCCGCTTGCGGAGCTTACGCATAAGAGAAGACTGTCGGCGCTCGGTCCGGGCGGTCTTTCGAGAGACAGGGCGTCGTTTGAAGTAAGAGACGTGCACTACACGCATTACGGAAGAATGTGCCCGATAGAAACCCCCGAAGGTCCGAACATCGGTCTTATCTCATATCTCGCAACGTATGCGAAAATAAATAAATACGGCTTTATTGAAGCGCCGTACCGCAAGGTTGACAAGGAAACCGGCGTCGTTACCGACGAAGTCGAATATATGACGGCTGACGAAGAAGACGAATACGTCGTAGCTCAGGCGAACGAGCCGCTGAACGAAGACGGAACGTTCAAGAACAACAGAGTTACCGTTCGAATCAAGGAAGAAATCACGGAAGTCGAAAAAGAACACGTCGATTACATGGACGTATCGCCTAAAATGGTGGTTTCGGTTGCGACGGCAATGATTCCGTTCCTTGAAAACGACGACAACACGCGTGCTCTCATGGGTTCGAACATGCAGAAGCAGGCGGTTCCGCTAATGATGACGGAAAGCCCCATCGTCGGCACCGGTATGGAGTACAAGGCGGCGGTCGATTCGGGAGTTGTCGTAATCGCGGAAGCGGACGGCGTTGTAAAAAAGGCGAGCGGCGACACGATAGAGGTGCTTGAAAACGACGGAAACGAAAGAACGTATCACCTCATCAAATTCAAGCGCTCCAATCAGGGAACCTGCGTAAACCAGCGCCCGATAGTGTTTGTCGGCGACAAAATCACAAAGGGACAGGTTATAGCGGATGGTCCCGCAACCTCCAACGGCGAAATTTCGCTCGGCAAGAACGCTCTCATCGGATTTATGACGTGGGAGGGCTATAACTACGAGGACGCGGTACTCTTAAACGAAAGACTCGTAAGAGACGACGTTTATACGTCGATTCACATAGAAGAATACTCGCATGAAGCGAGAGACACAAAGCTCGGACCGGAGGAAATCACGAGGGATATTCCCAACGTCGGCGAGGACGCGCTCAAATATCTTACGCAAAGCGGCGTAATCAGCATAGGAGCCGAAGTTCACGCGGGCGATATCCTCGTAGGAAAGGTAACCCCGAAGGGCGAAACAGAGCTTACCGCCGAGGAAAGACTGCTCAGAGCCATATTCGGCGAAAAGGCAAGAGAAGTAAGGGATACTTCGCTCAGACTGCCCCACGGAGAAAGCGGAATCGTCGTTGACGTACGCGAATTTTCGAGGGAAAATTCCGACGAGCTGCCTCCCGGAGTAAACAGAGTTGTACGCGTGTATATCGCGCAGAAGAGAAAAATCTCCGTCGGAGATAAAATGGCGGGCCGCCACGGAAACAAGGGCGTCGTTTCGAGAATACTTCCTCCCGAAGACATGCCTTTCCTGCCTGACGGAACACCGCTCGACATAGTTTTGAACCCGCTGGGCGTTCCTTCCCGAATGAATATCGGACAGGTGCTTGAAGTTCACCTCGGCATCGCGGCAAAGAAGCTCGGCTGGAAGATAATGACTCCGGTATTCGACGGAGCAAGCGAAAAAGATATTTCGGAATGCCTGAAAAAAGCGGGACTCCGCGAAGACGGAAAGACGATACTGTACGACGGACGTACGGGCGAGCAGTTCGATAACCCCGTAACCGTGGGAATACTGTATTATCTCAAACTCCACCACCTCGTTGACGATAAGGTACACGCGCGTTCGACGGG
>JAEESG010000097.1 GCA_016286245.1 Clostridiales bacterium | reverse complement strand
ATAAACCTTATAGGCGAAAACAGGGTGCAGGAGCTGCTCGAAAAATACGATAAAATTGATAAACAACACGCCGAAATCCACTTTATCGGAAGACTTCAGACCAATAAGGTAAAATACATCATAGATAAAGTGAGTATGATTCACTCCGTTGACTCCTATAAGCTTGCGTGCGAAATCGATAAGCAGGCGAAGAAAAAAGGAATAGTAATGGATATTCTCGTCGAGGTGAACATAGGCGAGGAAGAGAGCAAGGGCGGAATATTAAGCAGCGAGCTGGAAGGACTGCTTTTGCAGATAGCAAAACTCGAAAACGTAAGGGTAAAAGGACTTATGGCGATACCGCCGATATGTGCGGACGAGGCAAGCTCAGATGAAAACGGCGGAAGTTCAAAAAAAGTTTACAAAAATATGAAATATTTAAATAAAATATATAATTTATTTATTGACATATCGGGTAAAAAGTTAGATAATATATATATGTATGAGTTATCGGTCGGAATGTCTGACGATTATGAAGCCGCGGTGCTCTGCGGAGCCACGATAGTGCGCCCGGGACGCGCGATTTTCGGAAGCAGATAAACGGTTGATAAATAGTATGGAGGTATAAAAATGGGATTTTTTACAGGCATTAAGGAAAAGATTTTCCCGAGCAACTACGACGTGGATGAAAGAGAATTTGACGAGTATCAGGACGAGGAATACAATAACGACAGAGCATTCCAGAACCAGCCCGAAAACAAGCCGCTGAATACGTACGGAAGACCTGCCGAAAACAGCGGAGTAGCACTTGCATCCCGTTCGTCAATCGAAATGAAAGTCGTAACGCCGACGAAATTTGACGCAGTAACGCAGATTGCGGACCTTCTTCTCGAAAAAAAGACAGTTCTTCTCAACCTTGAGAACACAAATAAAGAAACCGCAAAAAGACTTATCGACTTCCTTTCGGGCGTAGCATACGCTCTCGGCGGAGGCGTACAGAAGGTTGCGGACAATACATTTGCCGTAACGCCCAGCAACGTTGCCGTATCAAACGAATCGATAGACGTTCAGTCTGACGAGTATAACGATTCGCAGTTTTAATGCAATCCGAATTTCTTTATAACACGGCGTTTGTCTTAAGCAATTCATTGAAGCTCATATTCAGAGTATTGTGGGTTTTAATGTTTTTGAGAGCAATTTTATCCTGGATTCCGATAGGCGAAAACAAATTCACCGAAATCGTATACGACGTAACGGAAGTCGTGATTTTTCCGGTAAGGAAACTGCTTGAAAAACTGAATATCGGAAATGACCTTCCGATTGACATCTCCTTTACGGTAACGTTTATCCTTATTGCAATAATATCAGCATTTGTCTGATGATAACGGAAATGCTATGAAATCGAACGAAAACGAGATTTTAGCAACGCGCGTAAGCGATATGTGCCGAAGGTGCGTAAAACAGAACGTTCCGTGCTTTTTGGGCTTTATGTCGTGTGAAAAGCAGAAAACCGTAAAAGAACAGGCGGATCATTTTCCGGACGTCTTTACGGTATTTTTCGGCGGAGTTGACGAGGCCGAAAGAAAGACGGCGGGCATTTTTCCGAGAGAGCTTTATCACGATTTCGGAAACGACGCGCAAAACGAAAAAGAATATTCCGATACGGCCGAATTGAGTTTTATATGCATAAAGGGTTCGGGATACCGCAGATTTTCTCATAGGGATATTCTGGGGTCTCTGATTTCCGGCGGGATAAAGAAAGAAACCATAGGTGAAATCGTTGTGTCTGAAGACGGGTACCGCGCTTATGCCGTACTTTTGAAAAGCGTGTGTGCAAGCGTCGTCATCGAACTTGAAAAGGTTGCGAACGATAAGGTTTCCGTAAAGGAAGTCGAAAAAGAGGATTTTCCGCAGATAAAACGCGAATTTGAAGATTTGTCGGTAACCGTGTCGTCCGTAAGACTTGACGGAATCGTGTCGGCTTCTCTTAATCTGTCAAGAGAAAAGACAAAAAAACTCGTCTCGTCCGGTATGGTTTTCGTTAATTATTCGGAATGTACGCAGCCTGACAAAGAACTGCACGAAAACGACGTTTTTTCGGTGCGCGGTTACGGAAAATACATTCTGGAAGCAAATCTCGGAAAAACCGGAAAAGGCAGAACGAGGCTGATAATAAAGAAATATAAATAAAAATGACCTGGAAAGCGGGTGAAAAGTGGTTTTGCCGTGAAAAAGGCAATATCATTTTTTAAAATGAATACACGTTCAAAGAAAAAATTCAAAAGCGAAAAAAGTCAATAATTATTAAGTATCGTTAGGGAAATTTTTCTCTAACGATACGAGTGGTAATAAAAATACAAGAGCAGAGATAAAGGAGTCAGAATAAATGGCAAAAGACTATGCAAAGACTTTGAATTTGCCGAAAACAGAGTTTTCCATGAGAGCAAATCTTCCTCAGAGAGAGCCTGCGACGGAAGAAAAGTGGGAAAAAGAGAATATTTACGGCAAACTGCTTGAAAAAAATAAAGGAAAAGAGAGCTTCGTGCTTCACGACGGCCCTCCGTTTTCCAACGGAAATATTCATATGGGAACCGCTATGAATAAGGTGCTCAAGGACTTTATCATTAAAAATAAGGCGATGACGGGTTACTTTTCACCGTACATTCCCGGCTGGGACAACCACGGTATGCCTATTGAAAGCGCCATAATCAAGCAGAATAAGCTTGACAGAAAAAAGATGAGTATATCCGAATTCAGAAGCGCATGCCATGAGTTTGCGAATAAATTCGTAAACATACAGATGACTTCCTTCAAGAGACTCGGCGTTCTCGGCGACTGGGACAACCCGTATCTTACGATGAGCCCCGAATTTGAGGCCGAGGAAATAAAAGTTTTCGGTGAAATGTATAAAAAAGGGTACATTTATAAGGGACTTAAGCCTGTGTATTGGTGCCCGACGGACGAAACGGCGCTTGCCGAAGCGGAAATCGAGTATGCGCAGGACAGCTGTAAATCCGTTTACGTAAAATTCAAGGTTCACGACGATAAAGGAAAGTTTGAAGGCGCGTGCGACCTCGATAAAACGTATTTTATAATATGGACGACAACAATCTGGACGCTTCCAGGCAACGTTGCGATAGCAATTCACCCGAGAGAAAAATACGTGCTTATAAAGGCGGATAACGGTGAATATTACGTTCTCGCCGAAGCGCTCTGCGAAAAGACCATGAAAATGGGCGGAGTGGAAAGCTATGAAACGGTCAAAACCTTTACCGGCTCGGAGCTTGAATACTTAACGGCGTATCATCCTTTTCTTGACAGAGACAGCGTAATCGCAAACGCCGAATACGTTACAATGGAAAGCGGTACGGGCTGCGTTCACACGGCACCCGGATACGGCGCGGACGACTATTTTACCGGTATGAAATATAAGTTTGAGACGGTGGTAACCGTTGACGACAGAGGATTTCATAATGAAAAAGCGGGAAAATACGCGGGACTCAAATACGACGCCTCAAACGAGGTAATTTTTGAGGATATGAAGGCGTCGGGGGCGCTCTTTGCGTATGAAGAAATCGTGCATCAGTATCCGCACTGCTGGAGATGTAAGAACCCGATTATATTCAGAGCAACGCCTCAGTGGTTCTGCTCGGTTGACGCATTCAAAGACGCCGCAGTAAAGGCGAGCGATAACGTAAAGTGGATACCCGAATGGGGCGCATCCAGAATGGTTTCAATGATAAAAGAGAGAGCCGACTGGTGTATCTCACGTCAGCGCCATTGGGGACTTCCCATACCCGTTTTTTATTGCTCCGACTGTAAAAAACCGGTTTGTACCGACGAAACGATTGATAAAATATCGCGTATTTTCGGTGAAAAGGGCTCAAATGCCTGGTTTGATTTGAGCGCGGAAGAACTGCTTCCCGAAAACTTCACGTGTCCCGAATGCGGCGGCAAACATTTTACAAAAGAGACCGATACGCTTGACGGCTGGTTTGATTCCGGCTCGTCGCACAGAGCGGTAATAAAGAACATAAAGTGGCCGTGCGACCTTTATCTTGAAGGCGCTGATCAATACAGAGGCTGGTTCCAGTCGTCGCTTCTTACGGCTGTGGGAACGACGGGAGTCAGCGCGCCTTATAAGCAGGTGCTCACTCACGGATGGGTTGTTGACGGAGAGGGAAAAGCGATGCATAAGTCCCTCGGAAATTCCGTTTACCCCGAAGACGTAATAAAGGTTTACGGCGCGGACCTTCTCAGACTTTGGGTTGCGTCGAGCGACTATACGGTTGACGTAAGAGTATCCGACGATATTTTCAAGCAGCTTGCCGAAATATACAGAAAAATAAGAAATACGACGCGAATTCTGCTTGCAAATCTCGGAACGCCCGAGGAGGACTTCAACCCCGACACCGATATGATGAACTTCGAGGACCTTGAAGATATAGATAAGTGGATTATTTCAAGATTCAACTCCCTTATCGGCAGAGTAAGAAAAGCGTATGATAACTATGAATTCCATCTGATTTACCACGATATGCATAATTTCTGCGCAATAGACCTTTCAAAACTGTATATCGATATTACGAAGGACAGAGTATACGTCGAAAGTAAAAAATCAAATGCAAGAAAAAGCGCGCAGACAGCGATGTATTATATACTTTCGGGCTTTACAAGACTGATTGCGCCTATCCTTTCGTATACGGCGGAAGAAATCTGGCAGTTTATGGCGCATGCAAAGACGGAAAATAAGGAAAGCGTGTTCTTGAACGACCTGCCGGAATATAACGAAAAACTCTGTTTTGCAGATATAACGGCAAAATACGACAAGTTGTTTGACATAAGAGACGACGTAATGAAGGCGCTCGAAGTAGCAAGAGCCGATAAGCTTATCGGAAAATCTCTCGACGCTGAGGTTGTAATTTACGTAAAAGACGGAAGCGATGAGCAAAAACTCTTCCAATCGTTCGGCAAAGAACTTTCCGATATGTTTATCTGTTCCGGAGCGGAAATCTCGACGGAAACGCCGTGCGAAGACGCGTTTAAGGATACCCTTTCGGGTATTGCCGT
>JAEESG010000096.1 GCA_016286245.1 Clostridiales bacterium | reverse complement strand
AAACGCCTCTGGAAACGCTTGAGGAAAACCTGAAATCAGCTGACAGAAATATAGATTCTCTCGATACCGAAATAAAGTACTTGAAGCAGGACTACTATGCGTATACCAATAATTCCGGCCTTGCAAGACTTCACGAAAGATATAAGATGGCGCAGAAGAACTACAGAAAAGCGCTTGAAGAACTCGACGAGCTCAAGGAAAACGGCGCGTCCGACGCGGAAATTTCAGAAAAGCAGGCGGAGGTCGATAAACTCTGCGACGACTCCAATAACGCATACGACGCGTATATAGAACTGCTTACAAATGAAAATTATACGACGGATAATCTCGAAAAACAGCTGAATGAAAAGGAAATCGAGCTGCAGATTGCAATAGAAAACAGAGAAAAGCTTAAGGATAAGTACCTTAAAACTAAAGAACTCGACGCAAAATTGAAGGAAATGAAGCCGACGCTCGACGCGGCTCTCGACGACTATACCAAGGAGCAGGATAACGTAAACGAGCTTCAGCTCGCATACGATAAGGCTGTAAACGATAAAGAAAAGCTTGAAGACAAACTTGAGTCCGTAAGAAACGGATATAAATACGAAAAATATAAAGAATACGAAGATAAAATAGAATTTGAGAAGGGCGAACTCGAAAAAATAAAGACAAAGCAGGAAAACGCACAGGAATATCTGAGCGACCTTCAGTCAGACAATGTAGAAAGCGAAGAAAGTCTTAAACAAAAGGTAAAACAGCTTGAAAAACAGCTTGAAACCGCCAAAAAGGAGCTTGAAAAGCTTAAGACGAACAGCAGCGAAAAACTCGATAATCTCGAAATACAGATGAAGAGACGCGAGCTTGAAAAGGCGCGCCGCGATATGGAAATGCTGGAAAAGCAGTATAATACCGACGTAATCACTTCTCCCGTTTCGGGCGTGGTGCAGGCGGTAAACGTTGCAAGCGGACAAAAGACGATATCCGATTCGCCGCTTGTAGAAATTTCATTGAAGGAAAACGGCTATAAACTTTCGTTTACCGTTAGCGACCAGCAGGCCGCAAGGCTGCGTCCCGGTCAAATTGCCGAGATTACAAGTTATATCCCGTACGGCTCGACAATTACGGCAACGCTTGTCGCAATAAAGAGCGATAATGCAAATCCCGGAAGCAGACAGAAAATACTTGAATTTGCGGTGGAAGGCGATATTACGGCGGGACAGACGCTGTCCGTTGCGGTAGGCGATAAGAACGCGTCGTACGAAAACACCGTTCCGAATACGGCAATACGTGAAGACAGCGACGGAAAGTACGTTCTTGTGATAGAATCCAAAAACACACCGATTTCAACGAGATATATAACAAAACGCGTTGCCGTAAACGTTACGGCAAGCGACGACACACGCTCTGCAATCAGCGGCGATTTTGAAAGATACGCTTACATCGTTTCGACTTCAAATAAGCCGATAAATGCAGGGGAGCAGGTGAAACTTGTTGACAGATAAGAAGAAAAAATTCATATTAATTAATTTAATTGTCGTGGGAGCCCTTGCTCTCGTTGCGGCGGCGCTTTTAACGGCAATTCTCGTTTGCCGGAACAGTCTGCCGCACGAAAACGCGGCAAAGAGATTTTCGGCGGGCAAGAGATTTGCGCAGATAACGCTTTTTATCCCGGAATCCGAAGAATATACGATTGATAAGGTTATGTATTTCAGATACAAGCTTGAAAAGAAACTTACCGAAAACTCAATCGAGGAAACGGGCGGAAAAAGGAATTATTTCGACGCGTATTCACTTATTGCGGATTCGGCTGTTTCCACAGAAAAGAAAAGCAGCTCGGCAAAAGTCATATATATAGGCGGAGATTATTCGAAATTCCACGTTGAGTTTGAAAGCCTGCCCGATATAACAAACGACGTAAATCACGACAGAGTGCTTATTTCAAGGTCTGCGGCGTGGAAAATGTACGGCGGAAGCAGTTTATACGATTTTCCGATAAAAGTTGACGGCTTTGACTGCCTTATAAGCGGCACGTTTGAAGATTATTCGGGAAAAGAGTATGAGGAATATTATGCGGAAAATCCGCCGATTGTCGCGGATTTGCAAAGAGTACCTTATATGCCGATAACCTGCTATGAAATAGTGCTTGTAAACCCCGTAAACGGATTTGCAAATAAATGCGTGTCGGAGAGCCTTGATTTGCAGGAAGGCACGTACGTTATGGTTGAAAATTCATCGCGGTTCAGTTTTGTAAATCTTTATAAAAACATACCGAAGCTTTTAAGCTATGATGAAAACGTTCCGGCGGGAGTCGTTCTTCCTCCTGAGGAACTTGCGGCAAGAAAAACCGAAAAAACCTTGACATTTCTTACATTATTGTTTACTATATTTATAGCGTATCCCGCATTGTGGGCGGTAATATATATCATCAAGGGCATAAGATTTGTAAAGAAGCTCATTGATAAATTGATAATCGGTAAAATCAAGGATAAATTATCTTATTCATAAAAAACAAAATCAGAAAGGAAGCAGCATTATGAAAAAGAAAATTTTATGCATCGTATTGTCGGTTCTTCTGGCAATAACACCTCTCGTTTTTTCGGCGTGCGAAAAGAAAGGAATTGACCTTTCCGTCGAAAGCGGAGCTATGACCACAAAGGATTTGAAAAACGTTTACAAAAGCGAAATCATCAAGCTTACGGGCACTGATTTTGAAAAACTGGACTTATCAAACGTTATCAAAATAAGCGATGACACGTTTGTTTTGAACGGATATGATACCGAAAACTATGAAAATAAGTATTTTATTACCGATATAAGCTTCAAAGAAGGAACGGAGATTCCTTTGACGAAATCCGACGACAGATACAGCGTTTATATCAACGGCTTTACCGCAAATCCGCAGGACAAAAGCATGTTTTACACAAAAAATGAGTATTTTTACTCATATAACTATACTTACGAAGAAGATTCGTACGATTACGATTCCGGCGAAGAAGAAAGCGTAGAAGATTATTATATCGTTAAAGTTGACGCAGGCGGAAACATTGTTTTTGAGAAAAAAATCAATGATTACCTGATGGTAAAGAACTCGTATGACGAGACGGAATATATGTCGAATCCCTCAAGACTTATTTACTCGAACGGCAAAATCGTGACGCTTGTGGGCGGTCAGAAAATATGTGTATTTGACGCGCAAACCGGCGAATTTGTAAAAGAAGTGACTTTCCCCGACGGCATATACACTTATTCACTTTCCCTCGGCAAAGACGGTAAAATATTTACAACCGCTTACGGAGACGTCGGAATGGACCTCTATTCCATAGATGCGGAAGCGGGCAGCGTAAAAAAGATAGAAACGTCTCTGGGTTCCGAATTCTTTTACAACTATAACATTTCCGACGGCGCCGCAGGCTACGACATCATTCTCTCGAACCAGGACGGTATTTACGGATTTAATTTAGGAGACGCCGACGTTACCGAATTATGCAACTACATCAATTCCGATATTAGCGCAAATTACAGCTCGCCTCTGTTCCTTAACGACGGAAGAATATTGACGACGTATTATGATGAGGATGACTATCACACGCAGATGCTTATGCTGACAAAGATAGATCCTTCCGAAATGAAGGAAAGATACGTTATCAAAGTTGCGGGAGTATATTTGAATTACGACCTTAAAAACGCGCTCATGAAGTTCAACAGAGAACAGGACGAGTACAAGGTTGTATTTGAAGACTACTCGAAATACAACAACGAGTCTAATAACTGGGAAGGCGGCAGCGATGAGCTTAACAGAGCGATAGTTTCGTCCGACGCTCCCGATATGATTTTCGTGGATTACAGCATGAACGTGGAGAGCCTTGCTTCAAAGGGTGTGTTCATCAACATTGAAGATATGATGGACAGCGACGAGGGATTCAACAAATCCGACTACCTCGAAAACGTTTTCGAGGCAATGAAAATAAAAGGAAAACTTTATACCCTGACTCCGTCGGTGAACTTCATGACGATTGCCGGAAAGAAGTCGATATTCGGCAGCCAGACGGGCTGGACGCTTTCCAATTTCTACAACATGCACAAGGGCCTCGGCGAGGGAGAAAGCATGTTCCAGCAGGCAACGAGAGAAGATCTCGGAAGAACGCTTGTAACTATAACGTTTGACGATTTTGTTGACAAAAACAGCGGAAAGTGTTCGTTCAACAGCCCCGAATTCAAGAACCTGCTCGAATACTTAAAGGACCTCCCGGCAGATTATTCCGCATACAGCAGCCAATGGGAAGACAACCCGAATTACTGGGAAGAAATGGAACTTTCGTACAGCAAAGGCACGACAAAGCTTTATACCGTGGGACTTTACAATTTCAACACAATCCCCGAAATTGAAGCATATATGGGAGAAGAAGTAACGTTCGTCGGATATCCGACGGGTATCAAGGCGGGCAACGGAACCATCATCAACACTAACAGCGAAATTGCGGGACTTTCGTCCTCAAAGGTTAAGGCGGGAATCTGGGCGGTATTCAAATACTTGCTCGGCGACGCTTATCAGACCAAAATTGCCGGCGGCGACAACATGGACCTTTCCAGCAGTTACCGCGGATACAGCTATTCGTTCCCGATAAAGAAGAGCATTATTGAAAAGAAAATTGAAAATGACCTTAAGCCTCAGACGTATACGTATACGGATGAAGACGGCAACGAAGTGACTGAAGAATACGGCAACACAAGATATATTGCCGGAACGGAAGTCGAGCTCAGAAAGAGCACAAGGCAGGATGCGGACAGAATCTACGACCTGATTTCCAACGCGTCTGTTTGCTACAGAAGCACCGATACAAAGACGGATATGATATTGGACGAAGCAAAATCGTACTTCAACAATCAGAAGTCGGTTGACGAGGTCGCGGACGTTATCAACTCCAAGATGCAGATTTACATCAACGAATAATTTGCGGATAACGAATAATAAAAAAGCCTGTCGAAAGACAGGCTTTTTTGTTGTCCGATGAATTTTGTGAAAAATGCCCATTTGAAAATATTTTCGGGAAATGGTATAATAAAGACGTAATACGGTTGCAAAACGGAAAGGATGAGAGAGGTGTTTTGCGTAAACGAC
>JAEESG010000095.1 GCA_016286245.1 Clostridiales bacterium | reverse complement strand
GACTAAATAGGATCTGAAAAAATAAAGTAAAGGATAAATTTGATAAATATATATAAAAACATATCAAATCGTTTAATTTTTACAAGCCCCTATGAAATTTCTTATTATATTTTTCAAATATTGAATTTTTTCTTTATCGCAAAAACTGATTAAAGAGGTTATCTCATTATCCGATATATCTCCAACGGATTTTCCGAACAGAATATAATCCGTACTGAGCATAAGCTCTTTTGACAATTTGCAAAGGGTATCCACACTCATTCCTTTTGCGCCTAATTCTATGTCATAACAAAATTTAGGAGATACTTCGATTCTTTCGGCCAGTTCCTCTCTTGTCAACCCTAAAAGTTTACGTTGATTTCTGATTCTTTGTCCAATTTCAATATTATTCATTTTTTATCCCCCCGCTTTTAGTTTATATATATGCACTGAAAATTCAAATAAACTTACAGGGTAAAAATTATTAACTTTTAGGGTTGACAATTTAAAACTATTAGTGTATAATAATAAAAAATAATATTTGGAGGTATTAACATGAAAAGATTTATGTCCGGTTTGATTTGCTTAATTAGCGGAATTGTTTTGGAGATTATATGTAATTATATAATTCTTTCCGATCAAACGCCTAAAACCATATTTGACCGATACTATTCATATGATCCGCCGTCTACATTCCATGAAATTTTTATGATTTCTCTTACTGTTTTTTCCGTTTTTGCTATTTTAGCAGGGATAGCTCTTCTCATCATTGAATTCTTAAAAGGAAAAAATGATAAAATAAAGTAATTAGCGTTTAAAAATATTATTTGGAGGTATTAACATGAAAAACAAATTTATATCCGGGTGGATTTGTTTAATTGGCGGAATTATTTTGGAAATTTTCAGTATTACAACAATTAATTCTGATCAAATGCCTAAGTCGTTATTTGGCCAATACTATACATACCAGCCGCCATTTTCAGGACATGAACTATTTATGATTTTTCTTGCAATTGCTGCCGGTATTGCTATTATTGCAGGGATAATTTTGCTTGTTGGATCAGCAAGACATGATGATGAAGATGAGTAAAGTTTAAAAATTTCATGTTTTTTAAACTATGATTTTTAAAATAAAAAATACTTTCAAAAATACCCTCTTTTTCTAAAAAATCCACGCTTTTGCGTGGATTTTTTCATTCTCTCGAAAAATTCGAAAAAATAAATAATTAAAACAACCTTTTTATTTCATTTTTTGTAAAATTGTGATATAATCATACTGATGACAGTTCAAAAAAGTTTCTGGAGGTTATTATGAAATCAGACGTTGTAAAGATAACAAATTCGGGAGAAGGATTCAATGAAGCGCTTTGCGCGGCGGATGCGGCGGCCCTTTACCGCGGTATCGGTAAAAAAGAGACTTTGCACCTGCGTCTTCTGGCGGAGGAAATGATGGGCATGATTCGTCAGATAACCGGGGAAACCGAGGCGGAATTCTGGGTAAGCTCGGAAGGCGAAAGCTTTGAACTTCACCTCGTTGCATATCCCGTTATGACGCAGGCGATGCGTAAAGAACTGCTGAAAGCTTCAAGCAGCGGTAAAAATGCGGCTGCCAAGGGCTTTATGGGTAAGATCAAGGATATTTTCAACCGGGCGCTCGCGTCGGACGATATGAGAAATCTGGCGTATTATTACTCGCAGGGAATAATTATGCCGGAAAACGTGTATATGACGGATTCCGCGTCCTACGTTTCGACGACGGGTACGGTATCGTGGTCCATGAATAAATATAAAACGGAAGTCGAAAAGGAAAGCGCAAATAACGCCGAAGCAAAAGACGAATGGGACGAATTGGAAAAATCCATTGTGGCAAGCATCGCCGACGAGGTCGAAATCGCAATATCCGGCGATAAAGTCGAAATGACGGTCTATAAAAAGTTTTGAAAATTGCACGCACGACATTCCGGTTTTACCGAAAACAGAGAAGAGTTACGACTTGAAGACTATTTTTAAATATAAAAATGGGGGCGGAAAAATGAAAAAAACAATTTGTACCGTATTGACGCTGGCGCTTTTGCTTTGGCTTGCGTTTGCGCTTGTTTCGTGCGGAGAAAAAAAGGAAGGTATTGATTACCTCGTCCTTGTGAATAAGGAAAATAAACTTCCCGACGACTGGGAACAGAAACTTGAAGTTGAAATCGTAAAGAACTCCTTCGGCGATGATGTCGAAGTCGAAAAAGAGGCGTGCGGCGCGTATATGAAGCTCAAAGAAGCGCTTGCCGCGGAAAACGTTTATATCGACCTCGATTCCGCCCGCAGAAGCGTTGCCGAACAGCAGAAAATTTGGGACGATTTCACCGTTAAATACGGAGAGGATTATACGAAACGCTACGTTGCCGTTCCCGGATATTCCGAGCACCATACGGGACTTGCGCTCGACCTCTATCTCAATATCGACGGAAACGACGTTTATGAAAACGAGGATATGGTAGAATATCCCGAAATATGGGATAAAATTCATGAAAAACTCGCGGAATACGGCTTTGTTCTGCGGTATCTCGAGGGAAAAGAATCCGTAACGGGCTACGGCTATGAGCCGTGGCATATACGCTACGTCGGAGACGCGAAAACCGCAAAAGAGATAACCGAGAAGGGAATCACGCTTGAAGAATTTCTTAATAAACTGCCCGTAACCGACGTAACTCCGCCCGCAGACGATGAAGCGGAGCAGGAAACGGAAGAAACGGAAGAAACTGACGAAACGGGCGACGGTCAGAACCCCGTCATGAACTTCATCGGCCCGTACGCGTCGGGAAGAGCGCGCGCACTCGTTGAAGCGGACGGCATGAAGGACGCGAAAATCACTATCGAGTGGAGCAACAGCGCGTTTGAACTCAGAAAATGGGAAATAAAGGGCGAATTTGACGCCGAAACCCTGTCCGTAACCTATGACGACGCACTCGTTACCGATATTTCGTACGGCGAGGACGGCGAAACCGAAACGAAAGAGGTCGTTTCCGAAACCGATAAGGGAAGCATAATTTTCAGCGACGAAACACTCTCGTTTATCTGGAACGACGAACTTATCTACACAGAAAATATGGAATTTACATGGTCGTTCACGCCTGAGGAATAAAAAGGGCGCAAAGTAAGGATTAAAATTATGAAAAGAAAGATAACGGCACTTTTTGTAACGGTTCTGACGCTGATATTCGTTTTCGCATTCAATACAGGAGCTGCCGAAAACACGTCCGTTAAAACAAAATGGGAACTGTTTTTCAAAGAATATAACGGATTTGCCGAAGAGGTAAAGGAGAGCCTTGAAAACAAAGAGTATCATGACGCCCTTGCGCTCCTCGAGTCCGAAACGGCGGAAAATCTCATTTCGGAAATGGAAAAGCAGGGGCTTGATACCGTATTCATTGACGAAGAAAATTACGTTTTGCAGTTCTATTTCAGAACGGACGGAAAGAATTACGCCTTGTCCGCCCGTCTGTATGCAGGCACGGAAAAGAACGGAATAAAATCTTCTTTGGTGGATAACGGATTCGAAGGCACGGAAAGCGGGTTGGAATTGTCCAAATCCCGACATTGCGAATTCGTTTGCTTTAAAGACGGAAAACCGTTTGGGGAATACGAACGCTGCTTGTTGAGAGGCAGAATTTTATCCCTTGACGGGGACGTAATAATTGTCAGATATTTTGATGATGAAATAAAAGGCACCGTCGGCGGCAAAATGGCAAAAACCACACGTATATATGAAGACGGAACGACAGAAAGTTATACCTATGAGGATATGCAGGGAGTTGATCCGAACTGGAACGGCCATAAATCCGATGAAAAACAAAGTTTTCTTAAAGATCCGAATGCGGAAAAAGTATTTGAAATGAATACGGAAAAACGCGCGGAATGGTGTAATCCCGGAGATTATTGGCCTGACACTTCGTCTTCCGAAGTAAAAAAGTTGTCCGACTCCGGCCTGCCGGTGTTTATAATGCCTTCATCTGCTGTGACTTCCGAAATAAAAGAGTTGTCCGACTCCATCGTGGGGGACGAAACGGACGACTATATGAAGCTGTTTCTGATAAATAAATGGGTAGCTGACAATATATACTACGATTTTGACAACTATTATAACGGTCTGCAGACGTTTTATACTCCCAAAGAGGTTTATCAGAACAGACGCACGGTGTGCGAAGGATACGCAAACCTTACGCAGGCGTTGATCTGGGCGCAGGGTATTCCGTGTATGAAAGTACACTCTTATGCTTTGGGACTTAGTACGTCGGGCAGCTATACCGACGAAAATATTTCATCCCCTTCAGCAAATCACGCGACCGTCGAAGCGTGGACTGAAGGACGGTGGGTTATTATGGACCCGACGTGGGATTCGCCGAACTCTTACAGAGACGGAGAATATCATTCAGGAACGAAGTATGGCGATTATTATAAATATTTTGACGCGCTGCCGGAGTTTTTTGCCGCAACGCATCTGATAACAAGCCGTCCCTGTGCGAGCGAGGAGAACACGCCGAGCGACTGGGCGCAGGAGGACGTGTTCGGCGCAATAGTCAAAGGACTCGTTCCGTACGCACAGCAGCGTAAATACAAAGAGGCAATTTCTCGCGAAAACATCGTTGACATGATAGTTGTCATGCTTGAGAAAGTCAAAGGAAAATCCGTCGACGAAATCGCGGCTGAAAATGGCGTTTCTGTCGGAGAAAACCGCTTTTCCGACACAAACAGCCGCAACGTTGACGCGTGCTTCTCGCTCGGCGTCGTAAACGGAGTCGGAGAAGGACTTTTCAACCCGGACGGAAACCTTACGCGCGCCGAAATGATTGCGATGATAAACAGGACGGCAAACCTTTTCGGAATAAGAACCGACGGCTACGAATATACTTTTGACGACACGGCGGACCACTGGGTAAACGGAGAAATCGGCTGGTCTGTGCACGCAGAAATCATAAACGGCGTGGGAGACAACAAATTCGCGCCGGACATACAGCTCACCAAAGAGCAGGCGATACTTATTCTTTACAGAGCATGCGGTATATTTGAAAAGGCTGCAAGGTAAGGAGTAAAATTATGAAAAGAAAGATAACGGCACTTTTTGTAACGGTTCTGACGCTGATATTCGTTTTCGCATTCAATACGGGAGCCGCCGAAAACACGTCCGTTAAAACAAAATGGGAACTGTTTTTCAAAGAATATAACGGATTTGCCGAAGAGGTAAAGGAGAGCCTTGAAAACAAAGAGTATCA
>JAEESG010000014.1 GCA_016286245.1 Clostridiales bacterium | reverse complement strand
AATAAAATTAAAATTATTTTATATTTGGTTTAATCTATTATTAATTTTGATTTTGATATCCGAATTTTTTTTCTTCATTTTTAACCATATTATAAAGTGCTTGTGTACTTTGCACAATTTTTGAATAAGCCGAATCCGATTCATTTAATATTTTATCATAGATATTTAATACAGTTTGTTTTTGGTCTAAATCATCCGTCACTTTTTGAAGTTGTTCCCCGTATAAATTTAATTGTTGTTGAATTTTTTCTCTTAATTGATATCCTTCGTCCAATTCCTGATTTATTTTGTCTCTCTTTATTTTTAAATTTTCCAATGTTTGAATTATTTTTATCATTGTGTCATTCAAATTCACACTGTTACTATTTGGCTCACTTGTTTTCATTTTTTTTAAATTTATTTTAATTTTTATTTTATAATATAATTATATATATAATATATATAATGCCTAAAATTTTCGGCAAAAAACTTATTTTCGAGGTTATTTATGAACGTAAACGAGCTTCCGATCGGCGTATTCGACTCAGGTCTCGGCGGACTTACCGCCGTTAGAGAATTAAAGGAGATACTTCCGCACGAAAACATCGTATATTTCGGCGATACGGGGCGTCTTCCCTACGGAACGCGTTCCGCCGAAACGATTATCAAATACGCGTGCGACGACATGAATTTTCTGCTTACGAATTCCGTAAAGGCGGTGCTTATCGCCTGCGGTACGGTAAGCTCCACGGCGCTCGGCGTTCTGAAAAGTTCATTTGACGTTCCGATTTTCGGCGTTGTTGAGCCGGCGTCGGCGGAAGCGGTGAGCCTTACGAAAAAAAAGAAAATCGCGGTGCTCGCGACTCCGTCCACGATAAGTGCGAAAGCCTTTGACAAGGCGATTGCCGGGATCGACGGCTCGGTTTCGGTTTGCGGTATCGGCTGTCCGATGTTCGTTCCCCTCGTGGAAAACGGTTACATCGGTGAAGACTGTTTCGTTACGAAAGAAATCGTGAACGAATATCTGTCAAAGCTCGAAAATTTCGCCCCCGACGTGATAATTCTCGGCTGCACGCATTATCCGCTCATCAAAAGCATTATTTCAAAAACGGCGTGCGAAAAATTCGGAAAAACCGAAATTGTCGATTCGGGAAAAGTCAGCGCTCACGCTCTGAAAAAATATCTCGACCAAAACGGTATGGCAAAAACGGACGGCGAAGGCTTTACGCGTTACTACGTCAGCGACGAGCCGCACAATTTCGGAAAAACAGCGTCTTTATTTCTCGGAGAACAGGTCGACAATGTAAGCAAAATCGACATGGAAGAGTATTTATACAAAAAATAATTTTAAGGTAATTTTATGAAAATAATCAACAAAAGCGATTTTACTATAAAAATATCGGGCAGGCATTATTTTGCCTGCGATTACATCTTTTCAAACGTATACGGGGAGAGCGTCTTTACGGACGACGATGAAAGCGCCTTACCGGACGAAGAGCCTTATTCGCTTCTTTCCGACGAAAAAAACAGTCTGCTTCTTGAAGACACCCTGCCTTTTACGCAGTACGACGAGCTTAAAACCATGCCCGACTGCACGAAAAAGGTTGAGTTCATTACAGAGGGCTCGCTTATTAACACCGATTCCGACGGGCTTTTCATAAGATACGGCGACGATGAATGTCCCATGTGCGTTCACATCCGAAAGGACGGCACCGTAACGTTAAGCGGCAGCGAAAACGACGTTGCGGAAATTGTTTTCGAGGAGGGCAAGCGCAACTACATAGCTCTTGAGGATTCGGCTTTCCTTGACGCAGACCCCGGTCCCAGAAGCGAGGACGCCGAGGACGCGATGCACTCCCCCATCAGTCTTTGCGTCGACACTTCCGAAATAAACAACAAGATGTCGGAACACGGCGGAAGTTTATCCGTCAAATACAGTATTGAAATAAACGGTATGATTGCCGAGGTTACTTCTTTTACAATTACCGCTTCGTCAATGGTAAAAAACACCGGAAATCAAAACTTTTGCTAAGAAAGGCAAGGCGTTACCCTATGTTATACAAAAAAATCATTGCATTAATCGTATGCGCTTCAATGCTTTTTTCATTTTCAATAACGGCTTTTGCATCTAATCTTGAAGAAATAAGCGAAAAAATATCGGAAATCGAAAAAACGGAAAAGGAACAGAAAAATGCGGACGCAGCCGCCGTCGAAGGACAAGCTTACGGCGAAAATACGTCTTTACTGCGCCCGTTTAATACCCCGTCGGATTATTTATACAACCTTTTCGGCGAAATCGTAAATCTATACGTTGACCAGCATTTATACTCCTTTACACGTGAGGACGTCATAAATCAGTTTTTCCGCGACCTTATAGACGAGCATCCCGAATATTACAAGCTCCTTTTAAACACGCTTCTGGGAACCATGGACAAGTACAGTTCCTACCATTCGGTGTCGTCGGGGTATCTCGAGGTTGAAAACAACATAAGCTACGGCATTATCACCGACATTATCGAAGAGGGCGTTTTAATTACCGACGTTATCGCAAATTCTCCTGCCGAAAGAGCAGGTCTTGCAAAAGGCGACGTGATAACCGACGTTTCGGGAATAAGCATGGAAGGTCTTGCGTGGAACGCCGTTTTTTCACTTCTCAAAAGACCTTACGTATTTTTCGGTCAGAAAAACGAAGCGGGCAGACACGAAAACTACAATCCCGAAGTATATTTCACCGTAAAAAGAAACGGCGCAACGCTCGTCTTTCCCATCATGAAAGACGTGGTTTTCGAAAATGAGCTTTCCTACTCATATCTTGAAAAAGAAGGCGTCGCATACATTGCAATCGAAAGTTTTCTCGACGACAAAACGGTGAACGATTTCAAAAACAAGTTATCGGAAATCACCTCAAGCGGCATTAAAAAACTTATTATCGATTTGAGGGACAACGGCGGCGGCTCGCTTGACTATGCGGTGGACATGGCTGAAAACTTTGTGGAAAACGGAGACGTTATGTGCTATTTCAATTCAAGGAAGCTTGACAGTCCGGAGCCTGTAATTTCCACCACGCCGAAATTTTCCTTCGACAGCATTTCGGTTCTCATTAACGAAGACACCGCAAGCGCCGCCGAGCTTATGGCGGACATTCTCAAGATGAAGGCGGGCGCGGTGCTCGTCGGAAAAACATCCGTCGGCAAAGCTATAGGCCAGTCGGTTTACAACCTCACGACAGGCGACTACATCACCATTACGACGTACGAAATGCTTGACGTGAACATGCAGTCCTACAACGAAATCGGTCTTATTCCTGACCTTGAAATCGACAACGTGGAACTGCTGTACGACTTCCCGAAGCTTGAATATTTCAACCACGAAAATTACAAGACCATCGAGGACGGCGTTTGGAACGAGGCGTGTCTTGCCCTCGAGCGGCGTCTTAACATGATGGACTTACTTTACGACTCAAAGGTTGACGGAATTTGGGACGACTCCACGAAAACCGCAGTTTTCATTATGCAGAAGCTCTCGTCCTTACCCGGAGACGGATATCTCAACGACGAAACGGTAACGTATATCACCGACATCATAAACACCTACAAGGATTACACCTATTACGAGGACAGCCAGTTTGACGTGGCGCTCCTTTATCACAGTTCATTTGACCAGGCAAGGCGGCTCATTGCGGAAAAGAAGCTTCTTGCAAAGCAGAGTGCAAGGCAGATAGAGGAAAACAGAAAGGCGCTTGAAGAATTTTATCTTAATGACAATTAATCCGTAATTATATTACTTACAACACGATTTGGAGGAATTTTCGGAATGGACGAACTTAACAACAGAAAAAGCATAACGCAGGTCGAAATCGGCTCGGAGGTCAAGAGGTCCTTTATTGACTACGCCATGTCCGTTATCGTGGACAGAGCCCTGCCCGACGTAAGAGACGGTCTCAAGCCCGTTCACAGACGTATTCTCTACGCAATGAAGGAAGACGGACTTACCTACAACAAACCACGCCGTAAATCTGCAACAACCGTCGGAAACGTGCTCGGCCACTATCATCCGCACGGCGACGCTTCGGTTTACGACGCGCTCGTTCGTCTTGCGCAGCCTTTTTCTTTGAGATATCCGCTTGTTGACGGGCAGGGAAACTTCGGCAACATTGACGGCGACGGCGCCGCCGCATACCGTTACACCGAAGCGAGAATGGCGCGTCTTGCCGACGAAATGCTCTCGGATATCGACAAAAACGTCGTTGATTTCATTCCGAACTTTGACAACAAGCTCACAGAGCCCTCTGTTCTTCCGTCGAGATTCCCGAACATTTTAGTCAACGGTTCCGTCGGAATTGCCGTCGGCATGGCGACGAACATTCCGCCCCACAACATGAGCGAGGTCATTGACGGCGCGATTCATCTCATGTACCATCCCGACGCCGACGTTACGGAGCTTATGAATTTCATTAAAGGACCCGACTTCCCCACCTATGCGACGATTCACGGCACGGCGGGAATTTACGAAGCCTACATGACCGGCAGAGGCAAGGTTTACGTGAGGGCGAAAGCCGATTTTGAGGAGCATGGCGGCAGAACCTCCATAATCGTATCCGAACTTCCCTATCAGGTTAACAAGGCAAACCTCGTTATGAACATTGCCGATCTCGTCAAGGACAAGCGTATAGAAGGCATTTCCGACATACGCGACGAATCGGGCAAGAACGGTATGAGAATCGTTATTGAAGTCAAGCGTGAGGCAAATCCCAACGTCGTGCTCAATCTTCTTTACAAATACACGCAGCTTCAGGACACGTTTGCGATAAACATGCTCGCCCTTGTAAACGGCGAGCCGAAAACGCTGAATTTAAAGCAGATTCTCCACCATTACATCGAGCATCAGACGACTATCGTCAGACGGCGCACTCAGTTTGATCTCGACAGGGCAAAAGCGAGAGCGCACGTTGTGGAAGGTCTCAAAATCGCGATAGACAACATCGACGAGGTCATCAAAATAATCAGATACACCCCCGGCGGAATTCCCGAGGTCAAGCAGAAGCTTATCGAAAGATTCGACCTTACCGAAATTCAGGCAACGGAAATCGTTCAGATGCCTCTCGGAAGATTATCGGGACTCGAAATTGACAAGCTTTTGGAAGAACTCGACTCGCTTCACAAAAAAGTTGCGGAGCTGACCGGAATTCTGTCAAACGAGACGAGTATTCTCGACATCGTACGCGACGAGCTTCTCGAAATAAAGCGCAAATACGGCGACGAGAGAAGAACGGCGATCGAGGCGGTCGAAAACGAGATAGTCCTCGAAGACCTTATCGAGAAAAAGGACTACGTCATCACGATAAGCAACCACGGTTATATAAAGCGCATGCCGGTTGACACCTACACGGCGCAGAAACGCGGCGGAAAAGGCATTTCCGCCATGTCCACAAAGGAAGAGGACTTTGTGCAGAATCTGTTTATCGCAAATTCGCACAACTACATCATGATGTTCTCGAATCACGGCAAGGTATTCGTCAAGAAAGCGTACGAAATCCCCGAATTTTCGAGGGCGGCGAAGGGCACAAACCTCGTAAACATCATAGATCTTGCGCCCGACGAGATTATTACCGCCTACATTCCCCTTGAAAGCATAAATGAAAAAAACATTTACTTAACCATGATTACAAAAAAGGGCATCATCAAGAGGACGTCCCTTGAGCTTTACAGAAACATCAGGAAAAACGGACTTATCGCCATAAACATTGACGAAAACGACGAATTGCTGTTCGTACTCAAAACCAAGGGCGAAAGCAATCTTCTCATAGCAACCCACAAGGGACTTGCGGTTTATTTCGACGAAAACGACGCAAGGCCCCTCGGCAGATCGGCGCGCGGCGTAAGAGCGATAAATCTTTCGGCGGGCGACTACGTTGTCGGCGCGGTTGCGGCTGAAAAGGACGACGCAAGGCGCGTTCTCACCATTACGGAAAACGGTCTCGGCAAACGCACCGAGCTTTCGGAATACACCGTTCACAACAGGGGCGGTAAAGGCATGAAGTGCCACAATCTCAACGAAAAGACAGGTCTTCTCAACGGCATTGCGCTTGTCGACGACGAAAACGACGTTATGCTCATTACAAACACGGGAACGATTATAAGAACTCACGTTTCGGGCATTTCCGTAATCGGCAGGACCGCATCCGGCGTACGCGTAATGCGCACGGGCGACGACGTTTCGATTACGAGCTTTACGGTTGTCGAAAAGAACGACGAAGAGGATACGGAAGGCGCTGAAAATGAGGCGGATGCGGAAATTTCCGCAGAAACTCCCGCCGTTACGAAAGAAAATCCGTCCGAAAACTGACGCAGGCGCAAAGAAGTAATACGTTTCACTCCGAAAGGACACAATATTTATGTGGTACACTTGTGATTTCAACGACTACGAGCTTCTGGACACGTCGGACGGCGAAAGGCTGGAACGCTGGAAAAACGTGATTCTGGTGCGTCCCGACCCGCAGGTTATATGGAAAAACTCAAAGGCGCATCCGTTATGGAAAAAACCTGACGCCGTCTATTCCCGCTCGTCAAAGGGCGGCGGCTCGTGGGAGCTCAAAAAGCTTTCGCGAGATGACATGGAAAAGGGCTGGGTCATTACGAGAAAGGACTTGTCGTTTCTCGTGCGCCCGACGGGCTTCAAGCACACCGGAGTATTTCCCGAACAGGCGGTAAACTGGGATTTCATAACCGAAAAAATCAAGTCGGCAGGCCGTAAAATATCCGTTCTTAATCTTTTTGCGTACACGGGCGGCGCAACGCTCGCTTGCGCAAGCGCAGGCGCTTCCGTCTGCCACGTCGACGCGTCTAAAGGCATAGTTTCGTGGGCAAAGGAGAACGCGCGGCTTTCAAAGCTTGAAAACGTGCCTATACGCTATATCGTCGACGACTGCAAGAAGTTTATGGAGCGTGAAATCCGCCGCGGAAACAGGTATGACGCGATTATCATGGACCCGCCGTCGTACGGAAGGGGTCCGGGCGGTGAAATCTGGAAGCTGGAGGACGGCATAGACGAGCTGATACGTCTTTCGGCAAAGCTGCTTTCAGACTCCCCTCTTTTTATGCTCGTAAATTCATATACGACAGGCTTATCCGCGTCAACCGTCGGATATTTACTTGATTTATACATTACAAAAGAACACGGCGGAAAGGTTTCTTCCGACGAAATCGGTCTGCGCGTTACGCAAACCGGATGCGTGCTGCCCGCGGGAAGCAGCAGCCGCTGGGAAAAATAAAAACGGAGGTTCTCATGGACGAAAACGAAAACAAAAACAGTTTAAACAGCGACAAAGGCAATACGGACGACATAGACGCCGTTCTCAGAGTTTTCGATAATTCAAACAAAAAGACGCCCGACTCCAAAATCACCGACGAAACGATTAACATCAGCGCCGTTAAGGGAAACGCTGCGTCCGACGCCGACTCAGGCAAGACGCGTGTAAACTTTGACCCCGTAAAGCCGTCGGAAAACACACTTTCCAACAACGTTCACCACGATCCGAACGCCACGTTTACCGAAATCAGTCTTGATGATTTCAATTTGGCGTCGTCGCGCGGAAAATCGAAAAAAGCAAAGTCGTCCAAAAAGAATCCGCGTTCCGCCGACAAAAGCATTGATGAGGACGTAAAGGTTTCGTTTCTTGGCTCGGCGAAATTCGGCGTAATTAAAATTATCGCCTACATCGCGTTTGTCGCGTTTTCCGTCTGGTTCATCTCCAAAACGGTTATCGACGTGGGCAACGACGTTTTCGCGTTTGTCAAAAAGGATACGGAAATAACGATTGTCATCCCCGAAGGCGCAACGACCGAGGATATTGCGAACATTCTTGCGCAGTCGCAGGTTATCAAGCATCCGTTTGTATTTGAAAAATACGCGGATTTCCGCATATCAAGGCGTTCTTATCTTACGGGAAAATACTTAAGCGGTCCTCAGACGGTAAATCCCATGATGAACTACGACAAGCTTCTCGACGTATTATCCGATTATCCGCGCACGGTAAAGGGTACCGTGAGAATTACGATTCCCGAAGGTCTTACCGTAAACGAAACGCTTGATCTTCTCGTCGAAAAGGGCGTCGGCAAAAAAGAGGACTATCTTGAAGCGCTTCAGGAATTCGATTATGAATACGATTTTATGAAGCATCTCACAAAGGACGAGTTATCGCCTTACCGCTTTGACAGCAATTACAGCTACCGTCTTGAAGGATATTTATTCCCCGACACCTACGATTTCTATCTCAACGAAAATCCGATTTCGGTACTCGACAAATTCCTCACCAACTTCAACAGAAAGTTTGAGGAGGACTTCTATTCGCGCTGCGATCAGCTCGGCATGACGGTCGACGAGGTCATAACGCTCGCCTCAATCATAGAAAAAGAGGGCAACAACGCGAGCGATTACTATTATATTTCGTCGGTATTCCACAACAGGCTTAACAACAGCGCAAACTTCCCGTATCTCAATTCCGATGCGACCATTCAGTACGCTATGCCCGAAAGGACGGGACTTTACGACGTCGACACCTCTCTCAGCCACCCGTACAACACGTATATCAACAGAGGACTTCCTCCCGGACCGATATGCAACCCGAGCATGGAGGCGATTTACGCCGCGCTGTATCCCGAAAAGACGAGTTACTACTACTTCTACACCAAGAAAGACGGCGAGACGGTATTTTCAAGGAATGCCGCCGAGCATCAGAGATATATTGACGCCGACAAGGCGAAAGCTCAATAATCAAAAAGGACGTTTTCAATGAAAAGACCTGAGATTTTATCACCTGCCGGAAATTTTGAAAAACTCACTTTTGCCGTGCTTTACGGTGCCGACGCGGTTTACGCGGCGGGCAAAAGTTTCGGAATGCGTTCGTCTTCCGACAATTTTTCCGACGAAGAACTGAAAAAAGCGGTGGAGTACTGCCATGAAAAAGGCGTAAAGCTATACGTTACCGTAAACACAATGCCGCGCCAGACGGAACTTTCCGAGCTTGTGAATTATCTCGGCTATCTTCGCGAAATACGTCCCGACGCGCTCATTATTTCCGACATGGGCGTGCTTTCCCTTGCAAAAAAACATGCGCCCGGCATTGATATTCACATTTCAACACAGGCAAGCACGGTAAACGCCGAGGCGTGCAGACTTTATCACTCCCTCGGTGCAAAAAGAGTCGTTCTTTCGCGCGAGCTTACGCTTGCGGAAATAAAAAATATCAAGGAAAACGTACCCTCCGACCTTGAAATCGAGGTCTTCGTTCACGGCGCGATGTGCGTTTCCTATTCGGGAAGGTGCCTTCTTTCCAACTACTTTACGGGCAGGGACGCAAACCGCGGAATGTGCGCGCAGCCATGCCGCTGGGAATATTTCGACCATGAGGAATACGCCGAAATATTTGAAAAAAAGCGCCCCGAGGAGCGCCTTTCGGTCGTACAGGACAAAAGCGGCACGTTTTTGTTCAGTTCAAAGGATTTATGCATGATAGAGCACGTTCCCGACCTTATTGACGCGGGAATTGACAGCTTTAAAATCGAGGGCAGAGTCAAGAGCGCCTACTACACGGCGATTACGGCAAACGCCTACAAGAACGAGGTCAACGCCTATTTTGCGGACCCCGAAAACTACGTTTTTGACAAAAACATCTTGTATGACCTTGAATGCGTAAGCCACAGAGAATACGGCACGGGCTTCTTTTACGACAACTGCTCGGAAAACGCGCAGATAACCTCCGACGGCGGCTACATCAAGGACAAGGTCTTTCTCTCCTCCGTCGAAAGCGTCGACGAAAAAGCGGGGCGCGTAACGCTCATTCAGAGAAACAAGTCTTACGAGGGTCAGGAATGCGAGCTCGTTTCTCCCGGAAAATCGTGCGTGCCGTTTATTCTGGAGGACCTGAGGGACGAAGACGGAGTAAAAATCGACTCCTCTCCCCACCCGATGATGAAATTCACCGTAAAAATGACGGTCCCCATGAAAAAGGGCGACATCATAAGAGGAAAATAAAACAAAAAGAGTTTATCGCTTGCGATAAACTCTTTTTTTCGGTTATGATTGCCCTGCGGGCAAGTTATGATGCGGACAAAGTCCGCAGTTATGATTGTGCGCAAGGCGCACAAGTTATCAGTCGGAATTTATTGAATATGTTACGCTTCCGTCGGGCGCAAACTCGGCGGAATAATTTTTATCCTCAACGCCCGGTGCGTTTATGACTATACTCTTATAGACAAAGTTATCGGACATTCCGAAATACCTTCCGTATTTTTCACAGACCTTTCTGAAGCCCGAAAAATCGACGATTCTCTCCTCCATATTTATAACATACGAGGTATCCTTTTTGAAGTTCTCGAACGTGCTGTCTTCGGAAATTTCCTTTACGTCCGCCTGTATATTACACTCCACGGTTTCGCCCGAAAGCGTCGTGGATTTTTCAAAATAGTCCTTTGCCTCAAACGAGAGTTTTTCGGTGCAGAAGGTATAATAATCGTCCCTTGAAGGTGCGCTTACATAATAATTTTTTGCCTTTTCGGCCTGTGAAAAGCCGATACACGTCAAGTACTTTGCGCTTTCAAAGTCATAAAACGTATACGAGGTACTCACGTTTTCGTGATTTTCCTTAACGTAATCAACGTTCTTTTTCTTATTTACAAGTCCCGAAAAAAGATTTCCCGAGAATACGCAGAAAATCACAAGTGCTGCCAGAACCGACAAAACTGCGGTCAAAACCGCTTTTTTTTCTCTGCTTTTATCCCCGCTTTTTCTTGAATAAACCACCGTCTTTACGGCTTTTACCGCAAGAACCGACAAAAACGAAACTGCCGCGTATACGAAAAAGAAAACTACGGCACGCACGTTTCCGTATCCGTAAACGGAATTGAAAAAAGCCGCCATACCGCCCGCGGCAATATATATTATCCATTTTTCCTTACAGACAAGCGCCGCAAGCGCCGACGTAATCACAACTACCGGCAGCATTGACGCAAGTCCCGTATTCGGCAGCGAAAAAAGCGCCGACACAAAGCCCGCCGCAACGGCGGCGACTATCGACAAAATGCTTATCTGTCCGCCTGTTTTAACCTCTTTTTTCTCTTCCAAGCCTTTCCCTCCCGTCATACCGCATCTTAATCCGTTATTCTTTCGAGAAGCACGACGGCGTGCGCGCTCATACCTTCAAGTCTTCCGGTAAATCCGAGTTTTTCCTCCGTCGTGGCTTTGATATTGACGTCGTCTTCCGATACTTCAAGCGCTTTTGCGATATTATTTCTCATTTCCCCGATATACGGTGCAAGCTTCGGCATTTGCGCAATTACGGTTATATCCGCGTTTGAAATTTTATATCCCTTATCTTTTACGAGGTCTTTTACGCAAAGCAGAAGTTTTATGCTCGAAATGTCCTTATATTTGTCGTCGGTGTCGGGAAAATGTTTTCCTATATCCCCGAGTCCCGCCGCTCCGAGCATTGCGTCCATGAGTGCGTGCGCCGCAACGTCCGCGTCGGAATGTCCGTCAAGTCCGAATTCGTATTCTATTTGGGTGCCGCAAAGTATTAGTTTTCTGCCTTTTACCAATCTATGAACGTCATATCCGTGTCCGACTCTGAAATTTATCATTCCGATTTCTCCTTTTTTTCGGCGCGGTTCCTGATTATCGCGCCTGCGATTTCGACGTCTTCCTTATACGTTACCTTTATATTTGCAAATCCGCTTTCGACGCACACGACCTTAAATCCCGCGGCAATCACGAGCGACGCGTCGTCTACGGCGTCAATGTTTCCGCTCTGCTTTGCCCTTACGAGTGCGGTATGATATATATCGGTATCAAACGCCTGCGGAGTCTGCATCTGCCACAGTCCGTTCCTGTCAAGCTCCCCTGAAACGACGTTATCCTTTCCCGTCTTCTTTATCGCGTCCCTGACCTTTGTAGCGGCGACCGACGCGCCGTATTTTGTACATGCGAAAAACACGTCGTTTATTATATTTTCGGTAACAAGCGGTCTTGCGGCGTCATGAATTGCAACAAACGGCGTTATATCCTCTTTTTTGTCAAACGCCGCGCGAAATGCGCCAAGTACCGATTCGGCGCGTGTTTCCCCTCCGTCCGACACGCATTTGAGTTTCGTGCAGCCGCACTTTTTTGCAACGTCGTATATCTCTTCTTTTTTATCGTTCGGCGCGCTGACTACAATCTGCTTTACAAATCCGCTTTTCTGGAACACCTCGAGGGAATACGCTATCATTTCCTTTTCCTCGATTTTATACAGCGGTTTATACACGTTTCCCATGCGTTTTCCGCTTCCCGCCGCCGCCACAAGAACGGTAAACAGCGGTTCGGGCTTACGCAGCAGGGCATATTTATTATTCCATATAACCGACATATTTTTTCTCCGTTCTTAATCTTTAATATATGAATATATTATCATATTGTCGGCTTTTTATTGTTAAGATATTGTTAACTATATATTTTTTATCCGCCGTTTTTTATTCATTTATTATATTAAAAATATCTGCACCGATTTTTTGAGTTTTTTCAAATTAACACATCGGACATATTTCATTTACCAATTGTTAATGCAGAACGGCTATTGTTAATATATAATTATTGAAAATTAATATAAAAAGGTATAAAATGTTATTTGTATAATTTTGTACGCACGGCAGACTGTTTACGGAGGTTTATATGGTTTTCACCGAAATCACGTCAAGAAAAAACGAGACAATAATCGAACTTTCCGCGCTGTCGCAGGACAAAAGGAAAAGAGACGAACTTTCGCAATTTACGTTCGAGGGTATAAAGCTCTTTGAAGAAGCGCTTGCCTCGGGCATTGAAATAAAAAAGGTATTTTTCACGAAAAAAGCGCAGAGTATATACAAAGAAGTGCTTGAACGCGCGAAGGGCGCGCAGTTTTTCCTTGTTTCCGACGAGGTATACGATAAATTGTCCGGCGAAAAGTCCCCGCAGGGTGTTTTCGTCTGCGCGCAGATTCCGCCGCGCCTTTTCATAAAAGGCGACGAGTTTGAAAAAGCCGCAAGAGGTGGCTTTATTATTCTCGACGAAATTCAGAACCCCTTAAATATCGGCGCCGTTGTGCGCAGCTGCTATGCTTTCGGCTTTGAAAACGTCGTTTTTACGTCGGGCTGCGCCGACGTATACGGCGGAAAGACCCTGCGCGCCGCGATGGGAAGTCTGTTTAAAATAAAACCCTTTTTCGCGCCGAGCGCCGCGGACGCCGTGCAGAAAATCATTTCTCTGGGATACGGCGTTTACTGCGCCGACGTAGACAGAAACAGCAAAAGACTCGGCGAAATAAGCTTCTCCCCCTCCGACAGCTTTGTTATCGGAAACGAGGGGCACGGCACCGACGAAAAGACGAAAGCTCTCTGCACGGGTAAAATTTTCATTCCCATGGCAAATAACGCCGAGAGCCTCAACGCCGCCTCCGCCGCTTCAGTTATTATGTGGGAAATGAAAAAGGCGTCGCTGCTTGAAAGCGAAATTATGTAAACCGAAAAGGATATAAAAATATGGGAAACGCCGATTTACACGATTTATACTATATATGGCTGAGTTCGGTACTTCGTCCCGGAAACTCCTCGGCAAAGCTTTTGCTGGAATACTTTGACGACGTTGAAGACATCTACAACGCAGGCGAAAAGGAGTATGCCGACGCGGGAATATCCGAAAAGGATGCGAAAAGGCTTGAAAACAAGGATCTTGACCTTGCGAACGAATATCTTGCATATTGCAAAAAAGACCGTATCGGGCTTTTATGCTACGACCACCCGTATTATCCGCAGAGGCTGAAGCACATTGAAAATCCGCCCGCGCTTCTATATTACAGAGGCAGGGTTGAGCATCTCGACGACTATCCGCTCATTGCCATGGTAGGAACGCGTTCCTGCTCGGAAAGAGGTTTCCGTCAGGCATACGTTACCGCATACAAGGCGGCAAGCTACGGAGCGGTTGTGGTTACGGGGCTTGCGGTCGGCATCGATTCCGCCTGCACGAGAGCAGCTCTTGACGCAGACGCGTATTCTGTCGGCGTTTTAGGATGCGGTATTGACAGAATATATCCGTGGCAGAACAAGGATTTATTTTACAGGCTTTCGGCGCGCGGACTTATTATTTCGGAATTTGCCCCGTTTACGCGGCCGGAGGGCACGAATTTTCCTATAAGAAACAGAGTTATAAGCGGACTCGGCGTTGCAACCGCCATTTTTGAAGCAAACGAGAAAAGCGGAGCGCTTATCACCGCCGACCATGCTTTATATCAGGGCAGGCAGATTTTCGCAATACCGGGCGCCGTTGACAATTCCTTATACGCGGGGCCTCTGGGACTTATAAAATCGGGCGCCATCGTTTTTACGGAGGCGGAAGACATCGTTTCGGAATATTCTTTACTGTTTCCGCACAGGATAAACGTTGACAGAAAGGTAAACGTTCCCGAAAAACTCATTCAGAAAGCTGTTGACAACGCTTTTCTGGACAACATAATCGTTCCCGACAAGGAAAGCGCTCCGAACAGGACGCTGGCAAAGCCCGGCAAAGCCGAGAAACGCGCTCAGAAGGACAAAGACGATTCCAAAAAGGATTCTTCCCCGAAAAAAGTTCTTTACGAGGAAAAAACCGACGAAAAAGCGTCCCCGCATGCGCCAAATCCAAACGTTTCGGCACTTTCGGCGCAGGAAAAGGTCATTTACGACATGTTTGAGGAAAAAGACGTTCTCAGCGCCGACGAAATTGCATCAAGGGGCATTAAGATAGACGATGCGCTGTCTTCCCTGACCTTGCTTGAGGTGT
The DNA here is from genome assembly GCA_016286245.1 of Clostridiales bacterium. GTDB lineage: Bacteria > Bacillota > Clostridia > Oscillospirales > CAG-382 > UMGS882. The sequence goes on along the minus strand of JAEESG010000014.1, from coordinate 10,233 downwards.
ACGGACTTATCGAAATGCTTCCCGGCGGAAACTACCGCAGAACAGATTAAAATAAATTTATATATATCAGGAGGAACCCCCCAGTGGCTAATAAACTTGTTATTCTCGAATCTCCAAACAAAATCAAGGCCGTAAAAGGATATCTCGGCAAAAACTTCAAGGTCATCGCCTCTCAGGGACACGTGAGAGACCTTCCCAAAAGCGCTTTGGGAATAGATATCGAACACGGCTTTGCGCCCAAATACATCAACATCAGGGGCAAGGGCGAGCTTATCAAAAGTTTGAAGGCGGAAGCGAAAAAAGCGGACACCGTATATCTCGCAACCGACCCCGACCGTGAAGGAGAAGCTATTTCGTGGCATCTGACTCAGGTACTCGAGCTTGACGAAAGCAAGACAAAGCGCATACGCTTCAACGAGGTTACCGAAAACGCGGTGCGCGCCGCCGTCAAAAATCCGTCTTCTTTGAATATGGACCTTGTGGACGCGCAGCAGACGAGAAGAATTCTTGACAGAATCGTCGGCTATCAGCTGAGTCCGATTCTCTGGAAAAAGATAAAGAGCGGTCTTTCGGCAGGCCGTGTGCAGTCGGTTGCAACCCGTCTTATCGTCGACCGCGAAAACGAGATACGCGCCTTTCGCGCCGAGGAATACTGGACTATCGACGCGATGCTGAAAACCGCCGACGGCAAGAAATTCAAGGCTTCCTACGCCGCGTCCTCCAAAAACAAGCTCGGACTTTCCGACGAGGAAAAGACAAACGAGGTGCTTGAAAAAATAAAGGGCGGAAAATTTACCGTAAAGGAAGTAAAAAAATCAGAAAGATACAAGAATCCCCAGCCGCCGTTCATCACCTCCACGCTCCAGCAGGAAGCTTACAGAAGGCTCGGTTTTTCGTCTTCGAAAACGATGAAAACGGCTCAGGAATTATACGAAGGTATTTCTCTCGGTTCACGCGGCACGCACGGTATCATAACCTACATGCGTACCGACTCGCTCCACGTATCGTCGGTTGCGCTTGACAGCGCCGAGCAGTATATTAAATCCGTTTACGGAAAGGAATATTACCCCGAAAAACGCCGTTTCTACAAATCGAAAAACGGCGCGCAGGACGCTCACGAAGCCATCCGTCCGTCGTATATGAATTATCCGCCCAAGGAGATAAAACAGTTCCTTTCGAACGACCAGTTCAAATTATACAGTCTTATATGGGACAGATTTCTCGCAAGCCAGATGGCAAGCGCAATTTTAGATACCGTAAACATTGACACGGAATGCAACGGCGTCCCGTTCAGAAGCTCCGGCTACACCGTGAAATTCAACGGATATACGGTTCTTTACGACTACAAGTCGGAAGAAAAATCAGACGACGACGGCGAAAAGGACAACGTTCTTCCTCCCGTCAAGAACGGGGACGTACTCGACTGCGCGGAAATAATTCCGGCTCAGCACTTTACCCAGCCGCCCGCAAGATTTTCGGAAGGCACTCTTATAAAGGCGCTTGAAGAAAAAGGCATCGGCAGGCCGAGCACCTTTGCGCCGACCATTACGACGATAATCCAGCGCGGATACGTAGAGCGCGACGCTAAAACGCTCGCTCCCACGTCGCTCGGTGAGGTTACCACAAAGCTCATGTGCGACAACTTCAAGGAAATTGTCGACTATGATTTTACCGCGAACATGGAAAATTTCCTTGACGACATTGAAAGCGGCAAAAAAGATATGCTTTCCGTTCTGCAAAATTTCTACGACGGCTTTGAAAAAGAGCTTGACGACGCGCAGAAGAACATCAACCGTGAGAATTACAAACTTCCCGTCGTTGAAACGGACATAATATGTGAAAAATGCGGAAGCAAAATGGTTATTAAGAGCGGAAGATTCGGAAAGTTTGCGGCCTGCCCGAACTATCCCGCCTGCAAGAACACCAAAACCCTTGACAAAAACGGAAAGCCCGTCGAAGCGGGCGCCAAAACGTCGTCGGCAACCCCCGCGCCCGAAAACATAAAATGCGACATCTGCGGAGGTCCGATGGTAATACGGCGCGGCAGATACGGACAGTTCTACGCGTGCGCCTCATACCCGAAATGCAACGGCACAAAGCCTATTACAAAAGAGCTTGACGTAAAATGTCCGTTATGCTCCTCGCCTCTTACGATACGGCACGGCAAGAACAGAACGACGTTTTACAGTTGTTCTTCCTATCCGAAATGCAAGTTCACGTCGTGCGACGTTCCCACCAACGAAAAATGCCCCGTATGCGGCGGAATGCTTCTTCAGAAGCGCGGAAAGGAAAACGTTTTCGTATGCATGAACAAAACCTGTTCGTACAACGAAAAGAACAAAAAGAGCAAATAAACATCAACAAGAAAGGACGTCCGCCTTTGCGGACATCGGGTCATATATCGGAAAATGAAAATTATCGTTGACTGTATGAGCGGCGACAATGCTCCGCTTGAAATACTGAAAGGCGCGATTCTCGGCAGTGAAAAACACGGCGTCGACGTAATTCTCGTCGGCGAAAAGGACGTGCTTTCAAAAACCGCAAAGGATAACGGTCTTGACATTTCAGGCTTTACGATTGTCGAAGCGGGCGGTCCGCACATCACGATGGAAGACCACCCGGGCGAAATAATGAAGCCGGAAAGGGCTTCTTCATCCATGGCGGTTTCTCTCGACCTGCTCAAAAGCGGCGGCGGCGACGCGCTTGTATGCGCCGGAAACACGGGTGCGCTCCTCACGGGCGCGACTCTTAAAATCCGCCGCATAAAAGGCGTCAGACGCGCGGCTCTCGGCGCGATTATCCCTCTCGGCTCGCCGACGATGCTTGCCGACGCGGGCGCGCAGACCGACTGCACTCCCGAAAACCTCCTCATATTTGCGATAATGGGCAGTCTGTTTATGGAAAAGGTAATGGGTATTTCTTCTCCCAAAACCGCGCTTATAAACAACGGAGCCGAGGAACACAAGGGTACTCCGCTTCAATCGGAGGCTTACAAGCTGCTTAAAGAGGAAAAGCTCATAAACTTTGTCGGCAACATAGAAGGCCGCGAAATTCCCGAGGGAAAGGTCGACGTTATGGTTGCGGACGGCTTTACGGGCAACATAGTATTAAAGCTCTGCGAGGGTGCGGGCCTATTTGTAAAATCGGTATTGAAGCAGTTATTCTACAAAAACGCGGTATCCAAATTCAGCGCGCTGCTCGTAAAGAGCGGGCTTAAAAAGTTAAAGAAGGACATGAGCTACGATGAATTCGGCGGAGCGCCGTTTCTCGGCATTTCAAAGCCGGTAATAAAAGCTCACGGCTCGGCGAACGCCACGAGCATCGCATACTGCATATTACAGGCGAAAAACTACGCTTTGAGCGGTATGATTGAGGAAATCGAAAAAATTGTTGCGTCTCGCAAAGAAAACGAAGAGCAATAACGACAGGAAGGGATTTTTTTGCAGAAAACCGTACGGGATTTTGAAGAAAGAACGGGCTACACGTTCAAAGACAAAAATTTAATACTTACCGCGTTTACCCATTCCTCTTTTTCAAACGAAAAACGGGCAAAGGGCGAAGACGTGCGCTGCAACGAGCGGCTCGAATTTCTCGGGGATTCCGTTTTATCGCTTATAACGAGCGTTTATCTATTCAAGGAAAACAGAAATCTCTTTGAGGGCGACCTTACGAAAATACGCGCGGGCGTGGTTTGCGAAAACGCGCTTTACGAATATGCAAAGGAAATTGATTTAGGCTCGTTTCTGCTCCTCGGCAAAGGCGAGGAAAACACGGGCGGCAGGGAGAGAAAATCCATTCTCGCCGACGCTTTCGAAGCAACGATTGCCGCAATTTACCTTGACGGCGGTTTTGAAGAGGCGCGAAAATACGTGCTCCCGTTTGTAAGAGCCGCGTCTCTGAAGCTCGTCGGAAACGGCAGTACCGAGGACTACAAAACTATCCTTCAGAAATTCGTTCAATCGGGAAAAGGCGACATTCTGGAATATTCGACGGTAAGCGAAAGCGGTCCGTCCCACAACAAGACCTTCGAGGTTCAGGTGTCGCTCAACAACAACGTTATCGGCAAGGGAAAAGGCAGTTCCAAAAGAGAAGCCGAACAGCAGGCGGCAAAAGAAGCTCTTCTCTTATTCGGGGACGTGAAAATGTAATGGAAAAGCATATCAATATTCCGATTTTCATACCGCACGAAGGTTGCAGAAACGACTGCGTTTTCTGCAATCAGCGCACGATTACGGGTATGGCGGAGCGGGCAGACCGCGATATACGCCCCGAAATCGATCTTGCGCTCTCCACCTACGGCGGAAATGCGAAAAACGCCGAAATCGCCTTTTTCGGAGGAAGCTTTACGGGAATCGGAATTCCGCTTATGACGCGCTTACTTGACGACGCGTACGAATACGTCAAAGCCGGAAAGGTTTCGTCGATACGGCTTTCCACGCGCCCCGACTACATAGATGATGAAATTCTCGGCATCCTGAAGTCAAGAGGCGTTACCGACATAGAACTCGGACTTCAGAGCATGAGAGATTCCGTGCTTCTTGCCTCAAACAGAGGACATACGGCGCTCTGTTCCGAAAAAGCATGCGCGCTTATCAAAAAATACGGTTTTACTCTCACGGGGCAGATGATGATAGGGCTTCCGTCATCGACGCTTAGCGACGAAATATACACGGCGGAAAAAATCGTCGAAATGGGATGCGACTGTGCGAGGATTTATCCGACGGTCGTTTTTGAAAACACAAAGCTTTGCGAAATGGCAAAAAACGGCTCCTACTCCACTCTTACGGTAGACGAAGCGGTCGCGCGCAGCGCCGCGGTTTACGGAGTTTTCGTAAAGAACGATGTTCAGGTTTTGAGAATAGGGCTGCAGTCGACGGAAATGCTGCAAAAAGGTGAAAACGTCTATGCGGGCGCGAACCACAGCGCGCTCGGAGAGCTTGTAATCGGAAGATACTATGCGGATATTATTGAAAAGAACTTTGATATTTTATCAAAAAATGCGTCCAAAAGCCGCATACTCATAATAAAATGCGCGCCCGGCGAACAATCGAAGATTTCCGGGCAGAAAAAGAAAAACGTAATTGCACTGAAAGAAGAATTAAAAGAAAAAAACGCCGAATACGGCGCAATAAAGATTATTTCCGACAACAACGTCGAAAAAAACACGCTGGAATTTGAATTTTCCACACTTGAACTTAAAAAGGGGACCGAATTTTGTACTTAAAAGCACTTGAAATGAGAGGTTTCAAATCCTTTCCCGACAAAACGCGCCTTGATTTTGAAAAAGGCATTACCGCAATCGTCGGACCGAACGGCAGCGGAAAATCGAATATATCCGACGCCGTGCGCTGGGTACTCGGAGAAATGTCGCCGAAAACGCTCAGAGGCTCCAAGATGGAAGACGTCGTTTTCTCGGGCACGGCGAAGCGTTCCCAGACCGGCTTCTGCGAGGTTTCGATTATTGTTGACAACTCGCAGAACGAGCTTCCCGAGGACGCAAAGGAAGTCAAAATCACAAGAAAATACTACCGCTCGGGCGAGAGCGAATACAGAATAAACGACAGAGTATCAAGACTCAAAGATATTTACGAACTTTTCCTTAACACCGGTATCGGCAGAGAAGGCTACTCGGTAATAGGTCAGGGCAAAATATCCGAAGTGCTCTCGCAGAAAAGCGAGGAGCGGCGCCGCATTTTTGAGGAGGCGGCGGGTATTTCGAAATACAGATACAGAAAAAACGACACCGAAAAAAAGCTTTTTGAAACGGACGCAAATTTAGTCCGCCTTACCGACATCGTGTCTGAAATCGGAAGCCGTCTGGAGCCGCTTGAAAAAGATGCCGAAAATGCGAAAAAATACCTTGAACTCGCCGGCAGGAAAAAGGAACTTGAGGTTTCCTTATGGGTGGACAAGCTTTCTAAATTCCACTCGGAAACGGATATTTATGAAAAGGATTTTACAAGCGCAAAGGAAAATTACGACGCCAAACAGCGTGAGCTGGAGCTTCTCGAATCGTCGATAGACGGCATTTTCAACAAAAAGCAGTTCTTGTCCAACAAGGCGGAAATTACCCGCGGGGAGCTGTCAGCGCTTGAGGAAGAAAGAAACAGGCTCGAAAATGCGCGCGCGCTTTCTTCAAACGACGTATCGCACCACAACGAGAAAAAAACGCAGATACAGAGCGAGATAAATTTTCTTTCCACCACGCAGAAGGAGAAGCTTGAAAACGACATCCTCCTTGCTTCACAGACGAGCGAAGAGAAAATCAAAATACTAAAGGACGCCGAAAACGAGCTTGAAAAAATAAAAGAAGAAACACAGAAGCTCGAAAAGGATTTTTCTGACGCCGAAAAACGCGTTTCGGAAAAGGACGACGAAATCAGGCGTGAAAGCGAAAGGCTCACCGAGCTGAAAATAAGCGAGGCGGAGGAGCTGAATTTCGAAAAATCGGAGTCATCGCGAAAAGAATTCTTAAATTCCGAAATCGAAAAGGCAAAGCTTGAGCTGGAACAGACCGAAAAGTATCTTTCGGCGGCGCAAAACCGCAAAAAAGACGCGGAAAATGAGAAAAAATCCATTCTTTCCGACATTGAGGAGGAAAAAGCGTCTCTTGACAAATTAAACGACGAAAAGGCAAAGCTTGCGGGGCTTAAAAACGAGTATGCAGCGCTTTATGCGTCGGCTCTGCACAGAAAAGAGACTCTCGAAAAAATGGAAAATATGCTCGAGGGTTATCCGAACAGCGTAAAAGCCGTTCTCGGCGAAAAAACCCTTTCGGGAATATGCGGTCCCGTATCAAAGCTGTTTTCCGTCCCGGAAAAATACGTTACGGCGGTTGAAACCGCGCTCGGCGCCTCCGTTTCGAACATCGTGGTAGAAGACGAGGACAGTGCGAAAAGCGCGATTGCATTTTTGAAGAGTACAAACGCGGGCAGAGCTACGTTTCTGCCTTTGACCTCGATTTCGGGAAAGACGATTCCCGAAAACTTAAAATCCGACGAGGGCTTTCTCGGAATTGCAAGCTCGGTTATCGGATACGACGAAAAATACGGGAAAATCGCCGAATACCTGCTCGGCCGAACGATTATATGCGACAGTATTGACAGTGCGTCCAAAATTGCGAGAAAGTACTCGTTCAGATACAAGGTTGTTACCCCCGACGGGCAGGTAATAAACGCGGGAGGCTCCTACACGGGCGGTTCCGCGGCGTCAAGGACGGGCATTCTTTCAAGAAGCTCGGACATTTCAAATCTCGAAAAAACCATTGCCAAAACGCTCAAAGACGCAAAGGAGTTAAGCGTAAAAATTGCGGAAAACGCGGAAGACATCGCTTCTTCGGAGGAATACGTCGAAAGTTTAAAGAACGATCTTCTCAACGCCGACGCCTCTTTTTACAAGTGCGAGAGTGACATCAAACTGCAAAGCGAGCACATCTCGGCGTGCAAAGCAAGGCTTTCGGACATGGAGTCGCGCTTAAACGAATTCGACGCCGAAAAGATAAAAGAGCGGCTGAACGCGATAAAGGAGCAAAAGGCGCAGTCTGAGGAAAAGCTCTCGTCCCTTGAAAGCGAAAAGAAGCTTTCCGACTCGCTTGCGGACGAATTATACGAAAAACTGCAAAAGGCTGCCGAGACAAAATCGGAAATACAGATAAAACTCGTTTCTGCGCAGAAAGACGCCGAAAACGCAAGTGCGTTGATTTTATCCGCAAAAGGCAGCAGGGAGCAGAACGAAGAGCGCATAATCTCCCTCAAAAAAGAACTTGAAGACATTGACGCGCGTCTTTCCGGAATAAAAACCGACATTGAGAACAATGAAAAGGAAACGGAAAAGATAAAGGCCGCCGTCGAGGAAAAGAAAAAGGCGCTTGCAGACTACATTGAAGAGGCGTCCTCGCTTGAGGCGCAGTCGACTTTGAAGCGCGAAAGCCAGAAGGATCTCATACGCGACAAGGAAGTCTTCTTTGAGATGATGACAAAGCTTGAAGCGAAGCTCGAAAAGTCGAAAAGCGAGTACGACGTACTTACTTCAAAATTATTCGAGGAATATTCCCTCTCTTTTTCCGATGCGTTGTCGCTGAAACTGCCGCCTCCCGAAAAAGGTGCGGAAAAGGAGCTTTCTTCGATAAAATCAAAGATAAAGGCTCTCGGAAACATCAACGTGAACGCCGTGGAGGAATTCAAGGAAACCAAACAGCGTTACGACTTCATGCAGGGACAGATAAACGACCTGCAGGATGCGAAAAAATCGCTTGAAAACATCATAAAGCGCTTGGAAAACGATATGAAAAAGCTCTTCTCGGAAGCGATTGTAAAGATAAACGCAAGCTTCAAGGAGGTATTCAGCGAGCTTTTCGGCGGAGGAAACGCGGACATAGTCATATCCGACCCCGACAACCTTCTTGAATCGGGCATTGAAATAAACATTCAGCCTCCCGGGAAGACGGTGAAGAACATATCTCTTCTTTCGGGCGGAGAGCAGGCGTTTACCGCGATTGCGCTTTACTTTGCGATTCTTAAAGTCAACCCCGCGCCGTTTTACATATTCGACGAGATCGAGGCGGCGCTTGACGACGTGAACGTAAACCGTTTCGCATCTTACTTAAAGCGGAATTCCGACACGCAGTTCATCATCATCACCCACCGCAGGGGCACAATGGAAATTTCCGACACGATGTACGGCGTTACCATGCAGGAAAAGGGCGTTTCTACCTTTTTGAAAGTCAACCTTGACGACGTCGAAAAGAAGACGGGCGTAAAGTTATAAAGGAGTAAATAATGGGATTTTTTGACAGGCTGAAGCAGGGACTCAAAAAAACGAAGGACTCCGTTTTCGGTCAGATAAACAATATTTTCAAGAGTTTTTCAAAGGTCGACGAGGATTTACTCGACGAGCTTGAAGAGGTGCTTATCGCGTTGGACGTGGGTATCGGTGCGACAAGCAAAATAATTGAAAAGCTGAGGTTCAATCTCAAAGAAAAGAAAATAAGCGAGCCTGATGATGCAAAAGCGGAGCTTTTCTCGATACTTGAAGAGGTAATCGGCGAAGACGAGCCGTTAAATCTATCTACGGCGCCGTCGGTAATATTCGTAATAGGCGTTAACGGCGTCGGAAAAACGACTTCCATCGCAAAGCTTGCGAACATGCTTAAAAACGAAGGAAAGAGCGTAGTTCTTGCCGCCGCGGACACCTTCAGGGCCGCCGCCATAGACCAGCTTGAAATATGGGCGCGCCGCGTTGACGTTCCGATAATCAAGCACACTGAGGGTTCGGATCCCGCGTCGGTCGTTTACGACGCGGCAAATTACGCAAAAAGCCACAAAGCGGACGTGCTCATAATCGACACGGCGGGCAGGCTTCACGTCAAAAAGAATCTTATGGACGAGCTTTCCAAAATGGTGCGGGTACTCGACAGAGAGCTTCCGGGCGCGTCGAGAGAAAACCTGCTCGTACTCGACGCGGTAACGGGGCAGAATGCGATAAATCAGGCGAAGGAATTTATGGGCGCCGCAGACATAACAGGAATAATTTTAACCAAGCTTGACGGCACGGCAAAGGGCGGAATCATCATTTCGGTAAAGTCGGAGCTCGGCATCCCCGTAAAATTCATAGGCGTAGGCGAGCAGATGGACGACTTACAGCCGTTTTGCGCAAAAACGTTTATCAAAGCACTATTTGACGAAAAAGAAGACTGAAACGGAAAAACACATGGAAAAAAATGAAATTCTTGAAATAATCGTCGCGTCGAAAAACGCGCACAAGGTAAAAGAGCTTGAAAAAATGCTCGGGCTTGAGAACGTAAAGCTCAAAAGTCTTTCGGAAACGGGCTTTTCGGGAGAAATTGAAGAAAACGGAACGACTTTTGAGGAAAACGCGCTCATAAAGGCAAAAACCGTATGTTATGCTTTGAACGCGCCCTCTCTTGCCGACGATTCGGGCTTATGCGTGGACTTTCTTTCGGGACGTCCCGGCATTTACTCTGCAAGATACGCGTCGACGGAAAACAAAAACGCAACGGACGACGAAAACGTCGACAAACTGCTTTATGAACTGAAAAACGTTCCCGAAAGCAAGCGTTCGGCAAGGTTTATATGTGCGCTTGCGCTGGTCTTTCCCGACGGCAGGGTGTTTACGGTAAAGGGCGCATGCGAGGGCTTCATCACCTTTCAAAGAAGGGGATTTGACGGCTTCGGATACGACCCCGTTTTCTACTATCCGCCGTTTGACAAGACG
>JAEESG010000094.1 GCA_016286245.1 Clostridiales bacterium | reverse complement strand
CTTCGGAGCCAAAGTTCTCGCAATGGCAACTCTCTGCTGCTGACCACCCGACAGATAATCGACTTTTTTTGCGCCGAAACCTTTCAAATTTACAAGGTCCAGCATTTCAAGAACCGCGTTTTTGATCTCCTTTTCGGGAGTTTTTTTGAGTCTTAGACCAAACGCAATGTTTTCATAAACGTTCAAATGGGGAAAAAGAGCGTATTTTTGAAAAACGGTGTTTACCTGCCGCTTGTAAGGCGGAATTTTGTTAATCAGTTTTCCGTCGAAATAGACCTGCCCTTCGTGAGGCTCGATAAAACCGCCTATAATCCGAAGCGTCGTTGTTTTTCCGCAGCCTGACGGCCCGAGCAGGGTAATGAATTCTTTGTCTCTGATGTCAAGGTTGATGTTGTTCAATACAAACTCGTCATCATAATTCATAGAGATGTTTTTCAAACTTACGATAATGCTTTTTTCCAATCCTCGCACCTCCGTGCCGTGTTGCTGTGCGGCACCATTTGCTGAAAACATAAGTCTCTTTCGCGCAACATTCAGATTAAAAGAGACGAATTTTCCCATATAGCAAATTAAGATTATAATACATATTGTATCGCGATAATTCAATAATAATTTCAAAATAAAATGTAAATAAACATCTTAAAATGTAATATTATATATTTTAATGCGAACATGGCGCGCAAAAATATATATTTTCAGCCGAAACAAACGTTTCGGCTGAAAATTTTCACAGTATTATTTTACTTCAATATATTCTTCTCTTTTTGCGCCGACAGAAATGTACTTTATGTTGCAGCCGACCTTTTCGGCAATAAATTCGACGTATTTTCTTGCATTCTCGGGCAGATCGTCAAGAGTCCTGCATGAAGAAATGTCGCATTTCCAGCCGTCGAGATATTCGTATACGGGCTTTGCAATGTCGAGTCTTAAACCGAGCGGGAATCGCGTCGTGATTTCGCCGTCAATGTCGTATGCAACGCATACGGGAATTTTATCCATATACGAGAGTACGTCAAGTTTCGTAAGCGCGATTTCGTCAGCACCCTGAACGAATACTCCGTATTTTGAGGCAACAACGTCAAAAGCTCCGACTTCACGGGGGCGTCCCGTTGCGGCACCGTATTCGTTTCCGGCTTTTCTCAGCTCGTCCGCCTCTTTGCCGGTCATTCTTACTGTAAACGGACCCGAGCCTACGCAGGTGGAGTACGCCTTCATAATTCCTATGCTCTTGTCAAGCTTTATACCGGGTATTCCGCTTCCGATGGGCGCAAACGCCGCGATTGAAGAAGACGAGGAAGTGTAGGGATAAATTCCGAAATCAATGTCTCTGAGCGCGCCGAGCTGTGCTTCAAATATTATGTTTTTGCCCTGCTCATGCGCTTTTTGAAGGATTTCGCCGCAGTCGCACACAAACGGTTTGAAGGGATATGCGTATGTACGGAGCCAGTCCATAATTTCGTTCGGGTCAACGGGGTCTGCGCCGTAGCCCTTGTTTATAAGCAGATTTTTGTATGCGACAATGTTTTCAACTTTTTCTCTGAGGTCGTCTTCAAAGAAAAGGTCGGACATTCTTATCGTCTTTTTCATATATTTGTCGCTGTAAACGGGAGCAATTCCGCGGCGCGTTGAGCCGTAAGGCTTTCCCGTAACTTCCGTAAGCCTCGTTTCCTCAAGTATGTCAAGCTCGACGTGGTAGGGAAGAACAATCGTCGCTTTGTCGCTTATTTTAAGGTTTTCAGGCGTTATGCTCACGCCTTTTTCTGTGATGTTCCTGATTTCCTTTGTAAGATGCGCAAGGTCTATAACCATGCCGTTGCCCATTACGTTGATAACGTTTTTTCTGAAAATTCCCGAAGGAATGAGGTTGAGCTTGAATTCGCCGTATTCGTTAATAACGGTATGTCCCGCGTTGTTTCCGCCCTGATAGCGTGCAACGATATCTGCGTTTTCGGAAAGGAGGTCAACCATTCTTCCTTTACCTTCATCGCCCCAGTTTATACCGGTAATTGCCGTTAACATTTTATCCACCCTTTTCGAATATAAAAATTTGTCAAAAATATACATTCAGTTAATATGCGCATTGACAATTTATTATATAATATAAAGCGGTAAATGTCAACCGATTTAAGCCAATAATTACATAAAATTCATATGTTCAAGGGGCAGTTATGAAAAAAATTTTTTCACGCTTTTTTTCAAAAAAGAACGGCATAAAAGAAATAAATTACAGAATTTCGGAAAAACTCAATAACGTACATATAAAATATATATCCGAAAAGGATGAAAAATCGTATGACAGTATTATCGCAAGGGAAGCACACATTAATATAGTAGGCGATAATAAGGACGAGCTGTGCGCAACGCAGGGAACAACAACTGTTTTCAGACTTAAAATCGCGGATATGAAAATATGGGAATTTATGAGTCTTGACGGATGTGTAATTACCTTTTTCGATATCGATTTGCAGAAAGAAAGAACTGTCAACGTGTATTACGACAAACATTTGTCATGAAAAAGATTGTAAACGTCATTTTTAATTAACATAAATGAATTATTAATGTTAATAAATCTTTAATTTCTTAAAATTTAACCAAAAAAACACAAAAAAAGTGTCAAAAAATGGTAAATATGTGAAAAATAAGTAAAAAAAGCCTTGATTTTTAAAAAAACGCGTGATATAATGTATTTGTAAATACAAGCGGAATGCTTGAAATTTAATGGAGGTATCATAATGAACAAAACAGAATTCATCGCTGCTATCGCAGCAAAGGCTGGCCCATCCAAGAAGGACGCCGAGAAGTTTGTAAACGCATCGGCAGAAGTTATCGCAAAGACTCTTAAAAAAGGCGATAAAATCACGCTTGTTGGCTTTGGAACATACAAAGTAAGCAAGAGAGCTGCAAGAACCGGTAAGAATCCTCAGACAGGCGCTAAGATTAAGATCCCCGCAACGAAGGTTCCGTCCTTCAAGGCAGGCAAAGCTCTTAAAGAAGCTGTTAAATAATTTCAAAATCAATTTGAATCAGACGGCGTAAGCCGTCTGATTTCTTTTTGATAAAGTATTGCATTTTTAAAATCCGTATGATATAATTAACGCATGCCGGTGTGATGGAATTGGCAGGTCTCGCCTGCGGGCTCGGTCACGCGTCGGCTCTGACAGTCCACCGGACTGTCATTCACTACCGCCGCGCCGCTTCGCTGCGTGCGGACTCAAAATCAAATATCTTTGCCGGTGTGTTGGAATTGGCAGACGAGGAGGACTCAAAATCCTTTGCCAGCGATGGCGTGCGGGTTCGACCCACGCCACCGGCACCATCCCGAAAGTCATGATTATCAGGCTTTCGGGATTTTTTTGAATTTTTCCGGATCATATTTCATGGTGTAGGCCGGGCGGCTCTTTTAAACGTTCGATCCACCTTGAAAAATTAATATTTTTGTGCTATTATGAGCATGTAAAACAAAGGAACGAAAAAACGATGGTTGATCCCGAAAAAACGGGATTTGCGGAGTAAAAATGAGAAAGAAAATGAAAACAATTAAGGGAGTTCTGATAATAATGCTATGCTTGGCACTATTCAGCGGATGCGGCAGGAATACGAAGGAGACCGTTACAAACATGAAAATACCGGTCGAAGACATTTCGGAGTTCTGCTATACATGCGAAAATATAAACTTTAACGCTTTGTATCAAAGATACCGTTTTTTCAAAGAAGACGGCAAATATATGTTCTTTCACGAAGCTCGTGAAAAGCCCGGCGAATACGGGCCGACCACAAAAGATGATGTCACGGACAGCGGGACTTTTGAATTGAACGCGGAAGAATGGAATGACTTTTTGGCTTTTCTTAAGGACGGCAAGGTAAGCGAGAGAAAAAATTCCGGTGAATCGGGCGGCTCCGGGCCATGGACGTTCATCTGTTGGAAGAACGATAAAGGAAAATATCAGGTTTTTGAATTTCCGACTTATGATTCAAGAGTTCGGTTTGAGGAGTACTGCCGCTCGCTTGCGCAGGAAAAGCGTCAGTTATCAGAAAACGACGGAATTCGGGAGGAAAATATGAAAGATATAAAAATACACAGTATAAGCTACAGCCCGGGCTACGGTGATATGCTCGGCGGATACCACGAGAGCGCACTCAGAAAAGATAAGAGCGGAAACTGGACGTACGTTTGCTCCGACTGCGAGACCCACGATCGACCGACGGTCATAACCGCTTATTCGGTCTCCGATGAAGCAGTCGCGCAGCTTGAGGAGTTTATAATAACAAAAAACGTCCTTTCACTTGAAAACCGCTCGAAAAGCGATTTATTCATAACAGACTACAGCCCGTGGAGCTGGAGCATTGATTATGAGACTACGTCGTTCGGAAATACCAAACGGGAGTATTGCAGTTTCGGGGAGTATAAGCAGTATTCCGCACATGACTTCGAATTGCTGAATGAACTGGAAGAACGCTTCCTGGCCCTGCGCGGAGAGAAAATATCCGAGACGGCTGAAGAAAGATAGCTCGATCTCAAAGCGGCTCACGCGCCTTTGCCGCGCCCGTGCGGAACATAGGGGAGCGCTGCCTGTTCTATTTAAAAAGCGCGTGCATTAAACACGCCGTATGTGATTTTTTTGTAAAACCCATTGACAAATTTCAAACAAAGTGCTATAATGGTTAGCGGCGGCTAACTGTTATAATTCACTATACGACAAAGTAAAAGGGGATTGCTCTTTATTTTTTTAAAAATAAGTTAGCCATTGCTAACTTAATGAGCTGATACCTGAAATGTCGGCAAGCGCCGCATGGAGCGTATAAAGAAAGGATAAAGCTATGAAACCCGACTACAAAAACTGGATGCCGAAAGGCATGGTGCTCTCCGCGGTGATCGCGGCGGCCGTATTTCTTCTGTTGTTCATTGTTTTCGGCTTGACCGGGATTGTTTCCGGCACGCTGAAAACCGTTCTGTTCATCGTTTTTCTCATTCTCACGGTCGTCTGCCTTTGCGTTTCGGCGTGGATGATCATGATGTACCGCGCGTTCGATTATAACGGCAAACGCAAAATGTCGCGTCAGATCATTGAAGGCGTCGCGGGGTACGTTAAACTGCCGGACGGCGGGAAAGGTCTTGACGTTGGCTGCGGCAGCGGTGCACTCACCATCGCCTGCGCCAGGCGCAATCCGAACGCTTCATTTATCGGCATCGACCGCTGGGGCATGGAATACGCTTCTTTCAACAAGCCGCTCTGTGAAAAAAACGCCATAGCGGAGGGCGTGAAAAACGTAACTTTTGCTCGCGGCGACGCCTGCAGGCTTGATTTTGAGGATGAAACCTTTGACGCAGTAACAAGCAACTACGTTTA
>JAEESG010000093.1 GCA_016286245.1 Clostridiales bacterium | reverse complement strand
CCTCTCGGAATTTTTGCGCCGAGCTCCACAAATTTTCTCGGGCTTTTAAGAAAATCAACGACTTCTTTGAGCTCTTCCTTTTCCTCCTCGGCGCCCGCAACGTCGGTGAACATCACTTTTTTCTTTCCCTCGTTGCTCATTTTGGCTCTTGATTTACCGAAAGAATTGATTTTACCGCCTTTTCCGCCCATTGCCGAGTTCATCGCAAAGAACCACAGAACGCCGAAGAACAGAATCATAACTATAAACGGAATCCAGCTCATCCAGAAAGGCGTTTCCTTCGGAGGCTCGTAATCGTAATACGAGATTATGCCTTCCTCGTGCTGCTTTATGATAAGTTCTTTGAGATCCTGCTCGAAAAGCGAAAGGCTTCTTAATTTGAATACTATTTCGGAACCCTTTTTGACAACCGATCCGTCGTCATTCTTTTCATCTTTCGTCAAAAGAACGAGAACGTCGTCGGAGGTTATAGTAAAACTTTCGACTTTTTCGTTTGAAAAGAGGTCAATTATTTCACTGTACTTTTTTTCTTCCTCTTTTTTCTGCCCGAGCAGGAAGTAGGAGGAAAAAATAAACAGAGCGATAAGCGCTACGTAGAAAAAGATGGTTTTTGCGTTGTTTTTCATCAAATAATCTCCTGTTCAAAATGGTGTTTACAAAGTTGAAACGGAATAAACCCGTATAAGAACGGAATCATCGTGAGACGGACGGATTTTGTAACCGTCGCTTACGCAAACTCCGGGAACGTATATTATTTCGTCCCCTTTGCAGATTACGGGAAGTAAGTCTCTTGATTCTTCCGGAATTTTTGCACGCGATAAAAGACTTTTTAATTTTTTTGTCATTTTGCACGTTCTGACCTTGTCGCCGGGTTTTCTTGAACGCGCAAATAACGAATTTTCGGGATTTTCGGATAATTTCAGCCGCACGCTGTCGAAAAGCTCGTATCCCGAAAGCTTTTCCGATATTTCGGAGGCATAATCGCCGTCGGACTTTGAAATAACCACGGCAAAACGATCGAAAATATTTGCTCCGTAGTGCAGACTTTCATAAAAAGGAGCCGGTTTCTCCTTGTCCCTTACCGTTTGCGAAAAAGTCAGCTTTCCACCCGAAATAATTGCGGAAATTTTGCCCGGAAGGCAGATTTCGTATGATTTTTTGCCCTCAAAAAATCCGCATTTTACGGCACGCGCGATTTTTTCGACGTGAACGCTTTCGATAAGAGAGGAATTTGTGCTCTTTTTGTATAGTTTTACAATAATACGGTGTAATATACAGTCGTCGAAATCCTTTAAAAGATATACGTCGTCCGTCAGATGTCCGTTTGCATAACTTTCGATGAAATCCCGCGCGTCCCGCAGAGAAACACAGGTGTTTTTCAGCGTTTCCTCAAACGACGGATTTATTTTTTTCATAAGCGGAATTACGTTGTGCCGCAGAAAATTCCGAGTGTAATCGTCGGTAAGGTTCGTGGAGTCGGTAACGTAACTTTCATTCCGCTCTTCAAGATAATCTTCGATTTCGCTCCGCGATACGAAAATAAGCGGACGGATGATGTCGACGTTTTCGTTTAAGGGGCGCTTCGGCGGAATTCCGCAAAGTCCGGACATCGCGCTTCCGCGCGCAAGGTTGAATAAAACCGTCTCGGCGCAGTCGCTTGACGTGTGCGCCGTTGCGACAAGAGAAATTCCGTATTTTTCGCAGACTTTTTCAAAGAAACCGTATCTTATGCTCCGCGCGGCAAGCTCAGTGGAAAGAGATTCCTCTTCCGCCGCCTTTGCCACGTCCGTTTTCAAGATTTCAAGAGGGATATTTTCACGGGCGCATAACTTTTGCGCAAAAATACTGTCCCTGTCGGACTCGTCCGCTCTTAACATGTGGTTTACGTGGCACGCGAAAAGTTCGAGCTCCGGGAAATATTCCTTGAGCGCAAGCAGCAGCGTTACGCTGTCCGCGCCGCCCGAAAGGGCGACAAGTATTTTTGCGCGCTCGGGGAATAGAGAATATTTTTCGTTTGCCTGCTTGATTTTTTCAAAAATAATATCGGACATTTTTGTGTTCTGGAACGAAATCAGTGCTCTTCGTCCATGGTGATGAATTTCGTAAACTGACCGGACCAGCCGAGCGTAACTTTTCCCGTGGAGCCGTGGCGGTTTTTCGCGATAATGCACTGCGCCGTGCTCTGCATGTCGGGATTGTCTGTTTCATAATAGTCTTTTCTGTAAAGGAGCATAACGATGTCGGCGTCCTGCTCGATGTTTCCGGAGTCCCTGAGGTCGGAAAGCATAGGCGTTTTGTCGGTTCTGTTTTCGGGACCTCTCGATAACTGCGCACAGGTGATTACCGGAACGCCGAGTTCCTTTGCGAGAAGCTTTAAGGCTCTCGTGATGTCGCCGATTTCATTCACCCTGTTTTCAACGCGCCTGTCGGACTGCATGAGCTGTAGGTAGTCGATAACAACAAGCCCGAGATTTTTAACGCGCCTGAGTTTTGTCTTCATGCCGGCAACGGAAATACCCGTCGTGTCGTCTATAAGGATGTCCGCGTCGGAAAGAACGCTTGCCGCTTTTGCAAGCTTTTCCCAGTCGTCGATGCCGAGGTCGCCCTTGCGAAGCTTGTAGCTGTCGATGAGCGCTTCGGAAGAGAGCATTCTCGTAACGAGCTGTTCGCACGACATTTCAAGCGAGAAAATCGCAACCGTCTTTTTCGTTTTGAGAGCGACGTTTGACGCGATGTTCAGCGCAAAACTCGTTTTTCCCATGCCGGGACGCGCGCCGATAAGTACGAAATCGCCTTTGCCCATACCCACAAGAAGCTTGTCGATACCCGAAAAATATGTAGGCGTGCCGAGCGCGGCCTCTCCGTTCTTGCGCAGTTCGTCAAGATGCGCGTAATTTTCTATGATAACGTCGCGGATGTGTGAGAAATTCTTGCTCTCGTTCTTCTCGGCAATGTCGAAAATAAGCTGCTCAGAGCGGTCGAGAATATCGGACGTTTCGCCCTTTTCGCCGTAGGAAAGCTCGGCAATCTTTTCCGACGCTTCGATAAGACGGCGCAGAACCGCCTTGTCCTTGATTATTTTAACGTAATCGTTTATGTTTGAAACCGAGGGAACCGTCTTTGCAAGCAGGGTAATGTAGCTTTTTCCGCCCGCCTCGTCGTAGGTGCCGTTTTTGGTAAGCTCGTCAAGCAGGGTTACCGCGTCGAGATGCACGTCCGAGCGCACGAAAATATCGCGCATCGCCTCATAAATGCGCACGTGCTGTTCGAGATAAAAGTCGTCCGCACGAAGGGAGGCCGCAACCTCGCGCAGAATTTCGGGGTCAATGATAATCGCCCCGAGAACCGACTGCTCCGCCTCCATGGAAAACGGCATTTTTCTTAAATTTTCTTCGGAAATAATAAGTTCGCTCATGATAAATATTAATCCTTTTGTGTGATAATTACGTTAAGTTTTCCGGAAATTTCGGAATAAAGCTTTACGTCAAGCGTGTAAGCGCCGAAAGCCTTGATGGCGCCGTCAAGCTGAATTTTTCTCTTGTCGATTTCAATACCGTGCTGTTTTGTAAGTTCTTCGGCGATTTCCTTTGAGGTAACGGCGCCGTAGAATTTGCCGTCGGCACCGCTTGTCGCATGAATGATGACGGAAAGACCTTCAAGCTTTTCGGCAAGTTCTTTTGCCGCCTGTTTTTGCATTTCTTCGTGGTGCAGCTTTGAAGCCTGCTTGTTTTTGTAGTCGTTCATTATTTTAGCGTCGGCGGCAAGGGCAAGACCTTTCGGGATAAGAAAGTTTCTTGCGTAACCGTCGGAAACGTCAACTATTGCGTCTTTTTTGCCTTGTCCTTTTACGTCCTGTAACAGAAGCACTTTCATTGTCAAATCAGCCTTTCCGTATTTTTGATATATATAATTATATTATTCCTATTCTAACGTACTATATTAAGATACCATATTGTAAAAAAAAAGTCAATGATATAACCGTAAATTTTAGAAAAAGAAGTATGGCGCGTGTAATACAAATAACTTGAATTTCGGTAAATAATATGGTATCATATATCAGTGCATTACGAAAAAATACGAAAAAGCGAAAAAGATTTTGATCTACTTACACAGAGTATTTTGGAGGTGTTCCAATGAATGATACAGTAACTTGTCCGGTAAAGGGCGATGAAATAACGGGTGATGATTGCATAATCGTATGTGATGTTGCCGATGGTATGATAAAGCATACTTGCTTGCCGAGGGGCATAGAGTGGAACGAAGAGCAGCAGCGAAAGTGTAAGCTGTGCAAGTACCACGCTGATATTACTATATAAACGCCCACATAAACAACCCTATAATACGGTAGTAAAAGTGTTTGATAAAGAAATAAAAGACGAAAAATGTATGCTCTGTCCCAGAAACTGCGCTCTCGACAGAGAAAAAAACGTGGGATACTGCGGAATGAGTAAGAAAGCGCGCGTGTCGAGAATAGGACTTCACGCGTGGGAAGAACCCTGCATATCTTACGGAAACGGCTCCGGAACGGTTTTTTTCGCGGGCTGTAATTTGAAGTGCGTCTATTGCCAGAATTATGAAATATCATTTGAGAAAAAGGGAAAGGACGTAGAAGAAAAAACGCTTGCAAAAGAAATTCTGGGACTTCGCGACAGGGGAGCCGTCAATATAAATTTCGTAACTCCCACACACTTTTCCGACGTTCTGTATCGGGTTTTAAGGGAAATCAAAGGGGAGCTCGCAATCCCGACCGTGTATAACTGCGGCGGGTACGAAAAGGCGGAAACGATAGAGAAGCTTTCGGAATTTATCGATATTTTTCTGCCCGATTTCAAGTATTTTTCGGCGATTCTGTCGAAAAAATATTCAAACGCAAAGGACTATTTCGACGTCGCATCAAAGGCGCTCGGGGTAATGTATAAAAATAAGGGATACGCACAATACGATAAAGAAGGCCGTATGAAAAAGGGCGTGCTTACAAGACACCTCGTGCTTCCGGGTGCATATAGGGACAGTATTAAGATACTTGATTATATAGCGGAAAAATACGACGTAAAAAGGTTTGCGCTCAGTCTTATGAGCCAGTATTTCCCGACGGGAAACTGTATAAAATTTCCCGAACTGCGCCGCCGCGTAACGACTCTCGAATATGAAAAGGTCGTGGAACATGCAAGGGAAAAAGGTTTTTTGAACGTGTATATACAGGAAAGAACGAGCGCCGACGAAAAATACGTTCCCGAATTTGATTACAGATAGGATAAATATGAAAAACAAAGAACTTTTGATTTTTTCGGCGTCAATGATTATATTCGGCACAATAGGCATTTTCGTGAAGATAATGGGACTTCCGTCGGGAATAGTCTCGCTCTTTCGCGGAGTGCTCGGAACGGCGTTCCTTGCCCTTGCCTTTTTGACG
>JAEESG010000092.1 GCA_016286245.1 Clostridiales bacterium | reverse complement strand
TATTTTACGGCTTCTTCTCTCGGCAGGACCTTTCTTTCGAGTTTATAGTCTTCCTTTATGATTTTTTTCATCTCTTCTTCGAGTTTGACGAGTACTTCGGGCGTAAAAGGCTCGTCGGTATCGATATCGTAATAAAAACCGCTGTCGATTGCGGGTCCGATTGCGAGCTTTGCATTCGGATACAGTCTTTTTACCGCCTGTGCGAGCACGTGAGACGCGGTATGTCTGTAAACCTTTCTTCCGTCCTCGTCGTCAAAGGTCAGAAATTCGATTTTTCCGCCCTTTTTTAGCTTTGAATTCATTTCGACAAGCTCGCCGTCAAGGTGCGCCGCAAGAGCGTTTCTCGCAAGTCCCGCGCTTATCTTTTCCGCAGCCTCGTAAACGCTTATGCCTTCTTCTACCTCAAGATTGCTTCCGTCTTTCAAAATAAGATTCAACATAGTTTTGCAAATCCTCCAAAATATATATATTTTTTATTATTCAACAAATAAAAAAGCCCGCATACGAAATATTTTCGCATACGGGGCGCAAAAACACGCTGTTCCACCCGAGTTCAGTGCACAAATGCACCCTCTTTTCCCTTAACGCGGTCTCTACGCCGGAAATTGCTGCCTTCCCGGAACTCAAAAGCGGTAAGAAGCCTTTTTTTCCGCGCTTTCAGCCGAGGCGCAAATCTCTGTTTTTTTTCAGACTTCCCATGTCTTTTTCACAGTTTCTATATATATAGGAATTATACTACCGTTTTTGCTTTTTGTCAAGTCTTTTATAAATCTAAAATATTTCCGAAACGCGCTTTATTATTTCCGCAAGTTCCTCACGCGTTACGAACATATTATATTTTTTATTGCCGTTTTCATCGCCTTTTATTATGCCGTTTCTCTCGCAAAAATTTCTTGCGCTTTCAGACCACTCTGACGACCCTTTTTGTTCTCTTTCCTTAAGATAATTATCCATCATCTCGTTGAATTTTACCTGCGTCATCTCTTCCTCCTCTTCATTTTCCGCTTGCTCATAATAATACCTTCCGACAATGTTCGGTATTCCCGTAAATTCGTTTATATCAAGGCTTTCAGAGCCCGTTTCCTTTCTTATTTCAAGATGCGTATGCGCGCCGTACGAATTTCCGGTATTTCCCATAACGCCTATCGGCTCGCCTTTTTTTACAGTATCTCCTGTCTTTTTATTAAACGATTTCAGATGCATATAAAAAACGCGTCTGCCGTCGTCCATCGTTACCACGACGTAGTTTCCGGCTCCGTCCTTTTGATATGCGTTTCTTACCTTTCCGCCGCAGACGGAATACACGGTTATATCGTCGAGCCCGACGAGGTCGATTCCTTTATGATATTCCCTCCTGCCGTTCAACGTTCTGTATCCTCTGACGCACGTCAGTTTGAAATTTCCCTTAAAGCAGCTTACCGTTTTTATCCCCTCCTTTTATATCGCAATTATAGCACAAATGTTCTTGTTTTACAATTTCTTTTTGTAACCGCATTGATAACAAAAAAAGAATAATAAAAAAACGGTCTCTTTCGAGACCGTTTTTTATTAATTATCAATTATTCATGTACAAATCTTATATAATCAAAGTCCATATAACCTACCGCGTCGAACGGGTCAAGACGCCAATATCTTGCTGTTCCCATATTTGTCCATGAAGTCTTGCTGCTCAAATTCTGAGACAGAACAACCCATTCCTCATTGGAATCCTTATTCGGAAGCTGGAGGGATATACTGTTTGCTTCCGACATTGAGCCGTTGCTTGAGAAGAACAACTGGATTCTGCCGTTAGACTGGCTTGTATATTGATATCTTACTCTTACTTCTATTTTGTTGTAATACGAGGTGTTGACTGCCGAGCCGCCGCTGAGAGTGATGATCGGGTCTGTTTCCTGAGAAACGGACTGGCATCTCATGTAGCCGTCCGATACGTTCAGGCTCATGAAGCTCGACGTCCATCCTTCCGTATCACCCGGAACCGAGAATTCCCACTGACCGGCAACTCTGTTCGCAATTATCTGGTTGAGTTCATTGTAATATGCCTGTGCGGGAGTGCCTATCGTGATTATTCTCGAGCTGCCCGAATTTACGAGGCTGTACGAATATCCGTTTACGGAGCATATCAGGTTTATCGGAACCATGGGAAGCTGGTCTTTATCGTAAATCGTATATCCGAGATTTACTTCATCTCCGTCGATTACGCACTTGTTCGAGCCTACCTTGAATACCATCGTATGTCCGACAAAGTTGAGCGTGAGTTCTTTGTTATCCTTATCCCACAGATGGAAGGTGTTGAGCAAGAAGTCAAGACCCGTTACCGGTTCGAACGGTATAAGGATGTCGCCGTTGCTTTCGATTTCAGGCAGGTAAGCGAGGTGTGCGGTCTTGCCGTCTATTCTGAGCGATTTGGAAATCGGTCTTTCAGTAGACTGTCTGAAGTCGATAGACTTGATAAAGAACTGCGTATTCTGATTCTGCTGCGGGTCAAGTCTCAGCTGCGTGAGGTTGCCGCTGAAGTTTTTGAGAGCTGATTTGTTAACAGAATATTCGACGTAATCGTATACCGTCGACGCCGGGAAGGCATACGCCTTGTTTTCGGCGAATCCCGAGCTTGCACTGGTAGCATAGTAAATTCTGAGGTTTGCTCCCACGGGAATCTTTGCGGTAATTACTATCGCGTCTATGGAGCTTGTCGGAAGTCCGCCTGAGGAGAACGTATTCGCAACGCTTGTTCCTCCGTTGTGAACGAAGATATTTACATTGCCTTTGGCAACATTTGTCGTTCCGTATATACCGTTCGCATTGCGTCCTATGCTCCGTGCGCCCTGTATCCACGAGCTCGACGCCGTAATGGACGAGTCGTTTGCGTAGTCTATCTTATAGAATGACTGCGTCGGAGCGTTGGAGAGCGAATCGACAAAGTCGAGAGCCTTATTTCTTCTTAAGAGGTGTCTGTACTGCGGGTACATGTGAGTTACTCTTTCGAGCTGTGCTTCCGTCGGGTAAACGTCTATTTCGTTAAGTTCCGACTGAGTTGCATTAAAGAATACTTTTCTTACGGCGTCGAGGTACTGGAATCCCTTTTCGTCCGCCGTCGGCATAAGGAGCGTTCCTTCGCCGTATTCGTTCCAGGTTGACAGCCAAACGAGTTTTCTCTGTGTATCCGTCGTTGCGTTGGTAGGCAGGTACGTGTTCTTTACGTAGCTGCATGCTCTTTCGAAATCGCTTGCCGAGCAGAACGGCTCTCTCGGATTATACGTACTTTCGGAGTTCCACGGTGTATTGGTAAAGCCCATACTGATTGTCGGGATTCCCCATTCTCCGTTGTTTTTGCACCAATTGAGTACTCTGGTCATACCATTGACGTTGCCGTTATAGGTAGCTCCGTCTCTGCCCCAGCTGTATGCGTGCGCCCCGTCATAGTCGAGGCTGCTGTATGCGCTGTCAGTGCCGCAGTGTACCCAATATACGCCGTCGAAGCCGAGTTTCTGAACTTCCGTTTCAAGGTAATCCATACACTGCTTTCCTACGTCAACGCCCACATACTTTGCAAGCGTGCCGCCGAAGAAGTCGACAACTATCTTATTGTCTATCGTCATATAGCTCGGGTGCTTGAAGTATTTTTCTATGAGGTACGGAACGAACTTGTTCTTCCAGTCGTTGAGTGATCTCGGTGCGCCTGCGTTTGCGATTTCAAGAAGAAGGCAGAACTTTATGTCGTCTATATATTCTGCGTTATAGAGGCCTTCAAAGATATAATAATCGTTGAAAGGCATCTTTTCCATCGTGTCGTTTACGGGAAGGAACGTACAGATTGACAGGAAGTCAACGCCGTGTTCCACGAGGTACTTGATTTCCCAGTCCGTCGTTTCGGCGGTACCTTCGTCATAGTAGCCTATTGCGGGCTGGTAATCCGAGTAAGGCGAGATTACCGACCAGCTGAAGTTTATCTGATAGCCGTTTCTCCAGAGAGGACAATGGTTCATACCGATTATATAGTTTTCTTCTCCAGCGGGTTTTACGGGTTTCGGTACGTAGTCGCTGTGAGTGATCTTCTTGAAGACCTTGAATTCGTCGAACGTAACTTCTCTCGAGCTGCTGTTGGTAACTGTGAGAGAGTCTATGCCTGTCGCCGCATTCTGGAAGTTTACTTCGCCGAGAACTCTTCCGTCAACCTTAATCTTTATCTTCTGGGTATTGGTGTCGAGCTCGAATCTGAACATATACCACTGGCCGTTATAGAAGCTGTTATATACGTTCGTGCCGTTAGCGATAAAGCCCGAAGAGCCGGTCGTGAAGTTGAGAACCGTCTTGTCGCCGCTCTTGAGCGCAAAGCCCGTGCTTTCCTTGTATCTGAATATCGCCTGATATTCGGCGATTACGGTGCCCGTTACTTCGTCAAACGTCTTTGTCGCGCTCTTTCCCGCCTTAACTGCAAGCGTGTTGGCTTTTCCGTATGCGTCGCCGTTTGAATTCTGCGTCCAGCCGTACGGTTTTACGTTATCCTTTGTAAGATCAAACATTTCATATACCGCGTAGTTTGCGTACAGCTTTGTTGCCGCCGGTGCAAACGACGGGGTTCCGGCTTCTGTCGTCGCCCATCTGAAGTTCAGTATATTTGCGTTTGCTTTTGTTACGGGAAGCGGATAAGTTCCGCATTCGGTTTCGTTTATAACTATCGTGCTCGTGCATTTATTGAGATTTACGGTAATACGGAACGTGAACATCGTTTCATTCGCGCCTATATCGTAAACTTTGGTGTATCCGTTCGTGCCGAGAACTTTCCAGTCGCCGTCCACTATTTCGAGTCTGAATACGCTGTCGCCCGCATCGTTCTGGAATTCGAGGAACGCGCCGTCGGCGCCGTCGGCAGACGCTTTTGCTTCAAGCGTGATTACGCCTTTGGTTATCTTATTGAATTCTCTTATGAGCGCCGAACCTGCTTCTGTGCTTATATCCGTAAGCGAGCCGTAAGACTGGGTGAGAGTCGATCTCGGAATTGCTCCTCTGTTGTCGAGCAGCCAGCCTGAGCCGATACCTTCGTGCTGCGCATTAAATCCCGACATTACGCAAAGCAGATATGCGTCGTCGTCCTCGCCTTCAACCGTGCCGTCTTCGTATTCCGCTATCGTCTTGGGAAGTCTCTTTTCCGGGAATACGGCGCGTGAAATTATAGCTGCCGTCTCCGCGCGTGTTATATCGTCGTCCGGATGGAAGTTGCCGTCGGCGTCTCCTATTGCAACTCCGGCTTTATATAAAGTCGAAACGTATATGTAGCAATCGTTTGCGGACGGTACGTCGGGGATACTGTTTATTGTATTCATCGCTTCATAGTATCCGACCGGCATTGCCTTTACGAAAAGTTCGGCAATCTCCGCTCTCGTTGCGTTTCTTTCATAGTCGTCAAAGCGGTCGTTCGTTATAATACCTTTATTTAAAGCGTATATAAGG
>JAEESG010000091.1 GCA_016286245.1 Clostridiales bacterium | reverse complement strand
AAACGCCGAAAGGCCGTGCGGATTGTGCCCGCCGTCAAGGATAAAGACGGGATCTTTGCCGAGTATTTCAAATCTTCCGCTCCATTTTACTTCGGAAAGCCCGCTTTTAAGCGCATTTTCGGATATTTTGTACCCTTTTTTTGCCAGAACGTCGAGCGCTTCGACCGCAGTAACACAGTTTTTCGGCTGATACGTGCCTGCGAGCGGAATTTTAATGTTTTTGTGCCGTTTGTAGTCAAAACTGCTTCCGAAAATATCGGATTTCAGATTTTTTATAAGCGAAAAATCGGGACAGACGAGATTTGCGCCAACATCATGGCATTTTTCCTTTATGACCTCCCACGCTTCACCTCCGCTTTCGTACGAAACGACTTCTCCGCCCTTTATTATGCCGGCTTTGGCGGATGCAACAAGAGAGAGGGTAGAGCCGAGCTGCTTTGTGTGGTCGAGTCCTATTGAGGTGATTACCGCGCACTCCGGCGTTTCGATGACGTTTGTCGAGTCAAGCTCGCCGCCCATACCGACCTCAAGTACCACAATGTCGCACGTGTTTTCGGCAAAATACTCAAACGCTATCGCGGTAATGACTTCAAACTCCGTCGGGGGATCAGTCATCGAATCGGCAAAGGGGCGTATAAAATCCGTCAGCTTTTCAAGCTCATCGTCGGGAATATTTTCCCCGTTTATGCGCATACGCTCGTTAAAAACGTTTATGTACGGCGACGTGTAAAGTCCCGTTTTGTATCCCGCTTTTTGAAGCACCGACGCGATAAACGCGCAGACGGAGCCTTTGCCGTTTGTTCCCGCAACGTGAACGAATTTCAGCTTTTTTTCGGGGTTTCCTATCTTTTCAAGAAGTTCTTTCGTCCTTGAAAGTCCCGGCTTTGAGCCGAGCCACTTTATTCTGTGTATGTATTCAAGAGTATTTTGTATGCTCATTTATTTCCCTTCTTACCTTTACCAAACATTTTAAGCAGTTCTCCGCCTTTTAAGAGAGCGTAAAGCAGTATGATTTCAACCGCCGTCTGTATGAGATTCAACGGCACCCTTTCTGCAAACAGCACGGTAAAAGGGCTGCCGTACAGCCATGAAAGGCACAGCGATTTCCAGAAGAAAGAGGCTATAAGCTCGGTAACTATGACCGTCGCCGCAAGAACAAGTTTATTTGATATGCCGTTTTTGATTCTGCTCTTTGCAAGAATTGCAGCCACACCCGGAAGAACGCCTATGAGTATGGGAGAAAGCGTCATTGGCAGGTACGGCATATATCCGCCTATAAGCAGACAGCCGAGGATATCCGAAAGCGCGCCGCACAAAGCGCCTGCAACGGGACCGAAAAAAATGCCCGCAAGCATTATCGGCACGTTGCCTATGGTAAGGCGGAGCGTATCGGTGTTGATAATTGCGAACACCCTTGTGAAAACGATGCTAAGCGCCGTAAACATGGCGGTGAAGGTTATCGAGCGAACATTGATCTTAAACATAAAAAAGACCTCCGAAAAAGTATTCAGAGTCTGCCCCCGGTGATGCGGTAAACAAAAAGTGCGGCTCTCCGCACTTAAAACAAAGTAATACCGTTGTTTTACAGTGGGATGCGAAGCAATGACCGCAAGTTTCCTTTTCGTCCGCAGATCAACTCCCCGTATCCGCGGCACTTTACGCCTTTGCTTCTACTCTGTTAATGTAATTATATATTTAAAAAGAAGTTCAAACAATGCAGTTTTTGTGAACAATATGATAATAAAAAAGACTCGTTTTCATAAAATACTTGCATTTTTGTGAATAGAGTGATATAATAACTATAACTGTAGACATTTTGATAAGGAGTTGAAAACTGATTATGGATGATCCTGCCGGTATACAGATAACGGCTCTTGTAATCCTCATACTTTTATCCGCATTTTTTTCAGGGACCGAAACGGCATATACGAGTTTCAATAAAACCCGTATGAAAACGCTTGCTCAGGACGGCAGCAGGAAGGCGAAAAGGGTACTTGAAATCGAGGAGAAATACGACAAGTTTCTGTCGACGATGCTTGTCGGAAATAATATCGTAAACATTGCGGCGTCTGCGATAGCAACGCTGATGTTTACCGCGTTTTTAAACGGAAACGCAAGTAAGGGCGCCACCGTGTCCACAATAGTCATGACGGTGCTCGTGCTTTTGTTCGGAGAAATCACGCCCAAATGCCTGAGCAAGGACTTTGCCGAAAGCTATACGCTGGCGACGGGCGGAATCGTAAAATTCATAATGGCGCTGTTCACGCCGCTCACGTTTGTATTTTCCCTCTGGAGAAAAATGCTCGCAAAGCTGTTCAAATCGGACGGCGGCGCGTCGATAACCGAGGACGAGATAATAACGATGGTCGAGGAGGCGCAGAGCGAAGGCGGAATAGACGAGCACGAGGGCGACCTCATAAGAAGCGCGATCGAGTTCAACGACCTCGAGGTGTCGGAAATCCTCACACCGAGGGTTGATATCGCGGCAATATCGGTTGAAACGCCGGTCGAGGAAATAATGGAACTCTTCAGATCCAGCGGCTTTTCAAGACTTCCCGTTTACAGCGAAACGATAGACAATATCGTCGGAGTCATACACGAAAAAGACTTCAATCAACTGTATTACGACGGCAAAAAGGATATAACGGGAATAATCCATGAGGTGATGTGCATAACCGAGGGAATGAAAATTTCCAAACTGCTGCGCAAATTCCAGGAGGAAAAGGCACATATGGCGGTGGTCGTTGACGAATACGGAGGCACGGCGGGAGTCGTAACGCTCGAAGACGTGCTTGAAGGCCTTGTCGGCGAAATCTGGGACGAACACGACGAAGTAATCGAAAATATAAAGCGGATAGGTGAGAACGAGTATCTCGTCAACTGCGCAACGTCCATGAACGACCTTGAGGACATATATGATTTTTCGGAAGAGGAAATCGAGGATAACGCCACCGTAAACGGCTGGATTCTCGATAAACTCGGCGAAATTCCCGAAGTGGGGGATACCTTCGAGTACGAAAACCTGTCCGTCGAGGTAACGCAGGTCGACGGCAGACGCGCGTCGGAGATAAAGATAACCGTCCACCCGAAAAACAGCGGCGAAGACGAAAAGGAAAAAACCGAAAAGACGCCCGACGACGAGCCGGACGAAAAAAACTGACGGCTATATAATAAAAGGAAAAAAAGAGACGGATTTCCGCCTCTTTTTTCGTTTCGTTTCAAAAATTCAAAAAAACGGTAAAAACCGCCTTGCTTTTGGGCAAAAAGCACAAAAAAAGGGGCTTTTTTTTGTTATTAACATTTTGTAAACAATAGAAATAAATGCTTGAAAATGTAATGCATCGTTATTATAATGTAGATAGGATATTTCTACTAAAAATATTTCCTAAAAGAGCAAAAAATTTATTAATTTAGCAAAAAAAGGAGAAAAAAATCATGAAAAAACTAGCACTTTTACTGGCTGTTTTGATGATCGTTTCGCTGATTCCGGTTGGAGCAGTCGAAGTAGCGAAAGTAGAAACAGCGGCAGAACAGCAGGGTGCCGTAGCGACACTTTCGGCAGGAAAAGCAACTCCTGAGAAAAAAGTTGACGAAAACCTTGGCGAACTCATGGCTTACTTCAACTTTGACGAATATGTCAGCTCATACGACACAAAGGGCAACGGCTGGCATTTCAACTACCTGCCGACCTATAAGTCGCCGACCGTAAAATATGCTGTTGTAGGTACACAGTACGTTTACGGACTCGACAACGCTCTTTATGACGGCACCGCAGCAGGACTCGGCGGAATCGTATTTCTTCCGTCCTATGAAGGTGAAAGCGGACTCGGCGGTCTGTTCTACCTCGAAGGTATGCCCGCAGGTATCAATACCTTAAAGTTTGATATCATGGTTCCTACCGTAAATCCCATATCCGGAGAAGATGTACCCGACTCCGCTCTTAAGACTTATTACAACGGCGACGGCGATACAATAGACTGGACGGCTGTTGCAGACTCTACCGGCGCGAACATTGAAAGAGATACCTGGAAAGCTTATTCACGTACTGTTTCAACGCCGGTTAAAATGGAAAAATGGCAGTTCTTCGGCTATAAAGACACCCTGGCGATTATCGATAACGTAGAAATCTGGTGCTTCCCGTCGAAGGGCATAATCCTTAAAGACGCGGAAACAGCTGAAAACCTTGAAATGGTGCTTCTTACCGATACCGCATACACGTTCCCGACCGTAAAATCGGTATTTCCGAACGTTACGGGCAAGACCGCATGGACGGACGGTACGACCGTGTATGAAGTAGATGATGAAATAGCGTCCGAAGTACTTTACGGAAAGAAATTCTATCCGTGCGAAGGTACAAGCGGCGAAGAAGACACGTTGATCACCGTTGATGAAACGTTGGGTATGCTCGTTGGCTACGTTACGTTTGACGGACAGGGAGGCGCGGCATTGGAATATGTTGATCCTAACTGTGAACTCAACGTACTCGGCGCACAGGTTGTTTCACCTGATGACTTGGCACTTCTTGCAAACAATGCATCTCTTCCCGGCAGCCTGAATATCTCAGGAACGTGGCCGGCAGGTAAGCAGACACTCGAACTTGACGTTCTCGTTTCGTCTGTAGACGAATTCGGCGACGAAGTTGCTGCAAGTAGCTTGAGACCGTACTTCAACGGCGACGGCGATAATACCGACTGGGGAACTTCAATTCCCGGAAAATCTGGCGCAAACGACGCAAGAGATACATGGAAGCCGTTCTCGTGGACGGTAACCGGCTCGAAGAACATTGCCACATGGCAGTTCATGGGCTCGAACGGATACGAACTCGTTGATAATATAAAAGTTTGGTGCTATCCGGATAACGGATTTATCCTTAAGAACTCCAAAGCAGGAAGAAAAATGCAGATGGCGATGAGCGACGATAACGGTAAGTACACGTTCCCGACGCCGTCCAGCATATTCCCGACGGTTCCTTCCGATAAGACTTCGTGGACGAACGGCGTTCTTACGTTCGCATCTGGCGAAGAAATAGACGCTACGAGCATTGCGGGCGTATCATTCTATCCCTGCGAAGCTGATACACCTACTCTCGTTTATACGCCTACGCCCGTTCCGACAAAGAAGGTTGACGATACGCTCGGCGAACTCGTTGGATTCTTTAACTTCGACGATTTTACCGGCTCGTTCATTTACCCTGCATACGCAGCAGAAGGATATAGCCCGAGATTCGGTCCCGGCTACGGACATTCCGCAGATTCGTGGATTAAGTTCGGTACGGTTGCGGGCATCGAAAGCAACGTACTCCGCGTTTACGACAGCGGCGCATACGGAATGTTCGGAATCGGCTCAACTATACAGGGCAACCATACAATTAAATTCAGAATCATGGTTCCGAAAGGCGAAGACGACTCGGCAATGAAGACGTTCTTCAATAATAACGGCGACTATATCGACTGGGAAAATAC
>JAEESG010000090.1 GCA_016286245.1 Clostridiales bacterium | reverse complement strand
ACGCGGCTTTTATCTGCGGCAAAAGCGGTGAAAAAAACCGTCTCTGCGCCGACAGAGCGGAATCGTTTGAGTTTCTGACGAATGAAATTGAACGTAATTTCAACGGCAAAGACGTATATCTTGTGGGCGACGGCGCGAAATTATTTTATTCTTTATACGAAAAATCGGGCAAAAACACGGAAAACGTTATTTTATGTCCCGAATCCATACTTTACGAAGACGCGTTTTCTTCGCTCCTTGCGGCGAAAGATATTTTTGTTTCGGGAAAATTTGAAAATTATACCGCCGACAAGCTTTTGCCCGTTTATCTCCGTGTTTCGCAAGCCGAACGCGAAAAATCAGAAAAAAACAAAGAACAATAAAAGCATCCGAAAGGGGTTTTTTAATTGAATTACGAAGACTGCATCAAAAGCGTTCTCGTATCCGAAAGCGATATTGCGGGCGCCGTCGACAAAATTGCGGCGCAAATCACGAAGGATTACGCAAACAGCAAAAAAAAGATTCTTTTAATCGGTATTCTGAAAGGGTCTGCGGTATTTATGTCCGACCTTATGAGGAAAATTAGTCTGCCGCTTGAAACCGATTACATAAAGGTGTCTTCATACGGAGACGACACCGTTTCAAGCGGTAAAATCAAACTGAAAAACGAGCCGGACAGGAAAAATCTTTCAGATTACAACGTTATCATAATCGAGGACATTCTCGACACGGGAAACACGCTTGCGTGGGTTATCGACCACATGAAAAACGACCTCGGCGCAAAGGAATTAAAGCTCTGCGTTCTCTTCAACAAGCCGCAGAGGAGATTAAAGGAAATACCCATTGACTACGAGGGCTTTGTGATTCCGGACGAGTTTATCGTGGGATACGGGCTCGACTACGACGAGATGTTCAGAAATCTGCCGTACGTCGGCGTTCTCAAGCCTTCCGTATATGAAAACCATTAAAATTTAATATAAACAGGAGTGAAGCATTTATGAAGAAATTTTTTGCAGACTTCAAGGCGTTTATCAACAAGGGCAACGTCATTGACATGGCTGTCGGCGTTGTTATCGCGACGGCGTTCGGCAAAATCACAAGCTCGCTTGTAGCCGACATCATAATGCCCCTTATCGGGCTTGCCACGGGCTCCGCTTCGTTTGCGGACATGAAGCTTACCCTCAGAGAGCCGGTACTTAACGAACTCGGTGAAGTGATAACCGAAGGAAGTTATCTGAAATACGGCAACTTCATTCAGATGATTCTTGATTTTATCATTATCGCCCTTTGCGTATTCATTTTCATAAGAATTCTCACAAAATCCGCCGAAAAAGCAAAGGCCCTCTCCAAGAAAAACAAGGAAGAGGAAAAGGAAGAAGAAAAAGAACCCGAGCCTTCCGCTGAAGAAAAGCTTCTTACCGAAATAAGAGATTTACTCAAAAAAGACGGCGAATAACACAAAAAAATAAAAGCCTGCGAAACGCAGGCTTTTTATTTTATACTATTTTACTGCTGAGGATTCTGAGGGGGCTGATACTGAGGCGGCTGGTACTGCGGCTGCTGCGGCTGCTGGTATTGCGGCTGCTGCGGCTGCTGATACTGCTGCTGGAACTGCTGGAACTGGTTGGCAAACTGATTCTGGTTTATAACCTGCGGCTGAGGCATCTGATAGAATGCCGCATTGTAAAGTCCCTGGAATATTCCCGAGAACAGAATAAGAACTACCACAAACAGTACAAGCACGATTGCGAATATACCGCCTATGTACGGAATTGCGGAAAGCGCTGCGAGAATACCTAATGCAACGCCGATTATAATTCCGAATACGAGGTCTGCAAGGAACATCTGTCCCTTCTTGCCGCGTGTGAGCTGTACGGAAAGGCGAAGTGCCTGTGTTGCGCTTACGTCTTCACGAGTCATGAGAATATAGGGAACGAATTTGTATGCATACGTCTTGATATATGCGCAAACGAGTCCCGCAATCATAACAATTATGCCGAGCACCATTCCGATAGTGGAGAATACGCCGGCTGCTCTGCCGAATCCGCTTCCGAGTGCTGTGAAGAGCGCCATTACAAGTCCGCCTACGGCAAGTGAGCCTGCAAACCAGATGAAAATCCAGAGTGCCTGCCATGCCATGCCGCCGAGAACCGTCCACATACGCTTAAAGCCTGCAAAAAGCTGGTCGGAGTTTACTTCCTTATTGTCGAGCGCGTCAAGATACACCTTCGACATTCCGACCGATACTATGATTGAAAAGCCGATGCCTACCAAGCTGAGGAACGGAGCTGTCAGAAGTCCTGCAAAGAAGCTGACGATCGCTGCCAGCAGAGAAAGTCCCCACAGTCTTATAGGTTTCTTTGCCAAAACGGAAAAAGCGCGTTTGTAAGCCTGTACAAACATAAAAATATCCCTCTTTCAATTTTATTTTGGTTTTATTACCTTGTATTTATAATACTATTTTTTTGTCAAAATGTCAATAAGTTATTAAAATAATTATGAAAATTCCGAAAAAAAGCTGAAAACGGTTGAAATCCCATTATTATCATTATATTTTAACATTGTTTGTTTAATTCGCTATAATAATTAAAAATCACGGCATAAGCCGTGATTTTTATTTGAATTCATTTTATTTTCTGCGCAATCGCTTTATTTACCCTCTCCCTGACGCTCTCGCAGTAGTCGTCCTCATGCGGATATACGGCAAACGTTATCGGCTCGATATCCTTTTCGATGATCGACAGAACTTCCTCTTTCGACGTCAGTTTTTCCAAAAGCGAAAACGCTCTCAAATCGCGCAGCGCCTGCGTGAAAGCCTTCATGTGAAGCGTTTCGTAAGCGCTTCCGTCGGGTGCGGGATATACGGAAAATGCGTCGCCCGCCGGCACCCAGCCTCCCGTGCCGTCAGTGCATTCGTACGGATTTATTTCCGTTACCGACAGATAGGAATAATAAAAATTATATCCCCAATGCAAAAATCCCTCAATATCATATTTATACAGCTGCTCCGCGATAACCCTCGTTCTGTTCATGGGCATGGAGACGAATCTGTTGGACACGTCGATGCCCTCCATACAGCAGTAATAGCACCAGAGATTCGGAACCTTTTTTTCAATAAACGGCGCTATATGCTCCGTAGAAACTATAGGGTGCTTTACGGCGCCGGTCGCATAGAATTCGTATCCCGAAAGCGCTTCTCCGCACCAGATATCCGAAATCACGTCTTCAAGCGCCTGTCTTATTTTCTTAAAATGCTCCATATGGTCGGGCGCGGGCTCGTCGGACAGGTGAAAATGGCATTTATCGAGAAGCTGTCTTCTGCGCAGATACTGCTTGAATTCGGTAAGGAACGCCTTTAAAAATCCTATATACTCGTCCGAAAGCGCGTCGGTTTCCCAGCCGAATATTTTTTTATACTCACCGTCAACCGTCGCCATGATTTTCGGCGCGTGCTCGGCTCCCCACTGTGTGAACAGATGCGACATCTCATAATATTTTATTCCGCATCTTTCGCACATTGCTATCCACTTATCGACGAGCGAGAAGTCAAATTCGTATCCGTTTTCGGTTTTAGTTACGCCGACAAGCTGAGTCGTCGGGCGCTCGCCGCCGGGTTTTGTATCGAGCGGAGGCGTGAATATCGGTGTAAAAAGGGTATTTACTCCGTTTTCCGCCGCCGTTTTTACGAAATTTTCGATTATTTCCCAGTGTCTGTCCGAAAAAACGTCGACCTTATAATATGAAGCGAGGCAGTCGGCGTGAAACCACTGCGTATACTTCAGGGTCTGTTCGGGAAGCACGGCGTCGATTATATCGAGATTCAGCGTTTCCGCGCCGACGAGGTTTCCGTTAAAGTCGACGAGAAGCACTTTTATTTCATGTCTTCCGGCAGGCGCGTCGGACGGCACGTTTATTTCTATCCATGCGGACGCAAGTTCATCTTTTTTGGCGTTTATATAATGCTTCGAATCAACCGGCATAAGCAAATCCGGATACATTCCCGGCTGTCTGCCGTTGAGATAGTAATCGTCGTATCTGTCCTTTTTCACGGGAACGTCGACGTATATTTCCCTTACTCTGTACACCTTTATATAGGCGTTTATGTCGGATTCGGTCTTTATATCGAACCAGTTGTTTTCGTCGGGCGAAATCAGCGCTTCAAACGCGAACGTATCGTTTTTGAGTACGGTTGCGTTGGAGATACTTTTATATTCTTTGAGATCCGAATTTGAAAAACACTTGTTATATGACGGAATTAGTTTGAAATTTACCACTTTTTCTTCCTCTTTGATAATTAAAGATATTTTTTTACTATCGCTTCCGCTTTTTCCTTCTTTTCAAGCATATCCGAAACCAGCTTGAACTGGTTTCTCGCTCTGTCAAGATTATGGTTTTCGTACGCGATTCTGAAATAAACGTCTCCGTCTATATAGTCTTTCAAAAATCTTATTCCGCACTCATAGGTCATTATTATAACCGATGAAAAGACAAGCTCTTTTTCCCTTTCGGTAAGCACCTCCGACGCGGATTCGAGGTATCCCTTTGTAAACGCCTCGAAAAGCTCAAGGTCGAAATAAACCTTATCGAGCTCGGTGCAGTCTTCCGCAGCGGACGAAGCTCCGAATCTCATTGCGTCTCCGAAATCATAGAGGTACGAGCCGCTCATTACGGTATCAAGGTCAATAAGGCACAGTCCTTCGTTCGTTTCATTATCGAAAAGCACGTTATTTAGTTTTGTATCGTTATGGCTTACCCGAAGCGGAACGCTTCCGTCTTTTATGGCGTCGGTGATAAGGCCCGTCATATTTTCAAGCGAATATGCAAATTCCAGCTCGTTTTTTACGTTATTTACACGGTTTTTCGGGTTTTTTGAAACGGATTCTTTAAGCGCCTCAAAGCGTTTCGGAGTATTATGGAAATCGGGAATTACCGTAAACAGTTTTTCAGCGTCGAAATCGGACAGCATCTTCTGAAAATGACCTATTGCCTTTGCGGCGTTATACAGCAGTTCCGGCGTCTTTTTGTCGCTTACGGTATAGGAATTATCTATAAAATGATACGCTCTGTACGGATGTCCGTCTTCGTCCACGGCATAATCCCTGCCGTCTTTTGTATGAAGATACTGTATCGTCTGTCTTGAAAAATCTTCTCCGCTTTCGATTAATTTTTTTCTTATATGGTCGGTAACGAGAAAAATATTTTTCATTACCCCGTCGACGTTTGTAAAAACATCTTTATTTATTTTCTGAAGTATGTATTCATCGCCGATTTTATAGGTGGTGTTTATATGCCCGTCTCCGAACAGTTCGGGCTTACCTGTGATACCGAATTCTTTTAATACCTTTTCAAACATTTTAACCGCCTCCAAAATTAATTATATACAATTATCCAAATTTATTATAACTCATTTTTTTTACAAAATCAAGACTTTGTTTTACAATATTATTGACAAGACGCTTTTTTATGTTGTATAATACATACGTACGATTT
>JAEESG010000013.1 GCA_016286245.1 Clostridiales bacterium | reverse complement strand
ACGCTACTGACATGTATGTACAGGGCGGGGCTAAAAGGCGCGGAGTGCATTTTTTTCCAGAACAGCACCAATATGGAGCTTATGAACCGCTTAAAATGCGTGCCTAAGAACGTGAAGACCGTGCTTCTGCCGGGTTCAGGCGTAAACCTTAAGGAACATGAAGTAAAACCGTATCCTTCAGAAGAAGACGGACTTCGCCTGCTGTATGTGGGACGCCTTTCGGATAAAAAGGGATCATACGAACTGCTCACCATGATAGACCGCGTGCATACCATCGATCCCCGGGTGACGCTTGATCTTGTGGGGGGATATGAGAAGGGCTTTGAAGTAAAATACGCCCCGATCGTAGAGAAACTCTCGGAGCAGGGAACAGTCCGTTTTACCGAAGTTATCGCGGATGTAAGGCCTTTTTATGAAAAATGTCATGCTCTGGTACATCCCACCTATATGGAGGGAATGTCCAACGTGATCCAGGAAGCTGCGGCTTGCGGACGTCCGGTCATTACAAGCGACATACCCGGATGTAAGGAAATATATGAAAAAGGCGTTGGCGGTATAGGATTTAAGCCCCAGGATCAAGATGCGCTGACTGACGCTGTGCTTAAGTTTACCGGGATGTCCCACGAAGAAAAAGCACAGATGGGGACCAAAGCACGAGAGTATGTGGAGTTGCATTTTGACCGGAATATCGTAGTTGGAAGATATATGGACTGTATTGGGAACATCACGAATTGACAAAAACCTGTCATCCTGAGTGAGCGGAGCGAATCGAAGGATCCCATGCCATAATGAACAGATAGATCAGAAGGGAAAGAAGGAAGAAAATGAACATATACGAAGACCTGAAGGAACGAAAAACAAAACTCTCACTTGTGGGCTTAGGCTATGTGGGAATGCCCATCGCGGTTGCGTTTGCAAGACATATCGATGTTGTGGGCTTTGATCTTAATGAAGCCAAGATCAACCTTTATAAGAACGGTACGGACCCCACAGGAGAAGTCGGCGATGAGGTGATCTCCAAGACTACGGTTGAATTTACCGCCGATCCTTCGAAGCTTAAGGAAGCGAAATTCCATATTGTGGCAGTACCGACGCCCGTTAATACGGATCATACGCCTGATCTGACACCCGTAGAGGGCGCAAGCCGTATCCTTGGACAAAACTTGACTAAGGGATCCATCGTGGTCTTCGAATCCACGGTTTATCCCAGCGTAACGGAAGACATCTGCGTTCCGATCCTTGAAAAAGAATCCGGACTTAAATGCGGCGTGGACTTTAAGATCGGCTATTCTCCCGAAAGGATCAATCCGGGTGATAAAGTACACCGTTTAGAGACTATAACCAAGATCGTATCGGGTATGGATGATGAAACACTCGATACAGTTGCCAAAGTATATGAAATGGTAGTAGACGCAGGCGTATACAGAGCCTCATCTATCAAAGTTGCAGAAGCCGCCAAAGTTATAGAGAATTCCCAGCGTGACATCAATATCGCGTTCATGAACGAGCTTTCGATAATATTCAATAAAATGGGAATAGATACGCTTGAAGTACTGCAGGCGGCAGGCACGAAATGGAACTTCCTGCCGTTCCGTCCGGGACTTGTAGGCGGCCACTGCATAGGAATAGACCCGTATTATCTTACTTACAGAGCGGAACAGTTCGGATACCACAGCCAGATAATTCTTTCGGGCAGAAGAATAAACGACGATATGGGTAAATACGTCGCAGAGCAGACTGTAAAACAGCTTATAGCTGCGGACAAGCCCATAAGAACCGCAAAAATCGGCTGTCTCGGAATTACGTTCAAGGAAGACTGCCCCGACGCGAGAAACTCCAAGGTTAACGATATATTAAAGGAACTCAAGGAATACGGCATAACGCCGATGGTATGCGACCCCGTCGCAGACGCGCCCGACGCAAAGAAGTTCTACGGCGTGGACCTCGTTCCGATAGAGCAGTTCAAAGACCTCGACTGCCTTATTATCGCCGTTGCGCATAAAGAATTTACGGCGCTTTCGGACGAAGACCTTGCGGCAATGTTCAAGAACGAGGATAACTCAAAGAAAGTTATCGTTGACGTAAAGGGAATAAGAGATAAAAACAAACTCAAAGAAGCCGGATACAGATACTGGAGACTCTGATTTTCCGCAAAGAAAAAGAGAACTTGTTTTAAGGAGATAAATGCATTATGGGATACAGCAATCTTGCGTTTGATAAGGATACGACTTTTCTTGTAACGGGAGGCGCGGGCTTTATAGGCTCAAACCTCTGCGAAGCAATACTGAATCTGGGATATAAGGTAAGATGCCTTGACGATTTGTCCACGGGAAAACAGAAAAACGTCGATATGTTTCTCGAT
Organism: Clostridiales bacterium; assembly: GCA_016286245.1. Taxonomy (GTDB): domain Bacteria; phylum Bacillota; class Clostridia; order Oscillospirales; family CAG-382; genus UMGS882. The sequence continues at coordinate 23,204 of JAEESG010000013.1, read as the reverse complement.
AATCCGAACTATACTTTCATAAAAGGCGATATAAAGGATTATAATACCTGCCTTGAAGCAACGCGCGGCGTGGATTACGTTCTTAACCAGGCGGCGTGGGGAAGCGTGCCGAGAAGCATCGAAATGCCCGCGTTTTATTGCGCAAACAATATTTTAGGCACCGTGAATATGATGGAAGCGTCGAGACAGAACGGCGTAAAAACCTTTGTTTACGCGTCATCCTCGTCCGTTTACGGCGACGAACCGAATCTTCCCAAAACGGAGGGCAGAGAGGGCAACCTTTTGTCCCCGTACGCGCTCACAAAAATGGCGGACGAGCTTTGGGCAAAGCAGTATACGAAGCATTACGGACTGCCGACGATAGGACTTCGCTATTTTAACGTGTTCGGACGCAGACAGGACCCCAACGGCGCGTATGCGGCGGTTATACCGAAATTCATAATGCAGCTTATGAAGGGCGAAACTCCGACCATAAACGGAGACGGAAAGCAGAGCAGAGACTTCACTTACATAGAAAACGTAATAGAAGCAAATCTCAAGGCGTGCCTTGCGCCGGGAGAAGCGTTCGGAGAGGCGTTCAACATCGCATACGGCGGAAGAGAATACCTGCTCGATATATATTACGGACTCACAAAGGCGCTCGGAGTGGATAAGGAACCCAACTTCGGACCCGACAGAAAAGGCGATATAAAGCATTCCAACGCCGATATTTCAAAGGCGAAAAGACTTCTCGGATACGACCCCGAGTGGAGCTTCAAACGCGGAATAGAAGCGGCGATAGAATGGTATAAGAATAATCTGTAAAAGCAGGTTTGATATGGAAGAAAACGTTTCAAAAAAACCGCGTGGAAGAGAGATTTTCTCGAAATATAAAAAGATAATCTCTCTTTTCGTTGCATATTATAAGCTTTTCCCTTTGAAAAAAAGAATAAAACTTTTTGTAAAGCACAGAAATTCAAGGGGAAAAATCGGCCTCGGAATAAGATACGCGCTTCTCAAATCGATAGCGAAAAGCTGCGGCGATAACGTGTCCGTGTTCGAGGGCGTGTTCTTACTCAATCCGCAGAATCTTTCGGTCGGAAATAACGTAAGCATACAACCCTTGTGCTATATCGAGTGCGGAAACGACGAAAACGGCGGACTGGTTATAGAGGACGACGTGTCGATAGCGCACGGAGTAACGGTAATGACGACGACTCATACCTATGAGGACGAAAGCCTTCCGATAAAAGACCAGCCGGTCGTTTCAAAGAAGGTCGTTATCAAAAATAACGTCTGGATAGGCGCAAAAGCGACGATTTTGGCGGGCAACACCGTAAACTCCGGAAGCATCGTCGGAGCCGCCGCGGTGGTTACGAAGGACGTGCCCGAAAACAGCATAGTCGCAGGCGTTCCCGCGAAAGTAATAAAGACAAGAAACACGGAGCACAGCGTATGATAAAAGTACTCGTCATATCGAGAAGCCCGTTTTGTGCGGACAATAACACGGGAAACACGATGATAAACCTTTTTGAAAAGGTTGAAAATATAGAAATACATAATCTGTATTTCAGAACCGAGCTTCCCGGCAGAAATCCGTGCAAAAGCATTTTTCAGATATCCGAAAAACAGATAATCGACAATATTCTCAAAAGAAAGCCTTGCGGAAGATTCGTTGAGACGAAAAACGACGCCGACGCGGACGCAAAAAGCGAGAAAAAAGTCTATGAAGCGGCAAAAAAGATGAATTTCTATTCGCTTTGGTTTGCACGCGAGTTTCTGTGGATGAGCGGAGGCTGGAAAAGGGGAAATCTGAAAAAATACATACTTGATTTGAATCCCGACGTGATTTTTATGCCCGTTTTCGGCTGCTGGTACCCGCATAAAGCGCTTGCCTTCATTCATAAGCTGACGGACGCGAAAATAATACTCTTCCACGCCGACGATAACTATACGATGAAGCAGTTTCATCTGTCGCCGGTATATTGGATTTACAGGCTTATACTTCGAAAATGGGTGAGAAGGAGCGTAAAAATCTCCGACGTGAACTGCTGTATTTCCGAAATACAGAAAAAGGAATACGAGAAGGCTTTCGGCAAAGAATGCCTGCTTTTGCAGAAAAAAGGAGATTTTGACGGCGACGCGCCGCAAAAAGAGACGTTCAACGAGCTTCTTAAACTCGTCTATACCGGAAACGTAAGCTCGGGCAGATGGGAAAGCCTCGATATTATCGCTCGCGCGCTCGAAAAGATAAACGAAAAAAAGGATACGGCAAGACTTCATATCTATACCGCATCCGTGCTTACGGATAAGATGAAAAAGGCGTTTGAAAGAAGCTCCGTCGTGTTCCACGGACCGGTAGGCGCATCTGAAATCCCCGCAATTCAGGACGACGCGGATATTCTCGTGCACGCCGAGTCCTTCAGACTTAAATATATGCTTGAGGTGAGACAGTCGTTTTCCACCAAAATCGTCGATTATCTCACAAAAGGCAGATGCGTGCTTGCGATAGGTCCGAAAAACGTCGCGTCGATAAATTATTTTATCGAAAATGACGGCGCATTCGTGATAAGCGATAAAAACGAAGCCGAAAGCAGACTGCACGAGCTTTTTTCCGACGACGGAAACGTTTTGAGAGAGTATGCCGGAAAGGCATGGCTGTGCGGAAAGAAAAACCACGGAAAAGAAGCGAACGATATACAAAAGATTTTGGATAAAATACTTTAACGGTTGAAGTAAGGGGTGTTTTGATGAAGGTGCTTTGGATATGCAACCAGCCGCTTTCGGGCGCGGTTGACTCTTCCGGAAAACCGAAAACCTACGGCGGAGGATGGCTGAACGAGGAGGCGAAAGCCCTCACCGCCGAAAACGACATAGAAATCGTGGAATGCTTTGCCGACAGAAAGGCAAAAAGCCTTATAAAGACGGAAGACGGCAAAATCACGCATTACGCGGTGCCCAGAAAAAAGCATAACCTGTTTTTGTACGACAAAAGCATGGATAAGTATTTTGACGAGATCGTGGAAAACGAAAAACCCGATTTTTGCCATATACACGGCACCGAAAACGCAAACGCGCTGTCTCTTATAAGAAACCACCCCGAATTTACCTATATCGTGTCCCTGCAGGGAATAATTTCATATATCTGCATGCATGAAAAGGCGGGCGTGCCCTACAGATTCCGGAAAAACAGAACGCTTTACGGCTTTCTGGGAAGAAACGGCACCGACAGCCTCGCAAAAAAGCATGAAAAATATACGCCCAACGAAAAGGAAATCTTTTCCTGCGCAAGCTATTTTCTCGGAAGAACAGAGTGGGATAAGGCGTGCGCGTACCTCAATAACCCGAATGCAAAATACTGCTATAACCCGAGACTGTTGAGACCTTCTTTTTACGAAAACACGTGGTCGCTCGATGAATGCGACAGACACACCATATTCGTAACCCAGTCGGGAGCCGCGCTCAAAGGCGTGCATTACGTTCTGAAGGCGCTCGATATCGTAAAGAAGTTTTACCCCGATACAAAGCTTGTTATCGCAGGCAAGGCGCCTGATATGAAAAACAAACTCAAAAATTTCGTAAAAGGCTCTTCATATCAGCAGTACCTGCGCTATCTGCTGAAAAAATACAACCTTTCCGACAGCGTAAAATTCACGGGCGAGCTTGATGAAAAGGGAATAATCGAGCATATGAAAAAGGCAAACGTTTACGTTTTGTCGTCAAGTATCGACAACTCCCCGAACTCGCTCGGAGAGGCGATGATGATGGGCGTTCCGTGCGTTTCGTCGTTTGTCGGAGGCGTGCCGGATATGCTCACGCATAAAACGGACGGATTTTTGTATCCGTACGACGAGTATTATATTCTGGCATACGATATATGCAGAATATTCGGCGACGACGGACTTGCAAAAACCTTTTCCGAAAACGCAAGGGCGCATGCGCAAAAGACGCACGACAAATCAAACGCCAAAATGACGGTTGAACTATATAAATCCATTTATAACAACGAGGAGCGAAAATGAAGGAAGCAGGAGAAAAGAAGCAATTCTCTCTCAATCAAATACTGTTTTTCTTAGCGGTAGCGGCAACTATTGCTCTTTTGCTGATGTCTCTTACGGGAAGACAGGGAATTATGTACTACGCACTGTTCGCGCTGATGGTACCTGTGGTATTTGTCGACGATAAGACGTTTGCAAAGATTCTGATGTTCTGGCTGCCGTTCAATACGATACTGTATATTTCATCGTTTTCGATAATAATAGTATTTGCGACGTTCCGCGTATTGAAGGACCTGCTCGACACCAAGAACAAAAAGTTAGACTCCGTTCTGCCCGCGTTGTTTGCGTTTCTGATATATTCGCTGTTTACGCGTTATTCGGACGCCGTTGTGGACGCGATAAAAAATGCGATAATCATACTTCTCTGCATAAAGCTGTTTTACAATCTCAAGGAAAACGACGAGGACCACTCCGCTTTCGGAGATGTTATAGTCGCGTTCTCCTGCGGAGTAATTTCCACGGTGTTCTGCTCGATTGCCATAAACGGAATAGATTTTTCGTCGAGATTTTCCGTAACGACCGCGTCCGGAGTAAACGCGCTCGGAATAATGAGCGCGACGTGTATCGTGTATCTTGCGATGCTCGTTGCAAAGACGGATAAAGACAGAGCGCTCCGCGTTGCCCTTATGCTGCTGCTTCTCACTGTGGGCTTTCTCACCCAGTCGAGAACGTTCTTCCTTATGATTATAATAGCGTTTGCGTGGATTATGCTGTCCGAAATCGGAAACAGTAAAAATATGATAAGAAACGTGATACTTGCGGTGCTGATTCTTGCCGCGGTATATATACTGTTTACGAGAGTTTCGCTCATGTCCGACCTTTTGGAGAAAATGATGACGCGCGTGGACAGGCTCGAAAACGACAGCGCCGGGGGAAGATACGTGCTGTGGCAGAAATATTCCGAAGCAATTTTTTCTTCTCCCAAAACGATACTTCTCGGTATCGGAGACTATAGGAATTACGGAATAAATCAGGTTGCACACAATATGTGGCTGGAAATAATAGCGGAATACGGCTTTTTGGGACTTCCGATAATTATTTTCATTTATGCGTCCGCAGTACAGAAGATAGTAAAATCAAAAGATTACTATAAGGTAAAATTCTTCTCGTTTCTTCCGATGGTAATATTTTTCGTTGCGATGATGTATTCGCATACGCCTGTCGGAAACCCGAACACTATAGTCTTTCTCCTTTCGGGATACGCGATTTACGCATTTTCAAAGGAGCCCGTAAAGAAAGAAGAAAATAAAAAAGAAAATGAAAAAATAATAAAAACCGAATAAGGGGTTGCTTATGAAAAAAGTCGGAATCGCGACGTTTTATACCGCGATAAATTACGGAGTTCATCTGCAGGCGTACGCGCTCAAAGAGGCGATAAACGACGCGGGATACAAGGCGCAGATTATCAATTATCCTCATCATCTCGAAAAGAGCGCGCAGCAAGACGGCAAAATAAAAAAATATCTCGGAAAAATAACAAACGTAATGACGCCGCACGGAATAAGGCGGTACTTTTTCATGAAAAAATTCCGCGCGTCAGAGGCGGAAAACAATAAAAAGAAGGCGTTTCGGGCGTTTTCAAAGGAAAAATTTAATTTGTCGGAGTACTGCGACACACTGTCTGACGTTGAGAAAATAAAAACAGACCTTGACGCCTGCGTCTGCGGAAGCGACCAGATATGGAATCCGCATTATACGGCGTGCAACCCGTTTTTCTTTTTGAGATTCATGCCTGAAAACGCGAGAATCGCGTACGCTCCGAGTATAGGCGTGTCTGAAATCCCCGAAGAGTACGAAAAAACGTATAAAGAGTACCTCGACGGATTTTCGGCGCTGTCGGCAAGGGAAACGACGGCTTGCGATACCGTAAAGAAGCTGACGGGAAGGGAGTGCGAAAACGTCGTTGACCCAACGCTTTTGCACTCGGCAGATTTTTGGGATAAACTTGCAAAGGAAAGCGAAATTACGGGCGAATACGCGCTTTTGTATTTCCTGGGCTTTTCCGACGTGCATAAAAAGGTGATAGATAAAATAGCGCAGACGGGAATAAAAATCGTAAATATCCCGATATGCTATGAAACGGCGTCGGATAAAAGACTTACGCAGATACATGCCTCGATAGAGGAGTTTCTGTCGCTCGTCAAAAACGCAAAATACGTGTTTACCGACTCTTTTCACGGAGCGGCTTTTGCGGTAAACTATAAAAAGAACTTCTATTCGGTAAACAGAAGCGATACAAAATACAGCTTAAACAGCAGAACGGGAGATTTCTTGAAGAAAATATCCCTTGAAAGCAGAATAATAGATAAAACGAGCGTTTCGAACGTAACTTTTGGTGAAATAGATTACCGAAAGCCGTCTGAAAAGCTTGAAGCATGGAAGGAAAAATCCCTTTCATATCTTGAATCGGCACTGAAAAAAGCAACGGAGATGCAGGATGCTTAAACGAATATTAAAGAATAACTACGTATTGAATATAATAAGTAAAATATGTAATCTAGTATTTGCCGTAGGCGCGTCGGCGTTCATAACGCGCTTTATGGGAGACTCGCTCAAAGGCGAATACGCGTATATCACAAGCTTTGCCGCAATTTCAAGCATATTCTGCAACCTCGGCGTGTATCAGGCATATCCCAACCAGGTAAAAAACGGACTTGAAAACGCAAAACAGAAATTCGTCGACGTATTTTTCTTACAGATGACCATGTGCATACTGCTCGGCGCGGGAATACTCTCGGTAATATATTTCGTGCCGCAGTTCGCACCTCAGACGCTCACCGCGCTCATGATAATTCTCGTTACGATATTCAGCATGATGTCGTCGCAGATTATTATGATTTGCATGGTGGAACACCCGCTTTTCCGCAGCATCGCGCAGATTATAACGTCGTTTGTGAACCTGATTATCTGCGCGGCAGTTTTCTTTTTTGTAAAAACACCGAATATAATTATTCCCGTAATGGCGCTTCTTTCAAAGGAAATTCTTATGATAGCGCTTATACTTTTCAAGGAAAAAGTATTTCCGAAACCGTGGAAGGCCGACGTAAAACTGTTTGCAAAGCTTGTCGGCTTCGGCTTCCTGCCTATGGTAACGTCGCTTTTGCTTAACGTCAACTATAAAATGGACGTGTTTATGTTAAAGTGGCTGACGACAAGCGCAACCGTCGGCGTATATTCCGTCGGCGTGTACTTTGCCGACCAGATATGGCTTATCCCCGACTCCTTCAAGGAAGTGCTCTTTTCAAGGGCGGTCAAGGTCGATTCGAGAAAATCGTTCAATTTGAGTATAAAACTGTCCATCGTCATTACGGCGGCAGTGTGCGTGCTCGTTTCTGTATTCGGAAAGCTCGGAATATACATACTTTACGGAAACGAGTTTATGAACGCATACCCGAGTCTTCTTATACTCCTCATCGGAATTCCGTTCATGTCGATTTTCAAGGTTATATCCCCGCTGTTCATAACCGAGGGAAAGACGGGCAGATACTTTGTGAACCTGCTGTGCGGAGTGGTAATCAATTTCACGCTCAACTACCTTTTGATTCCCGGAATGGGGATTTACGGAGCCGCAATCGCAACGATAGCGTCGCAGATAGTGTGCGGCGTGGTCGCTCTTGCAATGTATAAGGCGGGAACGGACGAAAAGCTTTCAAAAATACTGCTTCCGTCAAAAGACGAAATAAAACTGATAACGCAGATGATAAAAAAGAAAGGAAAATAATATGGCATTTTATTCATTTTCTTTTTTGGCTCTTTTTGCGGTATTGTCTTTATTTGTGGGAATAATGCCGATAAAATTCAAGAATGTTCTGTTGTTTGCGGCGGGTATACTTTTTTATTCGTTCGGAGATCTTTCGCACCTTTTTATACTCGTTCTGCTTTGTATCTTTACGTATTTTACCGGAATAATTGCCGAAAAAAACAAATCAAAGGCGCTTTTCGCGCTTGTTCTCGTTGTATCGTTTTCCCCGCTGTTCTTGTATAAATATCTTTCATGGCTGCTCGGTCTTGCGGGAATTGATTTTACCGTGTTCAGATCGCTGCCTCTCGGAATATCGTTCTTTACGTTCCAGGCGGCAGGCTACCTTATAGACGTTTACAGAGGAAAGGTAAAGGCGGAGAGAAATATACTTCATTACGGTCTGTTTTTAAGCTTCTTCCCGCAGATTACGGCAGGCCCGATAAACAGCGCGGAATTGCTGCTTCCTCAAATTAAAAATCCCAAAAAAGTTACTTTTGCGGAGTACGAAAATGGACTGAAAAATATGGCGCACGGCTTGTTTTATAAAGTTTTCTGCTCGGCGTCCTGCGGATACGTCGTGGACCTTGTGTTTAACTCTCCCGAAAAAACGTCGTCGCTCTTTCTTGCTGCGGCGGTTTTCCTTTACGGATTTCAAATTTATTGGGATTTCAACGGATATACGCTTATGGCAAGGGGCTGCGCAAGCTGCCTCGGCATAGAAATGGCGGAAAACTTCAATCATCCGTACTTAAGTACGTCAATTACCGATTTCTGGAGACGCTGGCATATTTCACTTTCAACGTGGTTCAGAAAGTATCTGTATTTCCCCTTGGGCGGCAGCAGATGCGGAGCCTTCCGCGCTTCCGTAAATATGCTTATCGTGTTTGCGGTCAGCGGAATCTGGCACGGCGCGGATATGACGTTTTTAATATGGGGACTTATAAACGGCGTGTTCCTCGTACTCGAAAAACGGCTCAACTTCTACGATAACGCAAAAAACGGCAAAGTCAGAAAATTTTTCGGCTGGCTTTATACGTATATCGTCGTAAACGCCGCATGGCTCTTTTTCAGAGCGGATAATATGGGTTTCGCCGTAAATTACGCGCTTGAAATAGGAAAAGGCATAAAAAGAGCCCTGATTCCGTCGTATTTTATAAGCACAACACCGCTTATAAAGCTTGCGTTTACCGCTTTTGCCGTTGCATGCACGATATTTATAGATATATACGAAGAAAAGAAGAAATCGAATTTTGCCGAAATAATTTCCGCAAAAAAACCGCTCGTCAGATGGCTGGTTTACATAATTCTCTTGCTTTTGCCGCTGTGCTTTGGTGAATACGGCTCAAGCAGTACGTTTATTTATTCGAGGTTCTGAGAAGACATGAAAAATAATAATTCTGCCGTAAAATTTGTATCAAAAATCATATTAATATCGGTAATAGTGCTTGTTTTCTGCGTTCTGGGACACGTGCTCTATAAGTCGTACGCAAAAACGACCAATAACGGCTCGTATATCGATAAAATGCGCCGCCTTGAAGAACTCGCGTCCGAGGATAAAGCGGTGTTCGTAGGTGGATCCGCCACACATTTCGGAATACACAGTAAGTATTTCGAGGAACAGACGGGAATTCCGTCCGTCAATATGGGACTCAACGCGGGAACGTCGTTCGGACTGTACATAAACAGCATAAAACCGTATATGAAATCGGGAGACGTGCTGTTTCTGATGCCGGAGTACGGATATTACGAGGAGGGCTGGTATAACGGCACCGACAATAACGTCGAGTTTCTGCTTTACTATTCGCCCGAAACGATAAAAAGAACGCCGGTAATGACGCTCGTGAAATATCTGCCCACCGCCCTTACGGTAGGATTGAAAAATTTCGGCTTTTATTTCCAGGACAACATAAGAAAGAGAATTTCAAAGAATAAAGTGTATCTGCGGTCTTCGTCGAACGAATACGGCGATATGGTAATTCACGAAAACCTGCCGCCCGCAGAATTTGTAAATTCCGTTTACGATTTTGAAAAATTCCCGTTTGTCGACGAACTCGAAAAGAGCATAAAGGAATTCGAGGATATGGGAGTAAAGGTTTATCTTCTGTTCCCGCCGCTCAATAAATCGTCTTTTGAACAGAGCGAAAAGTGCGCAAACAGTATTTACGAAAGACTGTGTAAGGATAACGTAAACGTGCTTTACGAACCGGGTGTTTCGGCGTATGACGACGATAAATTCTTCGATACCGTGTACCATTTGAGCTTTTCGCAGGGCGAAGAGTTTACCGATATGATAGCCGAAAAATTTGCGTCGGACAATAAGTAATTTTCGGGAGGCGTAAAATGAACGTTTCTGAAATAAAGAGCGAAAACTGCGTCGGCTGCGGACTTTGCGCGGCCGTCTGCCCAAAAAACGCAATAAAACTCGAAAATAAAAATCACTTTCCTTACCCGACGGTAGACGAAGAAAAGTGCATAGATTGCAGAATCTGCTATAATAAATGCCCGCACGTCTCCTTTGAAAGAAAGGAAAATCCGCGTAAAGACGTTTATTCCGCATGGCTAAAGGACGAAAACCTCGTTATGCAAAGCTCCTCGGGCGGACTTTTCTATGCATTTGCAAAGAAAATAACGCAGCAGGGCGGAAAAGTTTGCGGAAGCGTGTACGAAAAAGACTGTAAGAGCGCAAAACATATCGTCTCCAAGGATTTTTCCGACCTGCTTGATATGCGCACCTCAAAATACGTGCAGAGTAGGACCGAAAACGTGTTTTCGGAGATAAAAGACGCGCTGCAGGAGAAAAATCCCGTGCTGTTTACGGGAACTCCGTGCCAGGCGGCGGCGGTGAAGAATTATATAGGAGAAAACGAAAATTTGTATTTCGTAACGCTCATCTGCCACGGCCCGACGTCGGACGATGCGCTGAAAGCATACGTCGATAACCTTGAAAAAGAACAAAACAGTAAGGTTACCCATATAAATATGAGAAAGAAAATAAAAAAGTGGCTTCCCATGTATATCGAAACGACGTTTGAAAACGGAAAGACAAAAACCGAGCCGCTTCACCTTTCGTCCTTCGGCAGAATTTTCCAGTCGAACGTATTTATGCGCGACAGCTGTTATAACTGTGAATATAAGGGCTTTCCGCTTGTCGGCGACGTGATTGTCGGCGATTATAAGGGAATAGAGAATTTTACCGATTCCTATAATAAAAAGGGCACGTCCTGCGTAATCGTATGTACCGAAAAGGGAAGAAAACTTTTCGAAAGTATTTCGGAATATATAGATTTCGAAAAGCAGGAAATCGACACGGTAATCAAGTATAACCAGAGACTCACAAGTCCCGTGAAAAAACCGGATGAAAAGACGTACGAAAAGTTCGACGGAATTTTCAAAAAGAGCGGAATTGCTGCCGCCGACTTCATAAAGCCGAATAAATCATTTTTGCAAAAGGTTATTTCAAAAATCATAAAAAGATAAAAAGCAGAAGCATACGCTTCTGCTTTTTTGCAGCAGCAAATGCGGCAGAACGTTTTGCGCGGCACGTACATTTTTTGAAAAAACAATTAAACTCTTGACAAAACCGTAAAAACATTGTATGTTGTATAAAGAATCAGAATTCAATAAAACAGATTCGGAATAAAAGCTCATAACGCTTATTTCCGTGAAAAAGAGCTTGCCGATAAAGAGGTTTATCAAAAAGGAGAACATTCAGATGCTTCAATTTGCCACAAAACACAGCGATCCCGAGCAGAAACTCGGATGGAGAGAGCGGATCGGCTTCGGAATGGCTTCATGCGGGCGCGGACAAAAAAGGATCCGTTAAGAGTATCTGAATACAGCGGCAAAAACCGTGATTAAAAAGCGGAGGCGATGACAAAAATGAATGATATGAAGAACACGTCGATCCGGGAACACCTGACTGTACTTTTAAGGCGGCGAAGCGTGATCGCGCTTTGCTGTGTGATACTGACGATGATACTCGCTTTTTACAGTATCGTCGAAGGCGTGAACATAACGAATAACGTCGCGCACGAAAACGGATTTATGTCCTTTATCTACTTTACGATGATCTCAAACGTGTTTGCGGCGCTTTCCGCGGCTTTCGTGTTTCCTTTCGCGGTTGAAGGTATACGCCAGAAGCGCTTCATATTGCCGAAATGGGCGGCGCTGATTCATTTTACGGCAACGACTTCCATCGCGGTTACGATGATCGTTGTGCTCGCCTTTATAAGCTGGACGTCTCCGCACGATGCTTTCGGCGGACACAATTTTGTCACCCATATCGTTTGTCCGCTTTTAATCATTGTTTCCTTCTTTCAGATCGAAAGCGGCCACCTGTTTACGTGGAAGGACCGGCTGTTCGGCATCGTTCTCTGTTCTACTTATATGATCGTTTATTATATTGAAGTGGCGCTTATCGGCGAGGCGAACGGAGGCTGGCCGGATATATACCGCCTTCAGGAATACGTTTCGCCGGCATTTGCGATACCCGCTTCTCTTTTGTTTTTCTTCGGCGTAAGCACCGCCGTTGCGTTTTTATCGAACCGGCTTACAAAAAAGCGGAACAAAAAGATGTTTCTGCTCTGGAAGGATGACCTTGATCCCGTCGAAGTCAGAATCGAGGCGTACGGCATGGGCAGGATGGCGGCTCAGTACGGTGAAGAAAACAATTTGCAGATCCCCTATGATATTCTGATAAGCCTTGCAAAGAGGTATGATACAGACCCTGAGGATCTGATGAGGGCTTTTGCAAAAGGTCTGATTATTGAGCGCAGCGATCGCGCAAATAAATAATGCTCCGGACAAACGGAAATTTGAAATCCCCCAAAATCATAGGCGTTTGCCGCCGATTAGATGAAAAACCGTACGAAAAGTTCAACGGAATTTTTAAAAAGAGCGGAATAATTTCCGCCGCCGACTTTATAAAGCAGAATAAATCATTTTTGCAAAAGGTATTGTCGAAAATAATAAAAAGATAAAAAGCAGAAGCATCCGCTTCTGCTTTTTTATATATAAAATTCAGCTTTCAAGCTGTTTTCCGAGGAAGTTTGCCGCCGTCTGCACGAGCTTTGCTTCAAGCTCGGGGGAGATCGGCTCCGCGTCGGCTTTTGACGTCGACGCCGCCGAAATTACGCAGCCGATGACGTCGCCCTCGGTGAGAATAGGCATTGCGCATCTGATATACATGTCGCCCGCGCCGTCGCGCGTAATCGTGTATTGCTCCGAGCCGTTCTGAAACTGGTAAAGCGCGCGGCCCTCGATAATCTTTTCGGCGCTGTCTGAAATCGGTTTTTCAAGATAGTCCCTCTTTGACACGCCCGCGCAGGCGATGACGGTGTCGCGGTCGCATATAATAATCGCCATTTTGCAGGTCTTGTGAACCGTTTCGGCATACTGCGACGCGAAGGACGAAAGCTCGCCTATCGGCGAATATTTCTTGAATATAACTTCTCCTTCATGGTCAGTATATATTTCGAGAGGGGAGCCCTCGCGTATTTTCATGGTGCGTCTTATTTCCTTCGGAATAACCACGCGTCCGAGGTCGTCTATTCTTCTTACGATACCTGTTGCTTTCATATATAAAAACTCCTTTTTAATAACGTTTTTGGTTTCGCTTGTATTGTTTGTAACAAAGAGAATTTTTATGTAAAGCGGCGTATGGTAATTTTTGCATTTGCGATACAATTCTTATTATAATTGTTAAAATGAACTCTGTTGACAATTAATTTCATATATGATAAAATTATTAAAATAAAATTGAAGAAAATGTTTGGGAGATAAGTTATGGGAATCTTTAAGGACAAGACTTTGATGATTACCGGAGGTACGGGCTCTTTCGGAAACGCGGTGCTCAACCGCTTTTTGAAAACAGACATAGGCGAGATAAGGGTTTTTTCAAGAGACGAGAAAAAACAGGATGATATGCGCCATGAATTTCAGTCAAAAATGCCGGAGGCGGCGGACAAAATCAAATTTTATATCGGCGACGTAAGGTCGCTCGAATCATGCAGAGCCGCAATGCACGGGGTTGACTTTATTTTCCACGCGGCGGCGCTCAAACAGGTTCCGTCATGCGAATTTTTCCCGATGGAAGCGGTCCGCACCAATATTCTCGGAACGGATAACGTGCTTACCGCCGCAATAGACGAGGGAGTGGAGAGCGTAATCTGCCTTTCGACCGATAAAGCCGCATACCCGATAAACGCCATGGGAATTTCGAAGGCGCTTGAGGAAAAGGTTGCGATAGCAAAATCGAGAATGTCGAAAAACACGAAAATATGCTGTACGCGCTACGGAAACGTAATGTGCTCGAGAGGCTCCGTAATACCTCTCTGGATAGACCAGATAAAATCGGGAAACCAGATTACCATAACCGAGCCGTCCATGACGCGCTTTATAATGTCGCTCGACGAGGCGGTTGACCTCGTGCTGTTTGCATTCGAACACGGAGAAAACGGCGATCTTCTCATACAGAAAGCGCCGGCATGCACGATAATGACGCAGGCACTCGCGGTATGCGAACTTTTCGGCGGCGATAAGGAAAAAATAAAAATAATCGGAATACGCCACGGTGAAAAGATGTATGAAACGCTCCTCACAAACGAAGAATGCGCAAGAGCTATAGATATGGGAGATTTTTACCGTATTCCCGCAGATAACAGAGGGCTCAACTACGATAAATATTTCAAGGAAGGCGACGAGGCGAGAAATACGCTTACCGATTTCAATTCGAATAACACAAAGCTGCTTGACGTCGAGCAGACGAAAGAAAAGATAGCAAGTTTGCAATATATAAAGGACAGGCTTTCGGAAGAGGGATAAAAGATGTTTGAAAACGTTAAATGGAAAGAAAACGGAAAGCTTAAGCTTCTGATAATCGTCGGCACACGCCCCGAAATAATACGTCTTGCCGCGGTTATCGACAAAACGCGAAGATATTTTGACGTAATTCTTGCGCATACCGGACAGAATTACGATTATAACCTCAACGGCGTGTTTTTCAAGGATTTGAAGCTTGAAAACCCCGAGGTTTATCTCGACGCCGTGGGCGAAGATCTGGGCGAGACGTGCGGAAATATTATCGCAAAGTCCTATAAGCTCATGACCGAAATCAAGCCCGAAGCGGTGCTCGTTTTGGGAGACACAAACTCCTGCCTTTCGGTAATAGGCGCAAAGAGACTGCATATACCGATATTCCACATGGAAGCGGGCAACAGATGTAAGGACGAATGCCTGCCCGAAGAGACGAACAGAAGAATAGTCGATATAATTTCCGACGTAAACCTCGCATATTCCGAGCACGCGAGAAGATACCTTGCGGACTGCGGACTTCCAAAGGAAAGAACCTACGTTACGGGCTCTCCCATGGCGGAAGTACTGCATAAAAATCTTGATGAAATAATGAATTCCGATATACATGCAAGGCTCGGACTTGAAAAGGGCAAATACATTCTTCTTTCGGCGCACAGGGAAGAAAATATCGATACCGAAAAGAACTTTTTGAGCCTTTTCGGAGCTATCAATAAAATGGCGGAAAAATATGATATGCCGGTGCTTTATTCCTGCCATCCGAGATCAAGAAACAGACTTGAAGCGTCGGGATTTGAGCTTGATAAGCGCGTTATAAGGCATGAGCCGCTCGGCTTCCATGACTATAACTGCCTGCAGATGAACGCATTCTGCGTTGTTTCCGACTCGGGAACGCTGCCGGAGGAATCGAGCTTCTTTACGTCGGTCGGACATCCGTTTCCCGCGGTATGCATAAGAACGTCTACCGAACGCCCCGAAGCGCTTGATAAAGCATGTTTCATACTTTCGGGTATTGACGAAAAGGGACTTCTGCGGTCGGTGGATACCGCCGTTGAAATGAATAAAAACGGTGATTACGGAATCCCCGTTCCCGATTATCTGGACGAAAACGTGTCATCTAAAGTCGTAAAGATAATCCAGAGCTATACCGGAGTCGTAAATAAGATGGTATGGAGAAAAGATAATTAAATAAAAGAATAAGAAAAACGCTTTTCGGCTGAAAAGCGTTTTTTGTTGTCATATCGAAGTGTTTATCAGAATTTTCGTTCTGTAAATCGGCTCGCAGGTGTAGTTTACGCCGAGTTTCTTCAAAACCTGCTCGTCCTCCTCGCAAAGCATGACCGAAGAGTGAAGCTCGGTGCCGCGAAGATTGATTATCTTTCTTAAAGCGAGCGCCGCCTGCGGATTCATGACCGCGCAGCTCGAAAGAGCAATGAGCATTTCGTTTGAGTCAAGGTGTGAGGAAGCCGCGTTGAAAATTTCGCGCTTTAATTTGATTATAGGCTCTATTACCGACTGCGCAAGCAGCGGAACCTCGTCCGGAATGCCCGCCATTATCTTCATTGCGTTGAGAAGCGCCGCGGATACGGAACCCAAAAGCTCCGTCGTCTTGCCGGTAACTATCGTGCCGTCCTGAAGTTCTATCGCAACGGCGTGAGCGTTCGCCTTTCTCGACTTGTCAAGCGCCGCCTTGACGACAGGCCTTGATTCGCTCGAAACGCCCGCCTGCTTCATTATCGATTCCGCTTTTATAACCGCGCTTTCACCGACGATTCCAAGCGCTCTGTCGCAGCTGACCTTGTAATATCTGCGCACGATTTCTTTTTTTGAAGCCTCTTTTACGACCTCGTCGTCGATAATGCAGTTGCCCGCCATGTTTACGCCCATGTCTGTGGGGGAGTGATACGGACTCTTGCCGAGAATCTGCTCGAGTATCGCGCGCAGCAGCGGAAACGCTTCAACGTCTCTGTTGTAGTTGACCGTCATCTCACCGTACGTTTCGAGGTGGAACGGGTCAATCATGTTAAGGTCGTTGAGGTCTGCGGTCGCCGCCTCGTAGGCAAGGTTTACGGGGTGTTTGAGCGGCAGATTCCATATCGGGAAGGTTTCGAACTTCGCATATCCCGCAAGAATTCCTCTCTTGTGCTCGTGATATAACTGTGAAAGACAGGTCGCAAGCTTTCCGCTTCCGGGACCGGGAGCCGTAACTATTACGAGCGGTTTTGTCGTCTTTATGTATTCGTTTCTTCCGTAACCGTCGTCGCTTACGATAAAGTCAATGTTGTTGGGATAACCCACAATTGGATAATGAAGATAGACGTTTATTCCGAGATTTGTGAGTTTTTTCTTGAAGACGTCGGCTGCAAACTGCCCAGAATACTGAGTCATAACGACGCTGCTGACGTAAAGCCCCATATTCGAAAAAGCGTTTATAAGACGGATAACGTCCTGGTCGTATGCGATGCCGAGGTCGCTTCTTATCTTGTTTTTCTCAATGTCGCAGGCGTTTATTGCAATTACGATTTCGGCTCTGTCGGCAAGATGAAGCAGCATTTTGATTTTACTGTCGGGCTGGAAGCCGGGAAGCACACGCGAAGCATGATAATCGTCGAAAAGCTTTCCGCCGAGCTCGAGATAAAGTTTTCCGTGAAATTTTTCGATGCGTTCTTCTATGTGCTGCGATTGAAGTTTCAGATATTTGTCGTTGTCGAAACCGATTTTTTGCATAAGCGTCTACCTTCTTTTCAGAAAAATCTAAACTACCTTATTTTACCTCAAAATGCAAAATTTTTCAATCAAAAAAGCAAAAAATACACAATAATTTTACTTATTTTTATAAAAAGGGAGAAATATTCCCTTTAATCATAATACGCTGCTGTACAAAATAAGAATAATATGGTATTATATATAAAAACTAAATAAAAAAGCGGTGAAAAAATGAAATCGAAGGCTAAAAATAGAATACTTGTTTTTGGCGTGCTTATTGTCCTTGCGCTTGCGTTTATATGGGGAAACTCAGTTCTCGACAGGGGCAGCTCGGGAAAGCTGAGTATGTATATAACCGAAATAATAAGAAAAATATTCGGTGAAGAGACGGATTTTGAAATAATACATAACTGCGTGAGAAAAGCGGCGCATTTTATTGAATTTTTCATGCTCGGACTTCTGCTTGAACTGCAGAAAAACAGTATAGAAGACGCAACGGAGAAAAAATATGCGTTTTTTGCGGTCTTTGGGGCGCTTGCGTCGGCGGTAATCGACGAATACATACAGTTTTTTACCGGCAGGGGAAGTATGGTGCCGGATATCGTGATAGATTTTGCAGGCTCGCTTTGCGCAATACTTGCGGTGTACGCGTTTCGGAAAAATAAAAATAAACCCGAATGAAAACGGCGTATTTTTGGCAAAAAACAACATAAAACAAATAAAAATTATCAAAAACACTTGACAATATTAATAAATTAGGTATATAATCACATTGTACCAAGGAATAGAGGCGCGCCATGCAAATAGTTGCCGTAAAGTTTGCGGAAACGGTGATGCGGCAATGGGTGCAAGGCGCCGAAGTGTCTGTCTTTTCCGTAAAAGACGGATGCTGGACGCACGGGAAAAAATCCCTGCGACTGTCACGCGAGTGGAGAGCTATTATGGTCAATATAGAAATCGGACTGTAACGGCTTTTTGCGTTGCAGTTTTATTTTTTATAAGGAGGAACAAATATGTTCAAAGCCAAAAAACTAATGGCATTACTTGCGGTTTTAATGTGCATAACGTGCGCGTTTAATCTGTTTGCTTTTGCCGCAGAGGAAGAAGCGGCTTCCGACATCCCCGGATACGCACAGTTTGCAATATCCGAACTCGGGGAAGACGCCGACGCCGAACTCGGAGATCTTGCTCAGGCGTACATAGACAACTATGACGCGGCAATCACGGGCGACGAAAACGTTGGAGAGAATTATCAGGATGCCGTAAAACAGATAAGAGAGGACGTAACGCCTTTTTACGCAACGTTCTGGGCTCTTATCCCGCCGATAATCGCAATAGTCCTCGCACTCATAACCAAAGAGGTTTATTCGTCGCTGTTTATAGGTATTCTTTCAGGCGGCATACTCTACGCACTTAATTTTGAAGGCACGCTCGTACATATAGTAAACGACGGATTCATAGCAAGCCTTGCGGATTCCTGGAACGTTGGTATACTCGTATTCCTCGTACTGCTCGGAACGTTGGTTGCAATGATGAACAAGTCGGGCGGCGCGGCGGCATTCGGAAGATGGGCAAGCAAGCACATCAAATCGAGAGTGGGCGCGCAGATCTGCACGATTATCCTCGGTATACTCATATTCGTTGACGACTACTTTAACTGCCTTACGGTAGGAAGCGTTATGCGCCCTGCTTCGGACGCAAAGAAAATATCCCGCGCAAAACTTGCATACCTCATAGACGCAACGGCAGCGCCCGTCTGCATTATAGCCCCCATTTCGTCGTGGGCTGCGGCGGTTGCCGGCTTTGCTTCCGACTCGGGAATGAACGGCTTCCAGCTGTTTATAAAAGCAATTCCTTATAACTTTTACGCAATTCTTACAATAGTAATGATGTTCGTAATTGCAATAGCTAAATTCGATTACGGCCCGATGAAGCTGCACGAAATGAACGCAATGCTCAACGGCGACCTCTTTACGAGCGGCGGAGTTTCGGAAAAGACCGATGATGAAAAAGAAGTCAACACGAAAGGTAAAGTATTCGACCTCATAATCCCGGTTGTAATACTCATAATCAGCTGCGTTATAGGCATGATTTATACGGGCGGCTTCTTTGAAGGCGAAAACTTCATCGACGCATTCTCCAACAGCGACGCGTCGGTAGGTCTTGCGCTCGGTTCGCTTGCCGCAATAATAATCGATATGATTTACTTCCTCATAAGAAGAACGATAAAGTTTTCGGCATGCATGAGCTGCCTGCCCGAAGGCTTTAAGGCAATGGTTCCCGCAATCCTCATTCTGACGTTTGCATGGACTCTTAAAGGCATGACCGATTCTCTCGGCGCAAAAGCGTTCATAGCAAATATCGTAAACTCCTCGGCACAGTCGCTTATGAACTTCTTACCTGCAATAATATTCCTTATCGCCGTAGGTCTTTCGTTTGCAACGGGAACGTCGTGGGGAACGTTCGGTATTCTCATTCCGATAGTAATCTCGGCATTCCACGGATTCGGCGACCAGCTCACGATAATAGCGATTTCCGCATGTATGGCGGGCGCCGTATGCGGCGACCACTGCTCGCCGATTTCCGATACGACGATTATGGCGTCGGCCGGAGCACAGTGTAACCACATCAACCACGTATCCACTCAGCTGCCGTATGCGCTTACGGTTGCGGGCGTATCATTCGTATCGTATCTCATCGCAGGATTTGTAAAGAACGTGTACATCTGCCTGCCGATATCAATAGTTCTTATGGTAGCAACGCTTCTCGTAATCAAAGCGGTTACCGCAAAAGGCGCAAAAGAGGAAGAATAAGGCATAAATTAAAAGAATAAAAATTTCGTCCCGATTTGTCAATATTATTATTGACAAATCGGGATTGCTATGATATAATACATACTGTTCGCTGGTGTGGCTCAGTCGGTAGAGCAGTTGATTCGTAATCAACAGGTCGCCGGTTCAAGTCCGGCCACCAGCTCCAAAAATCGGCAAGGTTCTATTGAACCTTGCCGATTTTACTTATTCACTCTTCACTTTTCACTCTTCACTGTGTCTTTAACTTTTTTCGCACAAAATTTCAGAAACGTATGATATACCCTTCGCGTATTAAGAAACGCATTTTATATTATAATACGTATAAAAATTAAAACCACTTGACAAATTTCAAAATTTGTGGTATACTTTAATCGCTTTAATAAAGTAAAGCAATAAAGTGAATTTACTTAAAAAAGGAGAAAACAAAATGAAAAAAGTATTGGCACTGGTATTGGCGGTAATGATGACGGCGCTTTGCCTTGCGGCATTCTCGTCGTGCGAAAAGAAAGAAGGAGACAGCGACCTTGCATACATAAAGAATAAGGGCGTTCTCATTGTGGGTATTACCGAATACGAACCGATGAACTATATGGACGAAAACGGAAAATGGACGGGATTCGATACGGAATTTGCGGAAATAGTTGCCGAAAAACTCGGCGTAAAGGTTGAATTCAAGGAAATCGACTGGGACAACAAGATATTCGAACTCGATTCAAAGGCTATCGACTGCGTATGGAACGGCATGACGCTCACGAATGAAGTACAGAACGCAATGGGCTGCTCTGTTCCTTACGTTGTAAACGCGCAGGTTGTCGTAATGGACGCGTCGAAGGTTGCGGACTATGATACGGTAGAATCGCTCGCAGACCTCAAATTCGTTGCTGAAGCGGGCTCCGCAGGTATGCTTGCCATCGCTGACGCAGGATACGAAGCGGTTGAAGTTGACACCCAGGCAACGGCTCTCATGGAAGTTGCATCGGGCGCAGAAGACGCATGCGTAATCGATATCACAATGGCAAACGCAATGACCGGTAAGGGTACAAGCTACGAAGGACTTGCCGCAGGTCTTGCACTCACGTCGGAAGAATACGGAATCGGTTTCAGAAAGGGAACGGACACCGTTGAAGAAGGAAATAAGATAATAGCCGATCTTTATAAAGACGGAACTCTTCAGAAGCTTGCCGATAAGTACGAACTTACGCTTGCAATTGAAGGCTGATAAACGCGAAAAATAATAAGAGCAGAAAGCTTTCGCAAGAAGGCCTTCTGCTTTTTGACATTTTGACGTACGGAAGGATAAAAAATGTTTGTAAACGTAACGATGTCATTGCTCGAAGGCTTCGGCATGACGCTTAAAATATTTGCGCTCACGCTTCTTTTCGCACTTCCTCTGGGACTGATACTCAGCTTCGGCTCGATGAGTAAGATACGCCCGATAAAGTACGTGGTGAAGTTTATCGTGTGGGTAATAAGGGGAACGCCTCTTATGCTGCAGTTGATTGCGATATTTTACGTGCCGGGACTTATAGGCCAGTGGGCGACAAACGTGGGATATTCAAACGCCATAATAAACTTTCTTAGGACCTGGAGCGTACCCGACAGGTTTATGGCGGTAATGGTGGCGTTTGTCATAAACTATTCCTGCTATTTTTCGGAAATATACCGCGGAGGAATAGAAAGTATGCCGGTAGGACAGTATGAAGCGGGCGCGGTTCTCGGAATGACGAAAACGCAGATATTTTTCAAAGTCATACTGTTCCAGGTGATAAAGAAAATCGTGCCGCCGATGGGCAACGAAATAATAACTCTGGTAAAGGATACGTCGCTTGCAAGAGTTATTTCGATATACGAAATAATATGGGCGGCGCAGAAATTCGCAAAAACCGAAGGCCTCGTGTGGCCGCTGTTTTACACGGGCGCGTTTTACCTCATCTTCTCCGGACTTTTGACGCTGTTGTTCGGATATATCGAAAAGAAGATGAATTATTATAAGGGATAAGGGGTGAGACGATGGCACTGCTTGAAATAGAAAACATACATAAAAGATTCGGAAAAACCGAGGTGCTCAAGGGAATAAGCTTTTCGGTGGATAAAGGCGAGGTACTGTCGATACTCGGCTCGTCCGGCGGCGGAAAAACTACGCTGCTGCGGTGTATAAACTTTCTCGAAACGCCCGATACCGGAAAAATGAAAATCGGCGGAAAAGAAATTTTCAACGCGGAAAATAAGGATAAAGTAAGCGAAAAACAGATAAGGGAAAACAGACTGCATTTCGGACTCGTTTTCCAGTCATTTAACCTGTTTCCGCAGTATACCGTCATGGAAAACCTGACGCTTGCAAAGGAACTTATTGAAAAAAGCAGGAAAAAGGACGGAATGTCAAAGGAACAGATAAGAGAAAAGGCAAAAGAACTTCTCGAAAACGTCGGACTTTCCGAAAAGGCGCAGGCGTATCCGTGCGAACTTTCGGGCGGTCAGCAGCAGAGAGTCGCGATAGCAAGAGCGCTTTCGCTCGACCCCGAGGTGCTGTGCTTCGACGAACCGACGAGCGCGCTCGACCCCGAGCTTACCGGAGAGGTGCTCAGGGTAATAAGGGAACTCAAAAACACCGGAAGAACCATGATAATCGTAACTCACGAGCTCGGCTTTGCAAGAAGCGTGTCGGACAGAATAATGTTTATCGCCGACGGCAGAATAGAGGAGGAAGGCACACCCGACGAGGTGTTCGATAATCCGAAAAGCGAAAAAATGAAGGCATTTTTGAGCAAATCGCTTGAAAATCCGTAAAAAGAAACGTCCGTAAAGTAAGGTACTATTAAGGACAGTTAATGAAAACCGGCTGAGTAAGGAACAAAATCCTTATTTCAGCCGGCCTTTTTTAGTATATCGAAACAGGCAGGGAATTTGTACCGCAAATTCCATAGTGAAATCTTTTGCCCTTCGGCAAAAGGTGAAATCAACGGTTTGCGCCGTTGGTGAAATCGAACGCTGATGCGTTCGGTGAAATGAAATCCACCCACCCGCCGCAAAGGCGGATTTCACTGTCCGCAGGGCAATTTCACCGCCGCAGGCGATTTCATCCACCCTGAAAGTGTG
>JAEESG010000012.1 GCA_016286245.1 Clostridiales bacterium | reverse complement strand
TCGACCACGGCTGCTCGATATTTACTTATTACGGCAACCTTGAAAGCATTTCCGTTTCCGTCGGCGACACGGTATCCAAAAACGCCGAAATAGGAAAGGCGGGAAGCACGGGCTTTGCATGCTATAACGACGGAGCGGCGTTTGTAAAAGCGCCGATGGTGCATTTCGCTTCCTCGGTAAACGGCGTGTTCGTAAATCCGTACTACCTGTGCAAGAACGGCGTCGACTTCAGCGACTGATAAAAAAGAAAAACGACAGCGGCGGTAAAGACTTAATCTTTACCGCCGCTTTATTTTACATTTATTATTTTTCGAGCAGCTTGTTGAGCTCGTCTCTGAACGTCGTTATGTCCTTGAACTGTCTGTAAACCGACGCAAACCTTACGTATGCGACCTCGTCGAGCGCCTTTAATTTTTCCATTACAAGCTCCCCGATTTCCGTCGTGGTAATCTCGTTTTTCATGGTTGCCTGGAGCGTCTGCTCGATGTCCGCAACCGCGCTTTCAAGCTGCTGCATGGAAACGCTTCGCTTTTCGCAGGCGCGCACGAGGCTGTTTAACAGCTTCATTCTGTCGAAGGACTGGCGGGTTTTGTCCTTTTTGACAACGACGAAAGAAACGCTTTCTATCGTTTCAAAAGTGGTAAATCTTTTATGACAGCTCAGACATTCCCGTCTTCTGCGTATACTGTTGCCCTCGTTGGTCGGTCTTGAATCAAGCACCTTGCTTTCGGGGTGCCCGCATACGGGACATTTCATAAAAACCTCACTTTCCGCAAAAACAGGTTTTGCAAAAAACAATTTTCTTAATCTATTACAGTAATTATAGCACAAAAAATTTTCATTTTCAATATTTTTTATTCAATACCGGTCAAAAGGGGAGACGGCAATGAAAAAAACCGGCGGTTTTTTTGATAAAATGGAGGCAAAAGCACTGAAAATCCTGATTTTCGGACTGAAAACGTGCATTGCGACAGAGATTTTATTCATTTTTTACATATTAAAATCAAATTCGTATCTCGAATACGCAAAGCTTATAAAAACGCTGCCGTCGCTCGTCGCAACCGTCATCATCGTATTTGCGGGGGCGATTGCTTTTGACGCGCTGATAAAGGAAAAAGGCGGAAAATAAAAAGCCCGTTCGGAAGAGCGGACTTTATGGAGCTGTTGAGCCGGATCGAACGGCCGACCTCATCCTTACCAAGGATGTGCTCTACCTGCTGAGCTACAACAGCAAAATATTCAAACAAAAAGCCGCTGCGATGCTGCACCGGCTTTTTTGGCGATCCGGATGGGGCTCGAACCCACGACCTCCAGCGTGACAGGCTGGCGTTCTAACCAACTGAACTACCGGACCGTGTTGTCGGGGAATGGGAAATAGTTAATAGTGAAGAGTGAATAGTGAATAAGTAACAGGTCAAAGCGAAAATCCGCCCTGCCGACGGCTGTCGACAGGATTTTCGCTTTGGCAGGGGAAGAAGGCCTCGAACCCTCGGCACGCGGTTTTGGAGACCGCTGCTCTACCAACTGAGCTATTCCCCTGTGTGTTTTTCGGTTCGATGGGTGGAAAAACACTGCTTAGGTAGTATAGCATAACATGGGACATTTGTCAAGCACTTTTTTTAAAAATGTGCTTTTGATTTTTTCCGTTTTTTACTTTGCCGCAACGGTTAAAAACGTGCCTGAAAAACCGCCCTGTCCTCTGTGTGAAAAAAATTCCCGCTCCCCGTTTTTCGTATAACAGCACGTGCAGATTCCGCCGTAATCAACGTTTTCGGGTAAAATTCCGCACTTTTCAAGCAAAAGTCCGTTTATCGCCGCAAGATCGGTGTGCATTTTGCCGTACTCAAAAGAAAAAAGGCTCCTTTCCCTTATTTCATCACCGGTTATGCCTTTTTTCGCAAATATTTCCGAAAAATTATCTCCGAAAGCCTTTCCCGTCTCGTAACAGCAAAGCCCGATGCAGGGACCTATTGCGCATATCACGTCTTTTGCGTCTGCGGGGGAAAGTATTTGCAAAGCTTTTGACACGATACCGAGAGCCGTGCCCTTCCAGCCTGCGTGCACCGCGCAGACCGAGCCGCTTTTTACGTCAGCCATAATTATCGGCACGCAGTCGGCGGTTTTTACGCATACGGCGTCGATGCTTTCGGTTTCTTTTTTCAAAACGAGGCCGTCGCATTCGGGAAGCTCCTCAAGATTTATGCCCTTGTCCGCGTCGTCTTTCGTTACCTCAATTACCGCGTCGGAATGTACCTGATGCGCCATGACGGCGTTTTGCGGCTTTATTCCGAGAGTACCGAGCGCGATTTCAAAATTTTTTCTTACGTTTTGCGCAGAATCGGTATTACCATTTTCGTCCTTACGCGCAAAGCTTACGTTAAGGCTCTCAAACGCGCCGAGGCTTTCGCCTCCGTACCGTGCGAAAAACGCGTGGCGCACGCCGTTTTCAGCAAGCAGCTCCGACGTATAGTAAACGACTCCGTTTTTTTCGTTTCTTTTAAGCATATTTTCTCCGTTATGGCGTGATTTTCGTAATAATTATTTTTCTTTCGGTATCGGAAAGCTTTTCAAAAGCTACCTCAAACCTGTTTTCCGTAAGCGCAAAAGGTATATTTTCGCTCCACTCGACGGCGATAATCCCGTCTCTGTCGAAATAGTCGTAAAAGCCGGTTGAATAGAGGCTTTCCTCGCTTGTTATCCTGTACATATCGAAATGATATATATCGGGATTTCCTTTGTATTCGTTTATTACAGCATACGTCGGGCTGGACACTCTTATTCCTTTGCAGAAAACGTCGGCAAGTCCTCTGACAAACGCCGTTTTTCCGGAGCCGAGCTCCCCGTAAAGCGCGATAAAGTCGCCGCTTTTCAAATTATTTGCGAATTTTTTCGCAAAGTCTTCCGTTTCCTTTTCGCTTTTCGTTACGGCTTCATTTATTATTTCTCTTTTTTCTTCATTTTTCATATCGGATTTCCGCCTTTCGATTTACGGTGAAAAAAGCTCCGAAACGAATATTTATGCAGCCATTTTGCATAAATATTCACTGTTTTTACGGGTATTTTTGTTTACATAAAATCGGGTATTTTTTTAAGTAAACCACCGTTTTCCCGATTTTTGCATATTCGGTAAAAAAACACGAAAAATTGATAAAATCAAGCGTTTTTGAGTGAGTTATAAACATTATCAACATAGTTATCAACAATTTTTCGCCTGAAAATCAATAATTTTTCGATGCAATTATGTTTACCGAACATTTTTTCTTTATTTAAAAATCACACCGAAAAACGACAGATTTTAAACATTTTCAAAAGTATTTTGCAAATTTTATGCAATGGTTAAAAATATACCGATTTTCGGGGTATTTTTTCAATAATTTATCCAGTATTTTCTGTCGAGGCTCCGATAGCCGATTGCCTGCGCGACGTGTTTTGAATTTATGACGTCGCATTCGTTTATGTCGGCTATGGTTTTGGCAAGCTTTAATATTCTGTCGTATCCGCGCGCCGAAAGTCCGAGCCTTTCAAACGCGGCTTTGAGCACCTCGTCCGCCTGTTTGTCGGTTACGCAGTATTCCCTTATCATTGCGGGCGTGAGCTGTCCGTTTGCGAAAATTCCCGTGCCCGCGTACCTTTTCATCATGCGTTCTCTTGCTTTTTCGACGCGCGCGCGAATAACCGCCGACTTTTCCGACGGCGTTCTGTCTTTGAGCGTGTCGTACGGGATTCTCGACACCTCTATCTGTATATCCATTCTGTCGAGAAGCGGACCCGAAATCTTTGCAAGATACGCGCTTCTCGCCGCGGGCGAGCAGGTGCACTTCTTTTCGGTGCTTCCGTAGTAGCCGCATTTGCACGGATTCATGGCGCACACGAGCATAAATTTGCTCGGGAAGCTCATTCTTCCGTTTACCCTCGTAATTTCGGCTTTTCCGTCCTCTATCGGCTGGCGCAGAGCGTCGGTCGCGTCCTTTTTGAATTCCGCAAGCTCGTCTAAGAACAGCACTCCGTTATGCGCAAGCGAAATTTCGCCCGGCACGGGAAATTTTCCTCCGCCTATGAGGCCCGCCGTGGAAATGGTGTGATGAGGCGACCTGAAAGGTCTTTCGGTTACAAGCGCGCGGTCTTTGCCCAGCATTCCGCACACCGACTGTATTCTGCTCGTTTCGAGCGCTTCCTCGAAGCTCATTTTGGGAAGTATTCCGGGCAGTCTTTTCGCAAGCATGCTTTTTCCCGTTCCGGGAGGACCGACGAGCAGCACGTTATGCATGCCGGCGGCGGCGATTTCAAGCGCTTGTTTTACGTTTTCCTGCCCCTTGACCTCCGACATATCGGGAATGTTTTCCGATACCGTGCTTAAAATATCCCTGCTTCCGCACGGCGTTCTTTCTATTCTTAAAAGCCCCGTTAAGTGCGCTATAAGCTGATTTACGTTTTCAACTCCGTAAACGTCGATTCCTTCGACGACCGCCGCTTCCTTTACGTTGTCGGACGGCACGAAAATTTCTTTTATTCCCGCGTCGCGCGCCGCGATGCACATCGGCAGAACGCCGTTTACTCCGCGGATGTTTCCCGAAAGGGAAAGCTCGCCTATGAAGCATTTTCCGTTTGTGTCCGACGTGGAAAGCACGGTGCTTTTGAGTATTGCAAGCATAATCGCCACGTCGAAAGCCGTGCCCTGCTTTAATCTGTCGGCGGGCGCGAGGTTTACTGTAACCGTCGTCTGCGGAAACTCTATTCCCGACGACTTTACTGCCGCCTTTATTCTCTCGTACGCCTCTCTTACGGCGGCGTCGGGCAGTCCGACAAGCGAAAATTTCGGAAAATTGCCCGCGCTGTAGCATTCGGCGTCCACGATAAAGCCGTCTATTCCGTTTACCGACGCGGTTTTTATCACCGATGTCATCATTTTCCTCCGAAGTGTTTTTATTATCAAAAAGCCACGTTTTTCGTGGCTTTGTTTTATCTCATTATGCCGAATTTTTTCAGCATTTCGAGCGCCTTTCCGGCGTCCTCGCTTCCGAGCTGTTTTTCGGCGGCCTTTGCTTCGTCAAGTCCGCTTTTTATTCCGCCGCGCTTTATAATATGCCCTATTCGCGCTATCTGATAAAAGAAAATCAGTTTTTTATGCCTTTCGAGCGACGGAAAAATGAGCACGAGCTTTTCGTACGGCATAAACACTCTCGAAAGAAAAAATCCCGCCTTTGTGCCCTTGCCCGCAACGCTTACCGAAACTCTGTTGTCGAGCGTTCCGTGAGTTCCCGCTTTCATGACGTATTTTTCGAGCGTATTTACCGTTTCTTCGTCGTATTGCGGTTTTTCAAAATCAAACCATTTCGTGCAG
Source organism: Clostridiales bacterium (assembly GCA_016286245.1). Lineage (GTDB taxonomy): Bacteria > Bacillota > Clostridia > Oscillospirales > CAG-382 > UMGS882. The sequence goes on along the minus strand of JAEESG010000012.1, from coordinate 20,492 downwards.
AGCGCCTTTGCCGCCTTTTCAAACTCCGAAAGTCCGCCCTCCGCTATGAGCGCGTCTCTTTCCGCTTTGTCGCACGTCTTTCGGTTATTCAGCACCCACGTGTCCGCGAACGCCTTGACGCCGATTCCGCCCTCTTCCATGTGTTTTGCCATGTGCGCGACGTGGTAGTAGTAAAACATGCCGTCGCTCAGCTCGTATTTATACTCGTTGTCCTTATGCGACGCGTAGTCCCAGACTTTTTTGAGCACCTTTTCCGCCTGCGGCATGCGTTTTTCTTCGACGAGGTCGAAATGAAGTTCTATTGTCATTCCGTTTTTCGACGAATACGGAATATCGTGCGCACTGCTCTCTTTTTTCTCGTAATAAAGGCTTTCGAGCGTTTCTCCCGCCTTTTCGACGTCCTTTTTATGAACGAGTATATCTATATCGCAGCTCGTTCTCTGCCATTTTTCAGGATAAAAATCTCTTATTACCGCGCCTTTTAGGGGCATGTACGCGATTTTTGCGTTTTCAAGCGCCGAGCACACCCTCTCGTATTCCGTTTCGATAAGTGCGTATCTGCCTTTTGCGGCCATTACCCGTTTCGCAAATTCGTTTTTTGTTTTTTCGTCCCCGCAAAGCCCGTATTTTTCGAGCGCCGAGCCGACAATATGCGCGACGTCGTGAAAAGATGAGATTACAAGCATTCTTTCAAGCACTTCGCGCGGAATTTCGTCTTTTCCGTAGCACTCCCTTATTCTGGGCATGACGCCGCATTCCTTATCGGAAAGCTCGCTTCTTATAAGGCACGTCATTATTTCGATAAGATGCTTCATTTTCTCATCTCCTCTCCGATTTTTGTTTTCAGAGCGGATAGGTCCTGTCTTCAACCACGGTTCCCGCCTGAATTTTCACAAGAGAAGGTATTCTGTTTTCCGCCTTGATTATCGCGTTTATACAGATGTGCGTGCCCTCTCCGACGACGCTTCCGTGGTCGATTATCGCCCCCGTGTTTATTATGCACGCCCTCTTTATCACGCATCCCGTGTTCACCGCCGCCATGGGAAGTATCACGGTGCCTTTTTCGATTACCGCAGTCGGACTTACGTATGCTCCCTTGTGAATTATCGTCGGAACAGAAGCGCCGAGGGCGATTAAATTATCCACAAGCGAAAGCCGCTTTTCGTTATTGCCGAAGGCGGGGTAAATATCGGTATTTTCGTCTATGAATTTCTCATATTCGCCGCATTTTCCGACGACGTCTTCTCCCGTTTTATTGTCGTCGAGAAATACGATTTTTTCATATATTCCGAGCTGAGATGCCACGTCCTTTACCATTGTTCCGTAGCCGCCCGCGCCGATTATCACAAGTTTTTTCATCATTTTTCAACCTTTTCTCCGAAAGTGTCGGGGGCGTTCGGGTCGAATTTCTCGTTTGCCCACATGACGGTTACCAGATTTTCCGTGTCGGAAAGGTTAATTATATTATGCGTATATCCGGGAAGCATATGCACCGCCTCGATTTTGTCGCCGCTGACCTCAAACTCGATTATCTCGCCGGTTCCTATCTTTCTCTCCCTTATAAGTCCGTGTCCGCTCACGACTATGAAGAACTCCCACTTTGTGTGGTGCCAGTGTTCGCCCTTCGTGATGCCGGGCTTTGATATGTTAACGCTGAACTGTCCGCATTTTTCGGTTTTGAGAAGCTCGGTGAAGCTTCCCCTGTCGTCCTTGTTCATTTTCAGCTCAAACGCCGTCTTTTCTTTGGGAAGATACGAAAGATACGTCGAATAAAGCTTCTTTTCAAAGCTTCCGTACGGGATTTCGGGCATTATGAGAGTCTGCGGCTGTTTCCCGAATTTTTCGAGCAAATCGACGATTTCCCCGAGCGTTACGTGATGCGTAACCGGGCACGCGCAGTATTTTCCGTCGTCGCAAAGCACGGTTTTCACGCCGTCAAACGTGCATCTGTGCTCTTTTCCCTCCAGCGCGTCGAGCATTTCTCTTACGAGGTCGTCTATATACAGAAGCTCAAGCTCCGTCGCTCTGTCGTTTACCGTAATCGGCAGGTCGTTTGCAACGTTGTTGCAGAAAGTCGCAACGGCGCTGTTGTAATTCGGTCTGCACCACTTTCCGAAAAGGTTGGGGAAGCGGTAAACGAGCACTTTTGCGCCCGTTTCTTCCGCGTAGTTGAAAAACAGTTCCTCTCCCGCAAGCTTTGATTTTCCGTAGTCGCTCAGCGCATATCTTCCGATAAGCGTCGCCTGAATGGAGCTTGAAAGCATCACGGGGCACTTATTGTTATATTTTTTCAGCGTATCGAGCAGCGTCGACGCAAAGCCGAAATTTCCCTTCATAAATTCGCTTTCGTCCTTCGGGCGGTTTACCCCCGCAAGATTGAACACGAAATCCGCGTTTTTACAGTATTCGTCGAGAAGCGATTTTTCGGTGTCGACGTCAAATTCGTATATTTCCTCGATATGAAGGTCCGGACGCGTTCTGTCCTTTGAGTCCCTCAGATTTTCAAGGGAGCATACGAGGTTTTTTCCGACAAAGCCGGCAGAGCCCGTTACAAGTATTTTCATTTTTACCCTCTTCTCTTAAAATCAGTCTTTTTCGAGTATATCCGCAATCCTTCTGCTTGCGTTCCCGTCGCCGTAGGGGTTGCTTGCATGCGCCATTTTATCGTATTCCTCTTTGTTTTCGAGAAGATTTTTGAAATTTTCGTATATCGTCTTCTCGTCCGTTCCGACAAGCTTCAGCGTTCCCGCCTCAATTCCCTCGGGGCGCTCGGTCGTATCCCTCATTACGAGCACCGGCTTGCCGAGCGACGGCGCTTCCTCCTGGATTCCGCCGCTGTCGGTCAGAATAAGATAGCTTTTTGCAAGAAAATTATGAAAATCAATTACTTCCAGCGGCTCGATAAGCCTTATTCTGTCGCAGTCTCCCAGAATTTCGTCGGCAGTCGCGCGCACGCGCGGATTCATGTGTATCGGGTAAATCGCCTTTACGTCGGGGTGCTCCTCGATTATTCTTCTTATCGCGCAAAACATGTGTCTCATCGGCTCGCCGAGATTTTCCCTGCGGTGCGCCGTGATAATGATAAGGCGGCTGCCGCGCGCCCATTCGAGCTGCTCGTGCGTATAATTTTCCTTTACCGTCGTTTTGAGCGCGTCTATTGCGGTATTTCCGGTAACGTATATCGTCTTTTCGTCCTTGCCTTCGCGAAGGAGGTTCTGCTTGGCAAGCTCGGTCGGCGCGAAATTGTATTTTGAAATTATGCTCACTGCCTGGCGGTTGAATTCCTCGGGGTACGGGGAATATATGTTATACGTCCGCAGTCCCGCCTCGACGTGTCCCACGGGAATCTGCATATAAAAACACGCGAGAGCCGTAACAAACGTCGTCGACGTATCGCCGTGCACGAGCACGATATCGGGATTTTCCTTTTCGAGAACCGATTTAATGCTTAAAAGGATGTTCGCCGTAATGTCAAAAAGCGTCTGCTTGTCCTTCATTATCGAAAGGTCGTAGTCGGGCTTTACGTCAAACGCCGTCAGCACCTGGTCGAGCATCTGTCTGTGCTGTCCCGTAACGCAGACTACGGTCTTGATATTTTCCCGCGACTTCAGTTCGTTTACAAGAGGACACATCTTTATCGCTTCCGGCCTTGTGCCGAACACAAGCATTACCTTTTTCATGCGTTTTCCTCCCATTTCAGATATAGTATACTCCGTCTGTTTTGAGCGCTCTTCTCGTGTCAAGCACCGTCTTTGTCTTCAGCTTTTCAATTGCGCTCTTTTCCTTAATCTCGTCGTGTCCCACCATTATAATCACAAAGTCCGCGTCGGACAAAAACTTATCGAAATCGTGATACTGATTTTGTGCAACGTCCTTTTTGACGTACGGGTCGTACGATTTCAGGCTTACGCCGTATTTTTCCCTGCAGAAATCAATCATCTGCAGCGTCGGCGACTCTCTGTAATCGTCGACGTTCTCCTTGTATGCGATTCCGTAAAGCCCGATTTTCGAAAGGTCTTCCATTCCTTTTTCGCGCATTATCTTCTGCGCCTTTTCAAGCACGAACTGCGGCATGGACTCGTTGACTTTCAGCGCCTCGCCTATAACCTTTGCTTTATCGGGATAGTCGCCGACCAGAAACCACGGGTCGACGGGGATGCAGTGTCCTCCCACGCCCGGGCCGGGGCTCAAAATGTTTACTCTCGGGTGCATATTGCATATTTTTATTATTTCATAAACGTCCATGTTGTCGGAGTCGCATATTTTCGCAAGCTCGTTTGCAAACGCGATATTCACCGCCCTGAAGGTGTTCTCGACGACCTTCGTCATCTCCGCCGTCTTTATGTCGGTGATGACTATCTCACCCTTGCAGAACGTGGAATACAGGTTTTTGATTTTTTCGCCGACTTCTCTGTCGTCCGCGCCGATGGTCCTGTTGTTGTTCACAAGCTCGTAAACCATATTGCCGGGAATTATCCTTTCGGGCGCGTGAACGAGATTTATTTTCTTGCCCGACTGCGCAGCGGCAGGTCTTACGAACTTATCGACCGTTCCGGGAGAGACCGTCGACTCTATGACTATAACCGCGCCGGGGACGCATACTTCAAGCACGTCGGACACGGCTTTTACGACGAACGACGCGTCGATTTTCTTTGTGTTTTTGTCGTACGGCGTCGGCACGGACACGATATACGTATCGGTCGTCATATATTTTGTATCAAACCTTATTCCGCCCTTTTGCGCCTTATCGAAAAGCTCGTCGAGTCCGTCCTCCTTGAACGTCGTTCTGCCCGATTTCAGTTCGTCTACAAGCTCGCTCTTGCAGTCGGTGCCGACGACGTCAACCCCGTGCGACGCAAGCATGAGCGCCGTGGGAAGTCCTATATATCCGAGCCCTATCACGTTTACCATTTGTTATATCCTCTTCTCAAATTAATTCATCCTGTTTTTTAGTTCCTCTGGAATAGATAAATACCATAATTACCTGGAACAGCATTACCGCGCTCCGAAGCGCTCCGACAACGTACAAAAACGTAATTATATCAAAACCGAATACCTTCGCCGCAATTCCCGCGCCGACCGTTACTGCAAGCAGCAGCGCCTGCACCGCGAATTCCGTCTGCTGTTTACGGCAAGCGTAAAGTCCCGGGGACAGCGCCGTTGAAACGAATCTGAACGTAAACATCACCGACAGCGCCTTTATGTATTCGCCCGCGACAATCCAATCTTCTCCGAGAACGAATCCGCACACCGCGGGAGCAAGAAAATACATCGCAAGAAACATCGGTACCGCGATTACCATAAGGAACTTGAAGGTCCTGTCAAACGCCCTTTTGTATCCGCCCGTCTCGTTATATTCCTTTGACGCTTCCTCCATATACACTTTCGACAAATTTCCGCTTATAAGGGAAATCGGCATGCCCAGAAGCCTTGTGGAAATCGAATAATATCCCGCGCACGCCTTTCCGAAGCCTTCCGAAATCATTGTCATGAGGGAATATGAAAAGCTGTTCGCAAATATCGCGGGCGCCGACAGAAGCGGCTGTTTTTTATGTATTCCCGCCGTTTCGAGCACTTCCTTCATGGGAATTTCCGCTATCTGCTTTCTGTTTTCAAACAGGAATTTTCCCTGCGTGAAAACGCCGAAAAACATACCTATGCAGTACGGTATGAGAAGTATCGGAACGGACAGGTTTTCCATTTTGAGAAAATATACCATGACAACGCCCGGAACCGCCATTCCGAGACACTGCGCAAGCGTGCGCACGAAGTACATTTTCGCTATCATTTTATAGTCTTTGTACCTGTTGTTGTAGGAATTGAGCATGTTCGTAAGCCCGTACGCCGTCATATACAAAAACATGAACGGGAACAGATACAGATACTGCACGTATTCCGCCTTGAAAATCACGATATAGACGATATATCCGACGGTAACAAGAAAACTTACCGCAAGATTTACGAGAATATTCAGCTTTACGAGCGGAAAAATCTTTTTTTCGTCTTTTTCATACACTATCGCAAGGTCGTATCTTCCGCAGATTACGCCCACGAACGCCATCGGCACCGCAAGCAGAAAATTATACGCTCCGAGGCTCTCCGCCGAGAACACGCGCGCAAGCAGAATCTGATGCAGCGCAAGTATAACCTGCGCCGCAAGCGAGCTTGTCGCAAGCACGGTAAGCGATTTGAAAAACGTGTTTTCCCTGTTTGTGTTTTTATCCATTATGCTCTTTTATTCTCTCATTTCACTGTTCATTTCGTATTCCAGCATAATATCCTCGCTGTTTCTCGTCTTTATCGAGTACAAAAGTCCGCCGCTTATGAGCATTATTACAACCTTAACCCAGATTCCCGGCGTATTCTGGAACATGAAGAACGAAAATCTTATCGCGCAGTAGTAGAAAAGATAGAAAAATTCCGCAGTCCTTGCTTTTTGGGCAAGTTTTTCAAACAAAAAGGATATTGCAATATTCAGTATCGCAATTATCGGCGCGAACACTATTCCGAAAAAGATGTATCCGTATCCGACGGACGGTATGATATAGCCCGACTGCTGTTTTCCCCTGTATATCCATTCGTTGAACATGACGGACGTCGTGGTCATGCTGTCCTTTACGAAAAAGCTGAACGGCGGCGTGCTTCTTATAATATCGTATATCGGCTGCACGGCGCTCGGATTTTCCAATTTCGCAAAGTCAAGGCTTATCGCCGTCTGCTCGGGGCCCATAAAGTAAATCTGCAAAGTCGACGCAATTGAGCCCGAGTCTATCTTTCCGCTGTTTATCGCGTCCATATACGTCGCGTATTTGAACGCGTAAAACGTCTTATATATCGTCATGAGGAAGATTATCACGCCCGCAAAGACGAAAATATAACTGAGTATCGTCTTTTTATGCTCCGGAAACGCCGCAATCATAAGCAGAATACTGCAAAGCGCCGAATAGAGTATTATCGCTCTCGATTCTCCGATTATAAGGCCTATGTTGAACGCGCTCACCACAAGCGCAAAGAACACGTACGACCTTCTTTTTGAAAAATCGTATCTTTTTTTCAGGTACGATAAAATCATTATAAACAGCGTGATTACCGCGATAAGAAGAAGCTGATGCGCAACGTTCTGCAGCACGCCGACCTCCGCCGCCGCAACTCTCGCTTCGGCGTTCGCCGACATCACGAAGAAGTTTACATAATCCCTGCTTCCGAAAAACAGGAAAAAGATTATGCTTAATGCTATAAATATCAGATATGCGGCGGTATTTCCGCTGTTCCAAAAATAATAATCCCTCTCGGCAAAAATGCTTTTCCTCTTTTCGCCGTCTCTTTTTTTCGTAAAAATATAGACGAATACCGCCGTTATTATGAATTCATATACCATGATCGCCACCGAAATTCCCAGCGACTCTTCGGTGGGGTGCAGGTAGCTCACTCCGCAGTTTATTCCGGCGACGGCTATCGCCGGGGGCAGCAGAACAAACCTGATAAACTGCATCACTATATAAAACAGCGTTACGACAGGATATTTCGTGTCTCCAATTTTATAGTTGAACAGAAAAAGATATACGACAAAATACAGAAGCGGAAAAAAGACCATATTTTCGTAGCCCGCCGCGAAATTGTACGCAAAATACGCGGTTACGCTCTGGCTTACAAAGCATGCGGCAAATACGAACAAAAGCTTTTTGTTTATGCTCTTGAATTTTGCTGTGGACGTCATTAAAGTCTTTTCTCCTTCCGTAAAAAATTTTCTTAATTTTTCAAAAACGCCTCAACGGCGCAGGCGTATTTCTTTTCGTCTTTTCTCACTTCATCCATAAACGCGTCGCAGTTTTTGTGAAGCGTTTCAAGGTCGAGCGAGTCGTAATACGCATATACCTTGTCCGCAAGGTCCCCGTCTTTCGTGTCGGCGGCAAGTCCGAATCCGTATTTTCCGGAAATTTCCGCCATATACGTCCCCGGCGATACGAGAATAGGCATTCCCATTATCGCCGCGCTGTAAAGCTTGTTTGAAAGCGCGTAGTCGAGGTACGGATTTGCGTTTCCGTACAGATTTATCGCAATATCGGTATCAAAATAGAATTTTGCAAGCTCGCTTCTCTCAAACTGTCCCACAAGCTCGACGTTGTTATATCCGTTTTCTTCGACAAAGCTTTTCAGTTCGTCCGAGCCCCTGCCGATAAAGCGCAAAAGAAAGCGTTTATCGCCCGAAAAGCGCTCTATAAGCTCTTTGAGCCTGTCTATAAACCGAACCGTTCCTATAAACGACAGAACTATTCTGTCGCCCGACGACGTGTTTTTCTTTGTTCTCTGCCGGTATATGCTTACGAGATTTTCGTCGATTTCCTGCACGTTGTGGGATACGATATAATCTACACCCTTCGGCAGAAAAGTCTTATACGCGTCGGACGTTATCGAACAGAGCTTTGCGTTTTTTACCGCGTTTGCGGTGAGTTTTCTTACAAACGCCCTGTTTTCGCCGGCATAATCCCTTATGTCAAGCAGATATTTTCCCTTATATTTGCCGGAAAGCCTTCTTTTTATAAGCCATGCGGCCTGCGTCGGAAAAATTATGAGTTTTTTGTAGTCGTTTTTTTTAAGGATTTTATTTGCGTATCTGAAAAAGCCGTAATATTTTAAAATTTTCTGATTTTTCGACGCGCTTGTGGGAACAAGTCCTTCGTGTCTGTAATAGTTTTCGGCGCCGCAGTCCTCGGCGATTCCGCATTTGTCCCAGTAAATTATATCGAACGGCTCGTCTATCAAAGAGCGGTATTTTGCAAGGCAGGGCGCGTCAAATATATTTCTTGTCGTAATTATGCATATTTCGGCTTTTGAAGAGTTTTCCATATATTTGCTCCGTTAAACTTTATTTTTCAGCGCATTTTTTAAGATTTTCGGTCAACTTTTCAAAGAACTTGTCCTTTGAAAAGTGTCTGCCGTAATACTGCACGGACAGTTCTGACATTTCCTTTATCTTGTCAGGTTCGCCTGACAGCTCGAGAACCGCTTCGGCAAGCTTTTTATAGTCTCCCGACGGCACGCATTTTCCGCAGCGCGCCTCATTTATGACCTTCTGCGTTTCTCCGTCCACTGCTCCCACGATCGCCTTTCCCGCCGCAAGATACGTCTGCACCTTGCCGGGAAGCGTGTACGACATTATCGGGTCGTTGTTCATGGTGATGAGCATTACGTCCGCCATGCCGTAAAAGAGCGGCATTTCTTCGACGGCGTGTCTGCCGTGGAAAATCACCGATTCCAGTTCCTTTTCCTTTACGAGCTTTTCGAGCCTTTCGATATCGCTTCCGTCGCCGACGACGTGCCATCTTACGTTTTTGTGCTCTTTCAGTTCGTATGCGGCGCTCACCATCGTTTCAAGGTCCTGCGCTATGCCGACGTTGCCCGCGAACATGACGTCGAAATATCCGTTTTCTTCTTTTTTCGCGCATTTTTCGGGCGAAAAGAGCGTTTCGGCGTACTGCGGAAGGTACTCTATTTTTTCCTTTGCAATTCCGAATTTTTCGGTCATATAGTCCTCGAACATGGAGGAGCTTATGAGAATTTTGTCGGATTTTTGATATATTTTATTTGAGAGCCGGAAGAAATATTTGAAAATTGCGGAATTTCTCTTTATTCCGCCTATAATTATGTTTTCGGGCCACAGATCGAGGCAGTACAGAAGCACTTTCTTATTATGCTTTTTTGCGTATTTAAGCGCAGGAAACGCCATCATTACGGGAGAAAGCTGATTTACGAACACCGCGTCGCAGTCCTCCTTGATTTTGCGGACGTATCTCGACGCAAAAAAAGAATAACTGAAGTAGTTTATTATGCGGAAAAGCGCTCCGCTGCGGCGCGCAACCGTAAAACAGCGGTGAACGTTCACTCCGTTTATGTTTTCGTCTCTCTTTTTTCCGTGTTTATATCCGTCGTACACTTTTCCCAGAGGATAATTCGGAATTCCCGTTACGACTTTAACTTCATGGCCGTCGCGCACGAGTTTTTCGCATATATCGGAAATCCGGAACGGCTCCGGATAATAGTATTGACAAAATACCAGTATTTTCACGTTTTGCCCCTTTTCTCTGCGTCCGCGCTTTGCGGAAACACAGATAAACCCATTCTTATAAACAAAATGATAGCATAATAACAATATTTTGTCAATATTTATATATATTAAATACGCATATCGAAAAAATTATGCAAAACGCAAAAAAAGAAAGCCTGTCGGCCTTCTTTTTGATTTTTTCCGCTATTTTACCGCAAGAGGCTCGAATTTTAAGTAATCTCCCGCAATTAAATGATATTTTATGCCGAGATATTCGCGGTCAAGCTGTTCTTCGCTCACGTTATGAAGGTGTCCGTAATAAACGTCGGAAACGCCGTATCTGTACAGCACATCGATAAACTCGTAGTTTATGAAATCCCCGAAAACGACGGGGTAGTGCAGAAACACCTTTATTTCGGCGTCGGGGTTTTGTTCTCCCAGCTTTTTCCCGGCTCCGAGCGAAAGCTCAAGTCTTGCCGCCTCGCGTTTTATGATTCTTTCGTCCTCCGTCTTTACGCCGAAATCACTCATCCAGCCGCGCGTGCCGCAGATTATGATATTATCGGCGATATACGCGTTATTGTACAAAAGTGAAATCGTGTTTATCCCGTTTTCCTCGAAAAAAGCGCCGATTTTTTTCGCCGTCGTCCACCAGTAGTCGTGGTTGCCCTTGCCTATTATCTTTTTCCCGGGAAGTCTGTCCAGAAAAAGCAGGTCCTCTTTCGCTTCTTCAAGGTCTATTCCCCACGAAATATCTCCCGGAATCACGACAGTATCTTCGTTTTTTACGGTTTTTATCCAGTTTTCTTTCAGCTTTTCCGCGTGATTTTCCCATTTTGCTCCGAAAACGTCCATCGGCTTTTCGACCGAAAACGAAAGGTGGGTGTCAGCGATTACGTAAAGCATTTTACCTCCGCTTTTGTTCTGAATTTTTGTTTTTTTGAGTATATTTTCGCTCTTTCCGGCAAAAATACCCGTATAAAAGCAATTTGAAAGGAGTTTTGCAAATGGACGGTCTTTTTGACGAAAACATCGAAAAAAATCTGAACACACACTATATCAAGGGTATAACCTGCAGCGTCAAAAACTGCGTGTACCACGACGAAAACGGCTGCTGCACCGCGTCTTCCATCGCCGTCGGTCCCGGATACGCTTCAAGCTGTACCGACACCGCCTGCGCGACCTTCAAGGCAAAAAAGTAACGTGCGCAAAGCAGGGAAGATTACTTCTCTGCTTTTGTTTTTTCTTCCTTTGCGCCCTTCTTTTCGTAAACGAACGAAACGGCGCCCGTCGTTCCGAGCTTTCCGTTTACCGTTATTTTTTCGCCGTCAAACTTTATGCTTTCGCCGTTTGAAACGACATGCGCGTCTTCCGAAAGCCTTATCGTTCCGTCGGAAGCAATTTCATACGTTCCCTCGGCTTTATCCGACGACTCCTTGAATTTCACGTCAAGCGTGAATTTTCCGTCGTCGGTGAGCGCAAGCCTGTTTTCCTCATAGTCCTGCGCTTTAACCTCGTAGCCCTCGCCCCAGGGGCCCGCAACCTGCGAAAGTACGTATTCTCCCGCAACGGACTTATTTGTATACGTGGTTTTTTCGCCCGTTCCGTCGGCGGGGCTGGTTATATTGTTTTCCGTAACCGTGCCCGTGCATGACGCGAGGGCAAACGCAAGCGTAATCGCAAGAACTGCGGCAAATATTTTTTTCATAAGTCTTTTTTCCCTTTCGGTTTGATTTTCAATGTATATTTTAACACAAAAAACGCCGAAAATCAAGTGTGCTTATTGACAGACGCGCGCGAAAATAATATAATTTATTATAGATAAGCAATAATAAGGGGTGAAGTCATGAAAAAGCCGAGATTTCTCATAACCGGCAGCTCGAACGTCGATTTCGTATGCTGCTCGGAGGCGATTCCTCACGCCGGTGAAACCATAATTTCAAACGGCTCTTATTTCATTTCTCCCGGGGGCAAGGGCGCCAACGCCGCCGTGGCGGCGTCGCGGCTCGGAGCGGAAATCATTTTCTGCACAAAGCTCGGAAAAGACCTTTACGGAACAGAGCTTGCCGAAAAATACAAAAAAGAAAACATTGATTGCCGCTTCGTTTTTTTCGACCCCGTCGAAAAAACGGGCCTTGCCCAGATTTACCGCGAAGACGACGGACAAAACCGCATTACCGTATTTCCCGGAGCAAATAAAAATCTGTCGCTTGTGAACATTGAAGAAGCGTTCACATGCTATCCCGACGCGCTTCTCATTCAGTGCGAAATTCCGCCGGACGCGGTAAAATTTGCGATAATGCAGGCAAAACGCCAGAAAATTCCCGTGTTTTTCGACACGGCGCCTCAGCGCTCCGACCTTAATCTTTCGGAGATGCCGCCGTGCGAGGTGGTTTCCCCGAACGAGACGGAAACCGCGTTTTACACCGGAATTTTCCCCGACAGCATCGATTCGTGTCTGCGCGCGTCAATGAAACTGTACTCGATGATAAAGACGAAATACGTCGTGTTGAAGCTCGGAAGCCGCGGCTGTTACATATACGACGGCATTCACCAGGAACTCATACAGTCGCTCGACGTGCCCGTCGTGGACACAACGGGCGCGGGCGACGCGTTTACCGCGGCGCTTACCGTAAGATACCTGCAAAACGGAAACGACATCTCCGACGCGGCGCGCTTTGCAAACTGCGTGGGTGCCTACACCGTAACAAAAAGCGGTGCTTTCGACTCGTTTCCGACGTCAAAGCAGCTTGAATCCTTTATAAGCGAATACAACGCACGCTAAGCCGCGCGCTTTTGCGTACTGTTTACAAATTTCTGTTGCTTTTTGGCGCGTAAATTGTTATAATAAGTAAATTGTTATAATAATTCAAATAAAAGAAATTGTCCGCAAAGGAGTAATATGCCATGCCGAAGTACAAAAGAGTGCTTCTCAAACTGTCCGGAGAAGCTCTGAAAAATTCATCGGACGATATCATAGATTACGAGGTGGCTCAAAAGATTGCCCTTCAAATCAAAAAATGTCATGACGAGGGCACGTCTTTCGGAATCGTAATCGGCGGCGGAAACATTTTCAGGGGCGCCGGCAAGAAAATAGAGCGCACCTGCGCCGACAAGATGGGAATGCTCGCAACGCTCATAAACTCCGTCGCTTTTCAGGCGGTGCTTGAAAGCGTGGGCGTAAAAACGACGGTCATGACGTCGCTTGCAATGCCTCAGGTTGCGGAGCCTTTCAACTCCCATGCCGCAAGAGAAGCTCTCGACGAGGGAAAAGTGGTAATCATCGCGGGCGGAACGGGAAATCCGTTCTTTTCGACCGACACCGCCGCAGTGCTCAGAGCTGCCGAAATTCACGCCGACGCCGCACTCTTTGCCAAAAACATCGACGGCGTTTACTCCGCCGACCCGAAAGATAATCCCGACGCGAAAAAACTTGACGAAATTACATATTCGGAAATTCTCAGAAACGAGCTTCGCGTAATAGACCTCACAGCTTCCGCTTTCGGAAGATCAAACAATATACCCGTAATCATCTTCGCGCTCAACGAGGAAAACAGCATTTTCCGCGTGTTAAGCGGCGAAAAAATGGGAACGGTTGTTACAAACTGACTAAAAAACAATATCTTAATTTATCCGGAGGGAGAAAAATGAAAATCGAAACGAAAGAATACGAAGAAAAAATGGCGAAATCCCTTGCAAGTCTCGAATCGGAATTCAAGACGATAAGCGCAGGCAAGGCAAGCGCCGGAGCGCTTGACAGAATTCAGGTGGAATATTTCGGCAGCAAAATGCCCATAAACCAGATAGCCGAAATCAAAATTCCCGACCCCAGAACGCTCGTTATTTCCCCGTGGGACGCTTCCGCGCTGAAAAGCATCGAAAAGGCGATCCTAACGTCCGACCTCGGAATAAATCCGCAGAACGACGGCAAACTGATAAGACTTTCCTTCCCGCAGCCGACCGAGGAAAGAAGAAAGGAACTTGCGAAAAAGGTTGAAAAGCTCGCCGAAGAATTCAAGGTTGCCGTGAGAAACGTCCGCAGAGACGCAAACGACAAGGCGAAGGAAATGAAGAAGAACAGCGAAATGACCGAGGACGAGCTCAAAGCCTCCGAAAAGCTGATTCAGGACCTCACCGACAAGTTCATAAAGAACATCGACGCGTCCGCCGAAAACAAAAAGAAAGAGATAATGTCCATCTGATGTCAAATTTTTTCGATAAATTAAAGCCTTCTTCGCTTTTTAAGAAAAAAGAAAAACAAATAACGTTTGAAGGCAAGGCGCCCAAGCACGTCGCCTTCATTCTCGACGGCAACGGCAGGTGGGCGAAAAATCGCTCGCTTCCGAGAAAAGCGGGACACAAGGCGGGCGCCGAAACGCTTGAAAAGATACTTACGGCATGTAAAGAAGCGGGCGTGCATACCGTTACCGTTTACGCTTTTTCCACCGAAAACTGGAAAAGGACCGACGAGGAGGTTGCCGCGATAATGGACCTGCTCGACGCGTATCTCGACACGATTTTAAAAAGGTACGAGGAAGAGGACACGCGCGCGCGCTTTTTGGGCGACATGTCGCCTTTTTCCGAGAAAATACGCGAAAAAATCGCGCTTGTCGAAGAAAAATCCGCCGCGAATTCGACAAACGTCAACGTGTGTTTAAATTACGGCTCGAGGGCGGAAATCTGCCGCGCGTTCGACCTGCTGCGCGAAAAAGGAATAACGCACGCGACGGAAAAGGATATTTCCTCCGTTTTGTACACTGCCCAAACGGGCGATCCCGACATAATCATACGCACGGGCGGAGAGCACAGGCTTTCAAATTTCCTGCTGTGGCAGGCGTCGTATGCGGAGCTGTATTTTACCGATACGCTGTGGCCCGATTTTTCAAGAGAAGAATTGTATGAAATTTTCGGAAAATTTTCAAAGACCGTCCGCCGTTACGGCGGATACGACGATTCCTCCGAAAACAAAAGCGGAATCACCTCCGGCGTTACGCAATAACGCCTTTGTATTTTTTTGAATTTCCTTTTTACGTTAGAAGGTGTGGATAAGTGAAGCAAAGAATAATTACGGGCGCGGTGCTTGCGCTTCTGTTAATAGCGTTCGTCTTCCTGTCGGGAACGGTCGCCTATCCGATTATAATTACTTTGCTTGCGGTTCTCGGCACATATGAGATGCTCGGCTGCATCGACGTTAAAAATATCCCGTACATAACAGTACCGTCCCTTTGCTTTTCCGCATTGTGCACGTTCGTCGCCTCGCGTTACAGATACGGCGTGCTGTCGGCTTTCGTTGTGTGCTACCTTTTCGTAATGCTGTTTATGCTTGTGTTTGCGCACGACAAGGTTGACCCCGTTTCCTCAAGCGCGGCGTTCATGTTCGTAACGTATATTACGATTTGCTTTACCTGCCTTGTAAAGCTCAGATACGTAACGACCGACCCCGGCTCGAACACAGGAGAGCCCATCGGACAGTACGTTTATCTGCTCGTATTCGTGGGAGCGTGGATAACCGACACCTTTGCGTATTTTACGGGTTTTCTGTTCGGAAAGCACAAGCTGTGCCCAAACATAAGCCCGAAAAAGACGGTTGAAGGCGCTATCGGCGGCGCGCTTTTCTGCGTTATCGCGTACATCATATACGGATTCGTGCTTTCAAAGATGATTCCCGTTATCCCGAATTATCCCGGAATTGCGCTCGTTGCGCTCGTCGTGTCGTTTTTATCACAGACGGGCGACCTTCTTGCGTCGGTAATAAAGCGAAAGTACGGAATAAAGGATTACGGAAAGATTTTCCCCGGGCACGGCGGAATTCTCGACAGATTCGACAGCATTCTTCTCGTATCCCCGTTCCTTCTGGTTCTGGTTGAAGACGCACAGTACTTAAACACCTTATTTACAAGATTACAGTAAATTTTACCCCGCTTTGCGCGGGGTATTTTACAAACGGGTAATTTCCCGAAAGGAACCTTAAAATGAAAAAAATAATTACGGGAGGTCTCGTTTTTGCCGCGGTTCTGGCGGTAATTGCCGCACTTATGCTTGCCGTGAACGCATACGTCGTTTTTTCGACTAAAAAGCAAATAATAAGCGAAGAGGATTTTGATAAAATCGGCGGCGCCGACTGTATTTTGGTTCTCGGTGCGGGCGTGAGAAACGGCGAGCCGAGCCCGATGTTGAAGGACAGGCTGGAAAGCGCGATTTCGCTTTATAATCTCGGTCTTTCCTCAAAAATCATCATGAGCGGCGACCACGGAAGAAAAGACTACGACGAGGTCAACGTCATGAAGACGTTCGCGACGTCGAAGGATGTCTTTTCGCAGGACTTGTTCATGGACAACGCGGGTTTTTCCTCATACGACAGCATTTACAGGGCAAAAGAGGTCTTCGGCGCCAAAAAAATCATAATCGTAACGCAGAAATATCATCTTTACAGGGCCTTGTACATAGCGAACAGCCTAGATCTTGAGGCTTACGGCGTAAGCTCCGACGCAAGAATCTACGCGGGGCAGAAGCAGAGAAACGTGCGTGAAATTCTCGCAAGAAACAAAGACTTTTTCAAATGTATTTTCAAGCCGAAGCCGAAATATCTCGGCGAGCCGATAGACATTACGGGCAGCGGCGACGTAACCAACGACAAATAAAAACAAAACCTTTTCGAAAGGACTTTCAGTATGAAAAAACTTCTCGCCGTCGACGGAAACAGCATATTGAACCGCGCTTTCTACGGTGTGCGGCCGCTCACCACGAAGGACGGACGGAACACAAACGCCGTTTTCGGCTTTATAAACATGCTTTACAAGCAGCTTTCCGAAATAAAGCCGGACTATGCCGCAATAGCGTTCGATTTGAAGGAGCCGACGTTCAGACACGAAAAGTGCGCCTATTACAAGGCGACAAGACACGGCATGCCCCCCGAGCTTGCCGAACAGCTTGAGCCGGCAAAGAAAATTGCCGAGCTTTTAGGCTTTCGCGTGCTGACGTGCAAGGGTTTTGAAGCCGACGACATACTCGGCACACTGTCCGCTTTTTCGTCGGACGGCCTTGAAAGCTACGTTATGACGGGCGACAGGGACTCTTTTCAGCTTATAGGCAAAAACTCGTACGTGCTTTACGTTTCGACAAAGGAGACGCTCGTTTACGACGAAGACAAAATAAAAGAAATATACGGCGGAAACGGCCCGCGAAAACTCATCGACGTAAAATCCTTAATGGGCGACGCGTCGGACAACATTCCGGGCGTTCCCGGAATAGGAGAAAAGACGGCGGTCGACCTCATTTCAAAATTCGGCTCGCTCGACAATCTTTACAAGGAACTTGAGAGCGGAAATCCCGAAATAAAGGGCGCTGTGCGCACAAAACTCGAAAACGCGAAGGATTCCGCGTACGAGAGCAGATTTCTTGCGGAAATCTGCAAGACCGTGCCGCTGGGCGTTACCCCCGAGGACCTTGCGTATCACGGAATAGATAAGAAAAATCTGCTTGACGTGTGCCGCGATCTTGAGCTGAACAGCATAATTTCGCGCTTAAAGCTTGACGAAATTCCGAGCGAAAACGAAAACACCGCTTCTCTTTTTGAGGCAGCGGAGGAAATAAAACTTAAATGCACCGAAATTTCCGACTCCGAAATTCCGAAAGGGCTTCTTTTCGTATATCCCGACTTTGAAAATCACAAAATTTACTTTTCAAAAGAGGATTCCGACGAGGTTTTCGCCGTTCCCGAGACGCAAAATTCTCTTTTTGCAATTTTCGGCTCTTCCGAGACGAAAACCGTGCTCCACAGCTCAAAAGAAATATACCTCTACTTCATTCCGCTCGGAAAAGACGTGAAAAACTGCGTTTTCGACGTGCTTTTAGCCTCCTACGTCGCAAATCCGTCAAAGGTCATCACGCCCGACAAACTTCACTCCTACAATTTTATTGCGGGAGTTGATTCGGATATTCCCGAACAAAAGGCGATACTTTGCGTAAAATCGCTCAAAAAGGCGTATGCCGACCTGTCGGAAACAATAAAGCAAAACGGGCAGGAAAATCTGCTTTACAATATCGAAATGCCTCTTTCAAAGGTGCTTGCGGAAATGGAGTACGCGGGATTCAAGCTTAACACGCAAAAATTAAAAGAATATTCCGAAAAGCTCGACCAAAACATCGCCCTGCGCAAAGAGAAAATATACGAGCTTGCGGGAAAGGAATTCAACGTAAATTCCACAAAGCAGCTCGCTGAGGTTCTGTTCGAAACGCTTGACCTGCCGACGCAGCGCAAAAACAAGAGCGGTTATTCGACCGACGCCGAAACGCTCGAAAAACTGCGTCCGTACCACCCGATAATAGACGAAATTCTCGAATACCGTGTAATTTCAAAGCTCAAATCCACCTACACCGACGCGCTTATTAACGTCGCCGACGAACAAAGCCGCATACACACGAATTTCAAGCAGGCGTTCACGCTTACGGGCAGGCTTTCCTCGGCGGAGCCGAATCTGCAGAACATACCGATAAGGACTAAGGAAGGCGGCGAACTGCGAAAATTCTTTGAGGCAAAAGACGATTCATACGTGCTTATCGACGCCGACTACTCGCAGATAGAGCTTCGGCTTATGGCAATAGTTTCGGGCGACGAAAACATGAAGGAAAGCTACCTCGAGGGCAAGGACATCCACGCGTCGACCGCCTCTCAGGTATTCGGAATACCGTACGACGCAATCACGCCAGAACTGCGCAAAAAAGCCAAAGCCGTCAATTTCGGCATAATCTACGGAATTTCCGACTTCTCGCTCGCGGGCGACTTACACGTAACGAGGCGCGAGGCGGGCGAATATATAAAATCGTATTTTGCAAACTTCCCGAAAATAAAGGAATATCTCGACTCGGCAATTTCAACCGCATCCGAAAAGGGTTACAGCGAAACGCTGTACGCAAGGCGCAGATACATTCCAGAGCTTTCGGCGAAAAACAAAAATGTGCGCGCGTTCGGCGAGCGCGTCGCGATGAACGCGCCCATCCAGGGCACGGCGGCGGATATAATCAAAATCGCGATGCTTAACGTCGATTCCCGTCTCAAAAAAGAAAATTTAGACGCCCGCCTTGTGCTCCAGGTGCACGACGAACTGATAGTCGAGGCGGCAAAAAAGGACCTCGACGCTGCGAAAGCCGTGCTCAAAGAGGAAATGGAAAACGTCGCCGATTTCGGAATTCCGCTTGAAGTGTCCGTCGGAACGGGCTTTACCTGGGCGCAAGCGCACGAATAAAGAATAAAAAAGCAGCTCTCGCAAAAGCGAGAGCTGCTTTTTTGACAAATATCAATTATAATTTTGTTAACTTAAAATCATAATATACCATATTTTGAGGTAAAATTCAAAAAAATACAAAATATTGTGTTTTCCTATTGACAAATTTATAATTTTATGATATTATTTACTAAGAAAAAGAAAGGGATGTAAAATATGTCTATATTTAGTGAGCGTATTACCGCTTTAATGAACAGCCAAAATCTTTCTCAAAAAGAGTTGGCTCAAAAAGCCGGTGTAACAGAATCCGCAATGTCATACTACATTCAAGGCTCCCGTGTTCCCCGAAGCGATGTTCTGACACGAATCGCAAAAGCACTCGGAACCACAACCGATTATTTGCTTGGATCATCAGATTTAATGCAAAATACAGAAAAAGAGCTGTTGTATCTTCAACGAAATCTCGGAAAATTGAACCCTGAAGAACTTAAAAAAGCAGAAAACATACTTAAATCAGTATTTGATAAAATTTTTGATGACAATAAAGAGGAGTAACTAAATTTAAATGAAGCCGGACTTTGCCAATGCGTATTCAAAAGCGAATGAAATTCTTGTAAAATCAAACGTTATAACTACATTTCCGTTTTCCCCTATACAATTAGTCAAAGAACTCACACCGTTTGTTTGCTGTTCGTATTCAAAGGCACAGAAATACGGCTTTGATGTGAGGCAATTCGGAAGTGAATCCGCAGTTATTGTAACATATGGAGAAAAAACGATCATCTTTTACGAGGAGAAAAAATCAATGAACCATGTGGGATTTTCAATACTTCATGAATTAGGACATCCTATTAACGGTCATGATTTAAGCGTAAAAGATGAAGAAACTTACGGGAAATATGAGGTTGAAACAAATTATTTTGCGGCGCAATTACTCATGCCGGAACAACTTTTGCGAGAATTTCAGCATCGCGGAATAAAAATTACAAGCGATTTTTTGCAAAAAAATTTTGGCGTGTCGGATGAAGCAGCTAAAAAGCGAATATCAACCCTTGCAAAAACAAAGTTCGAATGGTATTCGAGGGCAGAAAAACAATTTGATGACGTAATATTGTTTAAATACTCGTCATTTATTAATAATATTTGTCCCCATAAATTATTTGACCTTGATGATGAATATGAAAAACAAAAAGAAAGGGATAATTGGTATTGATTAATAAAAA
>JAEESG010000089.1 GCA_016286245.1 Clostridiales bacterium | reverse complement strand
TCTGCCAGTATAATACTCGTCTATCGATTTGAGAATTGTAGTTTTATACCTGTTTCCGCCGTTTACGACGGTTGACATATAAGACGCGAGCTGAATAGGCGTAAACGCGTTATCCGACTGTCCTATCGCCATCTGCAGCGTATCTCCCGGGCTCCAGACGTATCCGTTCTGCTCCTTGAATTCGGGTGTTGCGAGTATTCCCTCGGATTCGGGAAGCTCAACTCCGGTTTTTACTCCGAGTCCGAAGTCGAGCGCGTATTTATCGATGGTTTCCACGCCCATCTGGTCGGCGACTGTATAAAAGAAATAGTTGCACGACACCTTTATCGCTTCCTGAACGTTCACGTATCCGTGCGTTGCGCCGCTTTTCAGATAAAGCCAGCATCTCGGCGTATAGGTGGGTGCATATTTCGTGTACTCGCCTTTATCGTAAATATACGTATCGTTTGTAATCGTGCCGGTATCGAGAGCCGCCGCCGCCGTCAGAATCTTGAACGTCGAGCCCGGCGGATAAATGCCGTTGAACGCCCTGTTTATAAGCGGTTTACCGGGTGAATTCCTTATGTTTTCAAAATCGCTTGAAAAGGTATTCATATCAAAGCCGGGATAACTTGCCGAGGCAAGAATTTCGCCCGAGTTTACGTCGAGCACGACCGCGCTTGCGCACTTACAGTCTTCTCCGCTGTAATACGTCCCCTCAAGGCGGGAATAATCAACGGCTTTTTGAACCTCTTCTGCCAGCGCGTCCTCGACAACCTTCTGAAGCTTCGAATCTATTGTAAGACGCACGCAGTATCCCTCTTTCGGCTCGGTTACCGTTTCGTAGCTCACTATATTGTTGTTTTCGTCGATATTATAGCCTCTGGCACCGTTTATGCCGCGCAGATATTCCTCGTATACCTTTTCAACGCCGTCTTTTCCGATTATCGCGTCATACGGGTATCCTTTTTCATTGATATATTCGTCCGCCTCCTCGGCGTAAATCGGGCCGACTCTTCCGAGAATATGGCAGAGCGTGGAGTCGAGATTATAATATCTTGTATACGTCTTTGAAATCTCTATTCCGTGCAATTCGTGCTTATGTTCTGAAATTACGTATCTCAGCTCGTCGGACACGTTTTTGATGAGGGTATACGGAGTTGCCGACGAAAAGTCGTTCGTCTCCATATCGTATCGTATGCCGACGATTTTTCGTCCCTTTGCCGTATTGTAAAGTTCTTCGGGCAGATCGTAGTAACCTGCGAGAAGTTTATAAAAAGTATCGTCCGAAATCTTTTCGACCGTTATATTATGAATTGTCAGGAATTTTTCAAAATTCCTCGATTTTTCGCTGTCGAATATGTAATCCCTGTCGAGAATATACGGTGCGTTATAAGTAAGCGGGCACTTATCCTCAATTTCCGTTTCCTGCTTTGCAAGTATGTCGATAAGTTTTGAGAGCACCTCGCACGATGCGCCCGACGCGAGCGTTGTTCTGTTTATATCGACGTTGTAATTTATGTTGTTTGAAACGAGCGTAAGCCCGTTTCTGTCATATATTTCGCCGCGCGGAACGTTTATGATTCCCGTCTTGTAATTGCTGCCGTTCAGCTTGTTCCGATAGCTGTTTTTTTCGGAAATCTGCAAATAAAGGAGTCTTATCGCAAAACCCACGCAGACAAGCGCGAAAGCAACTATTATAACGACAAGTCTCGTTACCGATATGCCCGATTTGCCGTATTTGCCATTGTTTTCAAGCATCTGCGTTTTCTCCTTTTTAAATGTTTGCGATTATATCCTTTACAAGATAAACCGACCTTTGCGCCGCTAAAGCGAAAAATTCGTCATATACCGTTTCCGCCTCGTCGTCGGCACCGTCCGACACCGTTCTGAGCACAAGAAAAGGTTTTTTGTTTGCAAGCGCCGTATGCGCAACCGCCGCGCCTTCCATTTCCACGCAGGAGGCGCCGAATTCCTCGTCAAGTTTCTTATTATACTCGCTGCTGTTTACAAACATATCGCCCGACGCGATTATGCCTTTCTTAAACGAAAAATCCTTGTTTTCGCGCGCAAATTTTTCGCATGCTTCCCATGCGAGCTTTACGAGCTTTTTGTCCGCTTCGAATTCCGAACAGTGCGGAAAATACGTTTTAAGCAGCTCTACGGGATAAAAGTCGTGATATACGAGCTTTTCGGAAATTACGGTGTCAAGGAGTTTCAAGTCCTTCGACACGGCGCCCGCAATTCCCGAATTAATTATGTAATCGGGATTTGCATAATCAATAATTCTCTGAGTGCAGAGAGCCGAGTTCACCTTTCCTATCCCGCAAAGCGTAAGGTATATTTCGTGTCCGGAAAATCCGCCTTTATATATATAATCATTCACCGGCTCTGCGTTGAAATCTTTTATCAGATCGTTTATTTCAACGTCAAGAGCCGCTATAATTCCGATTTTTGCCATAGTTTACCTCTTTCGTCTCAATCGAGATAGTCTCTGAGTCTCTTTGAGCGGCTGGGGTGGCGAAGCTTTCTGAGCGCCTTCGCTTCTATCTGTCTTATTCTTTCACGAGTGATATTGAAGACTTTTCCAACCTCTTCAAGAGTTCTCGTTCTTCCGTCTTCAAGTCCGAATCTGAGTTTTAAAACGTGTTCCTCTCTCGGTGTAAGCGTATGGAGCACCTCGCAGAGCTGCTCGCGCAAAAGCGTATATGACGCGGCTTCGGCGGGAGCGGGTGCGTCGTCGTCGGGAATAAAATCTCCGAGATGGCTGTCCTCTTCTTCGCCTATCGGCGTTTCAAGGCTTACCGGTTCCTGCGCGAGTTTCATTATTTCACGCACCTTATCAACGCTCATATTCATCTTTTCGGCTATTTCCTCTGTCGACGCCTCGTGTCCGAGTTCCTGAAGAAGCTGTCTTGACACTCTGAGCACCTTGTTTATGGTTTCAACCATATGTACGGGGATACGTATGGTTCTCGCCTGGTCGGCAATAGCTCTTGTTATCGCCTGTCTTATCCACCAGGTTGCGTACGTTGAAAACTTATAGCCCTTCGTATAGTCGAATTTTTCAACGGCTTTCATAAGTCCGAGGTTGCCCTCCTGAATGAGGTCGAGGAAAAACATTCCTCTTCCGACGTATCTTTTCGCAATACTTACGACAAGCCTCAAATTACTCTCAACAAGTATTTTCTTCGCTTCTTCATCGCCGGACGCCATCTTTTCCGCAAGTTCGAGTTCCCTTTCGGTCGAAAGAAGTTCAACCTTTCCGATTTCCTTCAGATACATTTTCACAGGGTCGTCGGTTATCATGCCCTCCTGCGAAAGAGCGCCTTCCGCATCCTCGGAGGAGTCGTATCCGTCCATTTTTTCGATGCTGTCGACGGAATTGTCTATGGAATCGATGTCGGGTATATCGTCGTAATTTTCCTTTATTTCGATACCCAAAGACTCTATCTGTTCGAGAAGTCTTTCCATATTTTCGACGTCAAGGTCTTCGTGGTCGACAATTTCAAGAATTTCGTCGTTGGTAAGAGAGCCTTTCATCTTGCCCTTTTCGATAAGTTCGATTACTTCGGTCTTTTTTCTGAACGCATTTTCAAACTGCTTTTGCTGAAGGTCCTCGTCTTTTTCGGATTTTTCGGCGTTTTCGTTCTTGTTGTCTTTTGGCGTTTTATCCGCTTTTTTTGATTTTTTGGCGGAAGTTTCCTTTTTCTCGTCCTTTTCGGGCGTTTCTTTTTCGGATTTTTCTTCTTTTACGGGCTTTGCGTTTTTAGACGGCTTTTCCGTTTTTTCAGCCTTTTCGATTTTCTTTTCCTTTTTCGGAGTTTCTTTTTCCTCATCGGCTGCCGGTTTGTCTTTTGCCGTTTTTGTCTTTTTAACCGGTTTTTCCTCTTTTTTTTCGATCTTCGGCTCTTCCTTTGCGGATTTTGCCTTTTTTGCCGACTTTTCCGTTTTTTCGGGCTTTTCTTCCGTCTTTTTTTCAGCCTTTGACTCTTTTTTCGGAAGCTCTTTTTCCTTTACGGGCGCGGTTTTCTTTTGTTCCTTCGGTTTTTCCGTTTTATTTTCGGGCTGCGCCTTTTTTTCGGTTTTTTTTGCTTCCAGAGCCTTTACGTTTTCGCTCTTTTTGGCTTTTTCGGGTGTTTTACTTTTTTCCGGAGCTTCTTTTGCTTTTTTCTCCGCCGTGGGTTTCTTTTCTGTTTCGGCTTTCTTTTCGACCTTGGGTTTCTTTGTTTCGGCAGGCTTCTTTTCCTCTTTTGCTTTTTTTGCAACCGTTTTTGAAGCTTTTTCAGGCGCGCTTTTCGCTTTTTTTGCGGGTTTTGCCTTTTTTTCCTCGGTTTTCGCCTTGGTTTTTTGTTCCTTTACTTCTATATTTTCGGTTGCTTCGGTTTCTTTTTTCTTTTTCGGCATAAATATGCTCCTTCCGCAGCTTTACTGCTGTTTATTTAACTTTTCTTTTTTTATTTTTTCTATTGTTCCCGCAAAATCGGTTTCTTCCTTATCGTCCGATTCCGCTTTGATTTTTTTCAAAAGCGCTATCTGTTCGTTGAGCGCGTCCGTACCGTTTGACGAAAGAGGCATGCGCGCGAATTTCATATTCATAATATACGCAAATTCGTCGGGCGTATATATCTCGTTCAACGGCGTTATATCCGTTTCTCCCGTCTCAAATAATTTCTTTATATTCGAAAACAGCTTTTTATTGAACGTCGTTATGAAATCGTCCTCCGAAAGAGGCGTTTTCCCGTTCAACAGTTCGGGATACATCAGCAGAATTCCTATTATTCTGCTTTCAACCGCAGCCGCGTTATAGTTTGCAGCGGCCTCAGTATTTATTCTGTCGTCGTATCTTAAAATATTGCTCTGCAGAAGCTCGCTGTTTTTTCGTTTGAATTTTTTCTCTTCATTGCGGTAAGCGCGTTTTATTTCGGAATAAATCGTTTCCTGCTTCACTCCCGTAAGCTGCGACAGTCTTTCGACGTATATATCTCTTTTGAGTTCCGTTCGTATTGCGGCAATTATTCCGCACGCCTCCGTCATTGCCTTATATTTCTGCTCGGAGATATTCATGTCGTACTTATTGAGTATCTCGTTGAGCTTATAATCAATCTGTCCCTCGGACGCTTCGATTATATTTGAAAAAGAGGCCGGACCAAATTTTTTTATGTATTCGTCGGGGTCCTTCGCGCCGCTTATCTTTATTACCTTTGCGTCAATTCCGACCTCGGTCAGCATTCTTATCGCCCTTTTTGTCGCGGCTTGTCCCGCTTCGTCGGAGTCGTAAGCAAGATACACCGTTTTGGCAAAACGTGAAATTATTCTCGCGTGCTCCGACGTAATCGCCGTGCCCAGCGTTGCGACGGCGTTTCCGAAGCCCGCCTGATGCATTGAAATCACGTCCATATAGCCTTCGCACAAAATCATTTCGCCCGGCTTTGCGTACGATTTCACGGTGTTTTTTTCGTCATTTTTATCGCCTATTATCACGTTTTTCGCAAAATTCAGCGCAAAAAGATTTCTGCTCTTTTTGAAGACCGTCGTATCGGACGAATTTAAGTATTTCGGTTTCGAGTCGTCGAGTACCCTGCCTCCGAAGGCAACTATATT
>JAEESG010000011.1 GCA_016286245.1 Clostridiales bacterium | reverse complement strand
AAAAGCGAAAGAAAAGAAAGGGTATAATACATGGCAAAAAAGAGAGTTTATCAAAACGTAATCATAATAATGTGCTGGCTTATATACAGCCTTGCATATTTGGGAAGATACAGCTATAACGCCAATATTACGCTTATTATCGATAACTACGGCGTAACCAAAGCGCAGGCGGGGCTTGTTGCAACCTTTTTCTTTTTTGCGTACGGAGTAGGTCAGGTCGTAAACGGCATTTTGAGCAGCCGCTATAATAAAAAATGGCTGTTTCCGATAGCTCTTACGCTTTCTTCCGCAATAAATTTAACGATATATTTCGGCGTGCCGTTTTTCGCAATCAAGTACCTGTGGCTTTTGAACGGATTTGTTCAGTCGTGCCTCTGGTCCGGAGTCATATCCGTTATCAGTAAGACGGTTGACGACAGACACATGAACAGGGCGATGCTCCTGCTCAGTACAACAACCTGCGTCGGCACGGTCGTAACTTATTCATCGAGTTCGCTGTTCGCGTTTCTCAATCATTTCCGCTTTGCATTTTTTTTCGGTGCGGCGGTAATGACGCTGCTCGGTATCGTCTGGTTTACAATTTACAGTAAGGACCTTGAAGTATATAAGAAAGAAAAAGAAAGGGAAAATGCTGGCGAATCCTCAAAGGCGCTCGGCGGATTTTTGATTCTGATGCTGTTTCTGGGATTCGTCTCGATTATACATAATATCGTAAAGGACGGACTTACAACCTGGGTGCCCGAGATACTGAAAGATAGATACAGCCTCCCCGACAGCCTTTCGATACTGCTTACGGTAGTTCTTCCGGTGCTCGGTATTTTCGGCGCGATAATATCCATAAAACTCAATAAATACATTAAAAACTTTTTGCTTCTCATATCGCTTCTTTTTGCATTTTCGTGCGTCGGAATAGGCATAATTGCGGGACTGCCGCAAATGAGCGTCATAATTACCGTTTTACTTTTCGGTATCGTCGTATGCATGATGCACGGCATAAACAATATAGTAACGTCCCTTGCACCGCTTAAAATGCGCGGGAGGGTTGATTCGGGCAAAATGGCGGGCATTCTTAACGGCTGCTGCTACGTGGGCAGCACGATAAGCTCGTACGCGCTTGGAAGTATTGCCGACGCGGGCGGCTGGCAGACGGTTCTGAATCTGCTGTTTGTTTTAAGCGCTTTGTCGATTGTTGTCGGCATCTGCGGCAGTAAATTCGGGAAAAACGCGGAAAATTAAATTTGATGAAAAGGAAAAAGGCTTTGGAAAAACCAAAGCCTTTTTTAATATTTATTATAAAATTTTCTCAACATTTTTCGACAAAATGTTGACTTTTTTTTAAAAATGTGGTAAATTATTTTTGATGAATTTTAGCGCAGGTGTAATTGATGATTGCATTGAAAGTGATACTTTGGATAATATGTGCGATACTTATACTTTTCGCTGCATACTTTGTTTTTTTGTATATTGCGTCGCTGTTTGTCGACGGAAAAAAGCTTTACGATAAAAACAGTAAATTTTACCGTTTTCTGCTCAATTTTTCAACCGCGGCAGCAATGAAAATCGTGAGAATAAAGACAGTGTGCGTCGGATTTGAAAATATACCGCATGACGCGAGATTTCTGCTTGTCGGAAACCACAGGTCGAAATTCGACCCGATTTTAACGTGGTATCTGCTTAGAAAGTACGATATAGCGTTCATTTCAAAGCCCGAAAACTTCAAGGTTCCGTTTTTCGGAAAAATTATAAGAAAATGCTGCTTTATGCCGATAGACAGAGAAAATCCGAGAAACGCCATTGAAACGATAAACCGCGCGTCGCAGCTCATAAAAAACGACGAGGTTTCTATAGGCGTTTACCCTGAGGGCACAAGAAGTATGAATAACGAACTGCTCCCGTTTCACGACGGCGTGTTCAGAATTGCGCAGAAGGCGTACGCGCCGGTAGTTGTGCTTACCGTGCGCGGAACCGAAAAAATAAAAAAGAACTATCCTTTTCATAAAACAACCGTTTATTTTGACGTTTCCGCCGTATATGACAAAGATACGGTAAAAAGGACAAGGACATCCGAGCTCGGCGCTCAGATATATAATTTAATGGACGAAACAATAAAAAAGGGAGATGTTTTAAATTGAAGTATTGCGTGTTGTATAATCCTCTGGCAAGAAACAGCACATGCAAGCAGTCGCTTGAAAAGTTGAAGGAGCATTTGTCAAACGACGAGTACGAAATTGAAGATATGACGAAAATAAGCTCGTATAATGACTTTTTCGACTCTATCGATGCGGAAAGAGGTATAATAGTCTGCGGCGGCGACGGAACGCTGAACAGATTTGTCAACGATACGCAGAGTATAGATTATAAAAACGACGTATATTACTTTGCCGGCGGAAGCGGAAACGACTTCTGGAACGATCTCGGAAGAAAGTACGGCGACGCGCCGATATGCATTAATAAATATCTGGAAAACCTGCCCGAAATATCGGTAAATAATATGAAAAAGAAGTTCATAAACGGCATAGGATACGGAATTGACGGATATTGCTGCGAAGAGGGCGACAGACTCAGAGAAACGTCCACAAAGGCGATAAATTATACGAATATCGCAATAAAAGGACTTCTTTACGCATTCAAACCGAGAAACGCTGAAGTCATCGTCGACGGAAAGAGTAAAAAATATAAAAAAGTCTGGCTTGCTCCGACCATGAACGGCAGATTTTTCGGCGGCGGCATGATGCCGACTCCGAATCAGGACAGACTGAATGAAGAGCATACACTGTCCACGATGGTATTTTCGGGTTACGGAAAATTGAGAACGCTTATGATTTTCCCGAATATCTTCAAGGGAACGCATGTGAAAAATAAAAATATTGATTTTTACACAGGCAAAGATATAACGGTTAAATTCGACAGACCTACTCCGCTTCAGATCGACGGAGAAACGGTGTCAAACGTTACGGAATATACCGTGCACGCGGCAAAAAGCATAAAAGAAAAGGAAGAACAGTTCGCCGCGGCTCTGTAAAAAACGAAAAAAATAAAATCGGGTTGTAAAACAACCCGATTTTTGTTTTATAAAAATCAGTTTTCCACGCTTTCAAATATTTCCGCGGGGTCAATGCTTATAAGATTGCTCTTGAAGCAGTTTTTATAGCATGAATTGCAGATTACAATCTCACCGTTCCTGTACGAATGGGCGTCGGAACAGCTTTTGTCGCATAAATTGCATCTGCGGGAGCCGCATGAAGCAAAAGTAAGTGCCGTAAGTATAACAATTAAAGCGAAAACTACGTATTTTTTCATAAAATCAAACACTCCCTTGATAAACTGTGTCAATAATACCACATTTTTCAAAAAAAGTCAATAATTACATCACATAAAGAATACTTTTTCTTTGTGCGTGCATACGGAGAAGACAAGCCCCAGGGCAATGTAAACGCTGAACGCCGACGAACCGCCGTAGCTGATGAACGGAAGCGTAATACCGATAACCGGCATAATTCCGAGACACATGCCGATGTTCTCGATAATCTGAATTACAAGCATAGCCGCAACGCCCGTGCAGATAAACGTTCCGAGCGGATTTTCACAGGAAAGAGCGACCTTTACTATTTTGACGATGAGAAGTATGTAAAGAATAATTACCGTAATTCCGCCCACAAAGCCGAATTCCTCACATATTGTGGAGAAAATCATGTCGGTGTGCTTCGCAAAGAAATTGCCCTGCGTCAGCTCACCGTTGCCGTATCCGCTGCCGCCGATGCCGCCGAGGCTTATTGCCGTCATGCTCTTTAAGGTCTGCTGTCTTACGCCTATTCCGTTCGGGTCGACGGTTGCGTCAAACGGGACGAGTATACGCTGCTGCTGGTAGTAATTCAGCCTTGACCAGATAAACGGAGACAGAAGCGCCGTCGCCGCAATAGCCGTAATGTAGTACCAGATGTTTAAGTTTGCGGCAAAGCACATTACAGCGAAAATGAATATGAAAATCGTCAGTGTTCCGAGGTCTTTCTGCAAAAGGGTAAGGCCTATAATCAATGCACCGTGCAAAAAGAGCGTGAGCGCCGTGAAAATCTTGTTTATTCTGTCCTTGACGTAGTAGAGATGCACCGAAAAAGAGTAAATAAACAGAATTTTCGCAAATTCGGACGGCTGAATTTTAATAAAACCGAGATTTATCCAGTTTACGTTGGTGTTGTCGGTAACGCCCTCTCCGAATATGAACGTCAGAAGTAAAATTACGGCGTTGAGCAGGATTACCATGCGGTATTGCTTTGCAAACTGACGGTAGTCGAAAAAAGAAAGCGCAATCATTATCGCAAAGCCCGTAATAACGGAAAACGCCTGAATTACGATAAATCTTGAACTGTTGTAAGTTAAGGTGGAGCTGTAGACCGCCATAATGCCGATAAGCGACAGCAGTAAAACCAGAAATACGAGTTGAAAATCGATTTTCTGAAAATGGCTTTTAAGCTGTGAAAAAATAAACTTCTTTCTTATTTCAAGAGCGCTTTTCGGCGCCGTAGGAATTACGGGAGCGGGCTTTAATGAAAGATTTCTCGTCGGCTTTCTTAATTTTCTTATGGAGGAATCGCCGTCGTGATGTCCCGCAAGCAGTTTTGAACGGCGCATTTCCGCTTCAATAGGAGAAAGAAGGCGGTTTTCGTTCGCGTTGTAAGCCTTTGACGACGTAATGAGATGAATGCCGTAAAAGGATTGACTGTCGGAAGAATTTCCGGATTTAACAATTCTTTTTACGGTTTTGAATTTGGTATTGCTGTTCTGCGGCATAATCTCACCTCACTTACAATATAATTATATAATGTTTGTGCAAAAAAGTAAATATAAAATGTTGTAAAAAGATAAGCGTTGTGTTATAATTAACAAAACGGACGAAAGTGTGGATATATGGAAAACTATTTTGACATAGAAGAGCCCGAAAAAGGGTTCAGTATAAAAAAACTTTTCAAATGGATAGCGATCGCTATAATCGTCATAATAGACCTTACAATTTTCATAAGGTGTATTACGACGCGCGACGATAAAATCGTGTCGAAGATATTAAAAGACGCCGACTATATCGAAGCGTATAACAGCGACCCCGAAAATTTTACCGTATTGCAGTACGGCATGGACCGCGCGTGGATTGCGGTCGAAGAGGGAAGACTTATTCAGTTCAACTACCTTTATCATATAGAAAAGGCGAAAGAACTGCAGTTTTCGGTAAAGTATAACAAAAGCCTCGCGCATAGAGGCGCAAACGGGGAGGACCCGTTCAGATTCAGACTTGTAGACGAAAGCGGTACCGTTTACGACGACTATTTCTTTGAGAGAAAGACAAAGCAGGAGTACTGCTATATAAGACTTTGCTTCAAGAATATCGAACTTATAAAAGGAAGCGACGAAGAAAGAAAAACGTACACACTGTATATAGATAAATTCAACGGCACGGATTATGAGGAATACTGTTCGTATGAATTGTATAAAGGCTCGAAGGTTTCAAAAAAGATAACCAAAGACGTTGCGCCGAAAGAAGAATAAAAATAAGGGCTTTCCGACGGAAAGCCCCTTTTTTTACCTGTCATTTTTGTTTTTACAATTTTTTGAGCACTGCGAACAGCCGCAAGAGCAGCCCCTGTGCCTCAAAACGTATATCAGCGCGGCGGCTGCGGCAAGTACCAGAATAACGACAATAATTATATTAACCATAATTTTTCCTCAAATGAAAAGTAAAGCGACTCTGTAAACCAGAAAAGCGCAGATCCACGCAATTCCCGTCTGCCAAACCATCATTTCCGCGGCCTTGAGCGTGGAATTCAGTTCTCTTTTTATTGCCGCCATTGTCGCAACGCACGGCATGTATAAAAGCGTGAACGTAAGAAACGATATTACCGATGCAACAGACGCAAATTCGCTTCTCAAAGCAGTTTCAAAGGCGCCCGCGCTTTCAAGCAAGACACGGAAGGTGCTTATTACAGCCTCTTTTGCGGTAAGTCCCGTAATAAGAGCCGTAACCGATTTCCAACTTGAAAATCCGAGAGGGGCAAAGAGCGGGGAAATGAATTTGCCTATTGCCGCAAGCATGCTCTCCGACGTGTCTGAAACGAGGGCGAATTTGTAATTGAAGTTTTGCAGAAACCATATAACGATGGTCGCCATAAAGATTATCGTAAAGGCCTTTACAATAAAATCCTTTGCCTTTTCCCACATATGTAAAATCACGTTTTTGAAAGAGGGAAATCTGTAAGAGGGGAGCTCCATGACAAAAGGAATGGGCTTCCCTTTGAATTTTGTACGGCTGAGTATATTTGCAACGATTATTCCGACGACAATTCCGCCGCCGTAAAGTAAACTCATAACCAAAACGGCTTGATCGGGGAAGAAAACTTTCGTAAAAATCGCATAAATCGGCAGTTTTGCACTGCACGAAATAAACGGCGTAAGTAAAATCGTCATTTTGCGGTCGCGCTCGCTTGAAAGCGTGCGCGTAGCCATTATCGCGGGTACCGAACAGCCGAAACCGATGAGCATCGGTACGAAAGAACGGCCAGAAAGCCCGATTTTTCTGAGTAATTTGTCCATAACAAACGCAATTCTTGCCATGTATCCCGTGTCTTCCAAAATGGATAAGAAGAAAAACAGAACGACGATGGTCGGAAGGAACGAGAGCACGCTTCCGACGCCCGCGCATATTCCGTCAATAATCAGAGATTTCAGCGCGGGGGCAACGTCCGCTTTGACAAGTAAAGCGTCAAGTAAACCGGTGAATTTTTCAATTCCGAGCGAAAAGAGATTTGAAAGTGTGCCGCCGACAGGTCCGAACGTGAGCCAGAAACCGAAAACCATTATGCAAAGGAAAATCGGAATTGCAAAATATTTGCTTGTAAGAACCTTGTCTATCTTTTCGGAACGGATTTGTTCCTTTGTTGTGGAATTAACTTTTTTTACGCAAGTTTTGCAAAGGTTTTCTATGTATTCGTAACGCATGTCCGCAAGAGCGGCCTCGCGGTCGGTACCGAGATTGGTTTCCATTTCGTCAACCACGTGCCCGATTATATCAATTTCATTTTGAGAAAGCTCAAGGGAAGAGAGCATCGGCTCGTCGCCCTCTATAAGCTTTGTTGCGGCAAATCTTACGGGAACGTTTATCCTTTGCGCATGGTCTTCTATGATGTGGCAGACCGAATGTATCGCGCGGTGTACGTCTCCCGAACAGAAGTCGAGCCTCTGCGGCGGCTTATGCGCGCGCGCAACCTTTATCGCGGTTTCCGCAAGTTCGTCAACGCCTTCGTTTTTGCTTGCCGAAATGGGAACGACCGAAACGCCGAGCTCCGAGGAGAGTTTGTCAACGTAAATTGAATTGCCGTTGGCGCGCACCTCGTCCATCATGTTCAGTGCAATTACCATCGGCATTTCAAGTTCAATAAGCTGAAGCGTGAGATATAGATTTCTCTCTATATTCGTCGCGTCAATTATGTTGATTATGCAGTCGGGTCTGCCTTTTAAGAGAAAATCCCTCGTTACCACCTCTTCGGAGGTGTAGGGGGAAAGGGAATAAATACCCGGCAAATCGACGATTGACGCGCCTTTGTTTTTTCTTAATACACCCTCTTTTTTCTCTACCGTAACGCCGGGGAAATTGCCGACATGCTGGCTGCTTCCCGTAAGCTGATTGAAAAGGGTGGTTTTTCCCGAATTCTGATTTCCGATAAGCGCAAAAACCATTACGTTTCTTCCTTTAACTTAATTTGACGCATTTTCTTTGATAATGCGGATTTGTGCGGCGTCTTCTTTTCGCAAAGTCAGTTCGTATCCGCGAAGCGTAAGCTCGATGGGGTCGCCGAGCGGAGCGATTTTTTTCAAGAAAACGCGCGTTTTCGGGGTGAGCCCCATGTCCAAAAGCCTGTGGCGCAGTATTTTTTCGCCGCCGACTTCGGATATAATTCCGCTTTCGCCGACTGAAAGCTTGTCAAGCGTCGTTGTTTCGGATAAGAAATCTTTTACGGTAATTTTATCGTCCATTTCCATTCCTTATTTTTTAGTAATGAAGCCTTTTGCGGCAAGATATTCTGCAATAAGCACGCCGCCGCCCGCGGCGCCTCTGAGCGTGTTGTGAGAGAGTCCCACGAATTTGTAGTCGTATATTTTGTCCTCGCGCAGTCTGCCTGCAAAAATCGACATTCCCTTGTCCGTCTCTCTGTCAAGCTTTGACTGCGGACGGTCGTCTTCTTCAAAATATCTGATGAATTTGTCGGGAGACGAGGGGAGATTGTACGTCTTTTTCACGTCGTTTCCAAATTCGTTCCATAAAGAAATCATTTCCTCTTTTGACGGCTTGTTTTCAAATTTTACGAATACCGCCGCCGTATGTCCGTCGCTCACGGGAACGCGTATGCACTGCGCCGTGATTACGGGTGAATCGGCGGATACTATCTTTCCGTCTTTTATTTCGCCCCAGATTTTAAGCGGCTCTTTTTCGCTCTTTTCTTCCTCGCCGCCGATAAAGGGAATTACGTTGTCAACCATTTCGGGCCATTCTTTAAACGTTTTGCCCGCGCCGGAAATTGCCTGATACGTGCAAACGACAACCTCTTTTATTCCGAATTTTCTCAAAGGAGTGAGAAGAGGACAGTAGCTCTGTATGGAACAGTTGGGCTTTACCGCTATAAAACCTCTTTTTGTACCGAGGCGCGCTCTCTGCGCATTTATTATTTCAATATGTTCGGGATTTATTTCGGGAATAACCATGGGCACGTCGTCTGTCCATCTGTTTGCCGAGTTGTTGGAAACGACGGGCGTTTCCGCCTTTGCGTAGGCTTCTTCAAGCGCCTTTATCTCATCCTTTTTCATGTCGACCGCGCAAAACGTAAAATCGCACATGGAAGAAACCTCTTCAACATGCGACGCGTCGTATACCACCATATCGCGTACGTTTTCCGGAATATCGGTATTCATTTTCCATTTTCCGCTTACGGCGTCCGAGTATTTTTTGCCAGCCGACCTGCTGCTTGCGGCGAGAACGGAAATTTCAAACATGGGGTGATTTGCGAGTAAAGTTACGAATCTTTGTCCTACCATTCCGGTAGCGCCGATAATTCCGGCTTTAAGTTTTTCTGACATAGTGTTCTCCTGATAATTAATTGTATTTTGCTCTCGGGCCGCCGATATATTTCGGTCTTGTTTTTGCAAGAACTATATTTGCTTCCCCGATTTTTTTAATTGAAACCCTGACGGGAACCGCAACTCTTTTTAAGTGCATGCCCACGAGAGTCGAGCCGATGTCGATACCGAAATCGGCGGAAATTTCTTCCGCAAGACACGGGTTCTTGAAATTTCTGTATGCGGTCGTCGCAAAGCTTCCGCCCGCGTGTTCGTGAGGAACCGCCATAACCTCGGTAAGCCCGAATTTTTCAAGGCACGCTCTTTCAATGACAAGCGCACGGTTTAGGTGCTCGCAGCATTGGCATGCAAGGAACATCTTTCTTTTTGAAGTTTCTTCAAAAAGAGCCGAGAAAACTTCCTCGGCAGGCGATACGTCGCCTGACGTTCCTATTTTTTTGCCGAGAATTTCACTTGTCGAACATCCGACAACAAGTATCTTTCCTTCGGTATCCGCACCTGAAAAAAGCTCTTCAAGCGCTGTTTTCATATCATTTTTTATCGACATTGACGTTATCATTCCTTTGCTTTTTTGCATATATTGTATAATTTATAAGCGCGCCCGAAAGGATTATAATGCATGAGATGTATATCCATAAAAGAAGCATTATAAACGCTCCGATTGAGCCGTAAATAATTGAATAATGCGCAAAATTGTTCATATAGAACGCGAAAATGAAGGAAATAAAAACCCAGAATACGGACGTAAACAGCGTTCCGGGGAATATATCCTGAAGTCTTACGGGAATGTTGGGAATCCATAGATAAAAGAGCGTGATTATCGTATAAACGACTATTCCCGTAAATATATATCTGAAAACGGATTTTAATATGCTTATGTTAAGCCACGGGAAAAGCGACTCTATAATACCCAATATCTGTCCGCTCATGATAAGGAGTATGAGAAGAATAATAAACAGCACCAAAAAGAGCAGCGCGAAAATAAGGGAAACAATCCATTCTGCAAGCGCAAAGCCGTAGCCGTGGGAGTGATATATGTTTCTGATGGATCTTTTTGTGGATCTCATAAAGTTTGTAAGCGTGTAAATGGTAAGAAATCCGCCGAGTATCAGGAAGGATACGTCGCTGTTTCCCTGAATCTGATTTATATACGAGTCAAGCAGATTTACGATTTCTTTTGGAAGCAGGTTCTGCAGAAAGGGCAGGTCCAGCTGTACGTCGACGAGGGCAATCGAAAAAGAAGCGTGCAGAACCATCAGCAGAGGGAAAAAGGCAAAAATGCAGAAAAAAGCCATTTCAGCCGCCGACTGCATCAGGTGGTTCTGAAAGAACAATCTGAAAAATTTTCTTAGGAAAAAGTCTTTTCTTTTTGATGAGGCGCTCATAAAATCACTCCCTTTTTATGTACGTCGTCCAAAAAGGCTAAATTTTTGTGAAATCAAAAGATTTCGGCGCTTTTGCGGACTTGGGCTTGTAAGAGAAAATGTTGAAAGAGAAATGCCTGCAAACGTCGCTGCCGTCAACCTTCCTTAAAGTGTTTTTGTGTTTGCAAAGGGTTTCTCCAAGCGCTTCAATATGAGTAGAGTATTCGCAATATTCACAGCAAGCTTCTGCGTCGTCGGGAAGTCTGAATTTTTTCACGGATATCCTCTCCTTATATATATCAATTATATATATTATATCATATTTTGCGCAAAAAGCAATAATAAAATGGATTATGACTGAATAAAAAAGCGCGGCAAAAGCAAAAGCAGTAAAACGGCTGCCACGGGCATAAGAAAAGCGCAAATTAAACGCGAATAAATAAATTTTTTTGCAGACAACCCGTATAATGAGCAAACGTATGATACCTGAAAGATTACGCAAATACCCGAAAATCCCGAAAAAAAGGATAAAATAACGTAGTTTTGCGGAAATGATACGTCTTTTGCGGATATTATGCCCGACATCATTTCAAATATGCCTTTAATAAAGGATGATAAAAAAATACCGGCGCCCGGCAGAAAATAAAGAATAAGCCCTGAAATAACACTGAAAGCAATGATAAACGCACAAATGGAAATCATATTTTCGGCGCTTTCCTTAACCGACGTTACGGTTATTTCAAAAAAATTGGTTTTTTTGCTTGTAAAGGGTATATCAAGCGCTTTTTCATAAGGCTTAAAAATAATACTCAATACAAAAACGGCGATAATCGCGCAGGCATATAATATAATACCGCCTTTGATTCCGCCGAGTACTCTTTTGCCTGCTACAAGGCATAAAAAGGAAAGGGAGGGAAAACTGCACAGAGAAACGGCATATTCCGCATCGCTTTTGGAGCATAACCCTTTTTTGTACGTTTCTCCGCACGCGACGGCGCCGTTCGGAAAACCTGCGATAAGCCCGAAAATAAGGCAGCCGAAAAGATTTGAGTTCAAATTCAGAGCGCCGCGTAAAAATTTCGGAATAAAATGCCCCGCACGGCTGATAACGTCGGTTTTGGAAAAAATTTTTGCCGTAAGCATATAAAAAAACAGTGAAGGAATGATTATTTTTCCGCATAAAATAAGAGATTCGTATACGATTTCCGATATTACCGACGGAAAAAACACACAAAGGAAGGCGGAAAACAGTATAAGGGCAAGAGACAGCGCGTCATATATTTTTTTCATATTATCACCAGTACATATTATTGTTCTTATGATAATATAATTCTGAAATAAGAATAATCCGGAGGAAAAATGAGTAAACATATAACAAAAAAAGCATTAAAGAATATATCGGACAAATGCGGATTTCCGCTCGACGTTACTATAAAATCACCCATGATACAGATTTTCTCCGACAGGGAAATAATTGTTGAAAACGCGAAAAAAATCGAATATCATGATGAAAATATATCAAAAATCAGGACGTCGGATATGCTGGTCTGCATATGCGGCAAAAAACTGAAAATAAAATTTCTCGAAAATAAAAACGTTTCGGTGAGCGGATATCTTGAAAAAATAACTTTTGAATAGTTTAGGGTGATTGAAATAACAGAATTCATCTACGGAAGAGTTTGTATCGAAGTTTTTTGCGAAATTCCCGAAAACGTGCTGAATCTGCTTCGGACGTGCGGTATTTCGGTTTTTGATATAACGAAAACCGCCGAAAGCCGAATGAAATTTAAGATTTATCCGAAAGACGAAGAAAAGACCGTTTCTCTTATAAAAAGCAAAAACGTTGATTTTGAAATAATAAAAAGAAGCGGATTTCCCTTTATTTTTGAAAAATATAAAAAAAGAGCGGGTCTTTATTTCGGCGCGCTTTGCGCAGCGGCGCTGATTGCAATCTCATCGCTTTTTATATGGGAAATACGCGTCGAGGGCAATAAAGACGTTCCGAAGGAGGATATAGAAAGGACGCTTTCGTATCTTGGAATTGCGGAAGGTAAAATAAAGGACAGAAGCGCTCTCGAAAAAATATATAACAGCTTTCTTATCGCTGAAAACAGAATTTCATGGATTTCCGTGAATTTTGACGGAACCGTGGCGCACGTTGAGGTCGACGAAACGAAAAAGGCGCGTTTGCAGACCGATAAAGGCAAAAACTATAATATAGTCGCCAAATGCGACGGCATCATTTTCAGGGTGGACGCCGTTGACGGAAAAAGCGAGGTAAATAAAAATGACATCGTTTCAAAGGGCGAACTGCTCATTTCATCATTCGTCGATTCAAGAAAGAGCGGAAAGGTCTTGAGGTCTGCGCGCGGAAACGTGTGGGCGACGACGGTACATAACTATACCGTAAAAATTCCGAAAGTAAAACAAGAAAAATATTATACCGGAAAGAAAATAACCGACTCGTATATTAAAATTCTCGGAAAAACGCTCCCCCTGAAACTGAGCATAATAAATATGAAAGAATATGATATGGATAAAACGCAGAAAAGGGCGGAGCTTTTCGGAAGATTCAAACTTCCTTTTTATATAATAAGGGAAGTGTATAAGGAATATTCTTTCAAGGAGGAAACCGTATCTTTCGAGCAGGCAAACGAAAGCGCGACGGCGGAAATCGCAAGGAAAACCGAAATCGAACTTGAAAATGCGGAAATAATCGAAAGAACAAGCACTTGCAGCGAAACGGACGACTGCTATATTTTCGATTTTGCGTTCGTCTGCATCGAAAATATAGCAAAACCCATAGAATTTATCATAGAATCGGATTTTCCGGAAAATTGAAAAAAGAAAACGGCGCGGTCGAAAGACCGCGCCGTAATTTTGCAATGCGAAATTATTTATTTACGTTGAGTTTTTTTCTTGCAACGTAGGAAGTGTGCAAAGCGTGATGAGCTTTTTCACTGCCGGGTGTTCCGAAATATTCCCTGTAAATCGTCTTGATGTCTTCGTTTTCATGCGAGAGACGAACGGGAAGATTTTCGTCATCCTTGTAGAGAGCCGCTGCACGCAGAGCCTTGAGATCAACGAAGTTGCGAACCGACGCGGGCTGGAACGGCTGACCGCCGCCGTTTACGCATCCGCCGGGACAACCCATGATTTCGATGAAGGTGTAGTCCTTTTCGCCGCTCTTAACCATGTCGAGCAGTTTCTTTGCGTTTGCGGTTCCCGACGCAACGGCAACCTTTACGTCAACGCCCGCAACGTTGTAGGAAGCTTCCTTGATGCCCTGTGTTCCTCTTACGCCTTCAAATTCGAGCTTTTCGGGATTCTTGCCCGTAAGAGTTGCAACCGCCGTACGAAGAGCCGCTTCCATAACGCCGCCCGTTGCGCCGAATATCGTGCCTGCACCCGAGCCGAGTCCCATGGGAGAATCGAATTCTTCATCGGGAAGCCGGTTGAAATCTATACCTGCACGCTTGATCATTCTTGCAAGCTCACGGGTCGTTATGGATACGTCAGTATCGGGAACGCCCGCAGCCGCCTGATCATCGCGGCCTATTTCAAATTTCTTTGCGGTACAAGGCATAACGCTTACCACAAACATATCCTTGGGATCAAGTCCCATCTTTTCCGCATAGTACGTCTTTATAACCGCACCCATCATCTGCTGAGGCGATTTGCACGTCGAAAGGTTGGGAATGAGGTCGGGATAATAGTGTTCGCAGAACTTAACCCAGCCGGGCGAGCACGACGTAATCATCGGAAGCGTTCCGCCGTTCTTGATTCTTTCAAGAAGCTCGTTTGCTTCTTCCATAATCGTAAGGTCTGCCGTGAAGTTGGTGTCGAATACCTTTTCAAAACCGAGTCTTCTTAAAGCCGCAACCATTTTGCCGGTAACCAGCGTTCCGATGGGAAGACCGAATTCTTCGCCGAGAGTTGCGCGGATGGAAGGCGCCGCGTGAACGACAACGTGCTTTGACGGGTCGTTGAGAGCGTCCCAAACCTTCTGAGTGTCGTCAACTTCGGTGAGCGCGCCCGTAGGACATACGGTGATACACTGACCGCAGGCAATACAAGCAACTTCGTTGAGCTTGAGTTCAAACGCCGAGCCTATGTGGGTTATGAAACCTCTTTCGTTTGCACCGATAACGGCAACACCCTGATTCTTGTCGCATGCCGCAACGCAGCGTCTGCAAAGTACGCACTTGTTGTTGTCTCTGATGAGGTGGGGCATAGAGGTATCTTTTTCGTACTTAACGGCAATACCTTCGAATTTGTTTTCGTCGTCAACGCCGTATTCTTTACATAATTGCTGGAACTCGCACTGTCCGCTCTTTACGCAGGACAGACATTTCTTGTCGTGCGTCGAGAGGAGGAGCTGGAGAGTAAGCTTTCTGGACTTGAGAACCTCGGGGCTGTGAGTGAGTATTTCCGTTCCGTCTCTGTCAATGGGGTAAACGCAAGCGGCAACAAGGCTTTTTGCGCCCTTGACTTCAACAACGCAAATACGGCAAGCACCGATTTCATT
Organism: Clostridiales bacterium; assembly: GCA_016286245.1. Taxonomy (GTDB): domain Bacteria; phylum Bacillota; class Clostridia; order Oscillospirales; family CAG-382; genus UMGS882. The sequence continues at coordinate 11,292 of JAEESG010000011.1, read as the reverse complement.
TATATCTTTCAGATAGCAGAGTGTGGGAATGTGTATTCCGACGCTTCTGCAGGCTTCAAGAATGGTTGCGCCTTTGCGGACGCTGTATTCTTTGCCGTCTATAATAACATTTATCATATCCATACCGATTTCCTCCTTATTCTTTGACAATAGCGCCGAAGCTGCAGTTGCTCATACATACGCCGCACTTTATGCACTTGTCGGGATCAATAACGTGAGGCTGTTTAACTTCACCGCTGATTGCGCCGACAGGGCAGTTTCTCTTACATTTCGTACAGCCTTTGCACTTGTCTGCGATAATCTTGTATGTGAGCAGGTCTTTGCATACGCCTGCGGGACACTTCTTGTCAACGATATGCGCGATATATTCATCTTTGAAATAACGAAGCGTAGAAAGAACGGGGTTCGGAGCCGTCTGACCGAGACCGCAGAGCGCATTCTGCTTGATGTACATGCAGAGCTCTTCGAGCTTGTCAATGTCGGAAAGTTCGCCTTTTCCGCTCGTAATCTTTTCGAGAATTTCGTAAAGACGCTTTGTACCTACGCGGCAGGGCGTACATTTACCGCATGATTCGTCAACCGTGAACTGAAGGAAGAACTTTGCGATGTCAACCATACAGTTGTCTTCGTCCATAACTATAAGTCCGCCCGAACCCATCATGGAGCCTATGGCGATAAGGTTGTCATAGTCGATGGGCGTGTCTGTGAGTGAAGCGGGAATGCATCCGCCTGACGGGCCGCCCGTCTGAGCTGCCTTGAATTTCTTTCCGCCGGGGATACCGCCGCCGATTTCTTCGATGATTTCGCGAAGAGGCGTGCCCATGGGAATTTCAACAAGTCCCGTGTGATTGATTTTTCCGCCGAGAGCAAATACTTTCGTACCTTTGCTCTTCTCGGTACCCATTGATGCAAACCAGTCGGCACCTTTGAGAATAATCTGAGGAATGTTGGCGTAAGTTTCAACGTTGTTCAAAATTGTCGGACGTCCGAAAAGACCCTTGACAGCAGGGAAAGGAGGACGCGGACGGGGTTCACCGCGCTTGCCTTCGATAGAAGTCATGAGCGCCGTTTCCTCACCGCACACGAAAGCGCCTGCGCCGAGTCTGAGTTCGATGTCAAAATCAAAATTCGTTCCGAATATGTTTTTGCCGAGAAGACCGTATTTTCTTGCCTGATCTATCGCAATGTTAAGACGGTAAACTGCTGTAGGATATTCGGCACGAACGTAAATGTATCCCTGAGAAGCGCCGATAGCATATCCCGCTATCGCCATAGCTTCAAGAATTGCATGCGGGTCGCCTTCAAGAACCGAACGGTCCATGAATGCACCGGGGTCGCCTTCGTCGGCGTTGCAGCAAACGTATTTCTGTCCGCCGTCCTGAACGAGCGTTCTTGCGAGTTCCCACTTTTTACCTGTCGGGAAGCCCGCGCCGCCGCGTCCGCGAAGACCGGAAGCAAGAACGGTGCTTATAACTTCCTCGGGCGTCATTTCGTTGAGAACTTTTGCGAGTGCGGCATAACCGTCTGTCGCAATGTATTCGTCGATGTCTTCGGGATTGATAACGCCGCAGTTTCTCAAAGCAACACGCTTCTGGTTTCTGTAAAACCTTGTTTCGGTGAGTGAAACGGGCTTTTCATTTACGGCTTCGCCTTCCTGAAGCGTGAATTCGGCAATGGGTTTTCCGCCGACAACGTGTTCTTCAACGACTCTTTTAGCCTTGTCGGGAGTCATTTTAACGTAAGTAACCTTTTCTTTTCCGCCCTGATAGATTTCAACAACCGGTTCAAACTGACAGATACCGATACAGCCTGTCTGTTTAACGCTTACGGCTGCGGAAAGTCCTTTTGCTTCTATTTCGCTGACAAGAGTTTCGAGAACGGGACGGGCGCCTGCCGCGATTCCGCAGGTTGCCATACCTACAACGATACGCATAGTGTTTGAACCTTCGGCAGGAGAAACCTTGTCTTTCATTGTGTTTCTGATTTCTGCAATTTCAGCCAATGATTTCATAATATGTATTTCCTTCCTTAATTTACTGTTTTCCGCCGCAAATCCGCGATTTGAAGGGAAGAGAAGCGGAGAAATATATCAAAAACATGAGTTTTATCAGTTCTTGTATTTTTCAAGAATTCCCGCAACGTCGTTCGGAACAAGTCTGCCGTAAACGTCGTCGTTGATCATCATAACGGGCGCAAGTCCGCATGCGCCTACACAGCGGCAGGTTTCAAGCGAGAAGATGCCGTCGGAAGTACATCCGCCCTCGTCAATGCCGAGAACCTCTTTGAGTTTGTCAAATACTTTGCCCGAGCCCTTAACGTAGCAAGCCGTTCCGAGACAAACGGAAACGTTGTATTTTCCTTTGGGGTTAAGAGCGAACTGAGCGTAGAAGGTAACTACCTCGTAAATTTTTTCGAGAGAAACGTCAAGTCCCTCGGCGATTTTTTCTTCAACTTCTACAGGAAGATATCCGTATATTTCCTGAGCTTTTTGAAGAACCGGAATAAGACAGCCGGCTTTTCCTTTTTGTTCAGCAATTACTTTATCAAGAAGTGCTGCCTGTTCGGCGGTTCCCTTGAAAGGAATCGTTGAAATTGTGTTGGCCATTAAAATTTCCTCCTTAAAATGAATATAATTTCGGACAGTGTTAATTATATCACAATATTATTGAAAAGTATATAGTAAGTTAAAGGAAATTACAAATTTTTTGAAGTTTTTTTATTAATATTATGTAAAATATTACATTTTTTCCTTTTTTTAGATTAAAAAACGCAAATAAAAATTTAAAATAATACAATTAATTGTTTGTTTACAAAATTTCAGTCGATTTTTCGAAGCAGACTATTGAAATAATTCGTTTTTCGGTGTATAATCTTTATATAATGGGGGAGAATGGTAGAATTTTTTAAGGAGGCGGTAATATGGATTTGAAAAAAAGAAGCGAAATGCTTGAAAAAGCTAAAGAAATGCTTTCTGAAAAATCCGAAACGGAAAATGCTCATAAAAGCGGTAAAAAGACGGCTTATGAGCTTATGAATATATTGTTTGACGAGGGGACTTTCGTCGAAAACGGCGCGTATATAAAGGCGTGCGCAGAGAATACCGGACTTTCCGATACTTCAAAGTACGAAGGCGTGGTTTGCGGATACGGAGCGATTGACGGACGGCTCGTTTTCGCGTATGCGCAGGACGTTTCGAGAATAAACGGCGCTTTTTCGAAAGCCGCGTCGGATAAAATCGTAAATCTTTACGAGCTTGCAAGGAAAAACGGAGCACCCGTGATTTCGATGTTCGATTCGATAGGCGCGAAAATCGCCGAGGGAATAGACGTTCTTTTAGGATACGGAAAGGTTATGAGAGCTTCGGCAAAATTAAAAGGCATTGTACCGCAGATTGCGATAATTTTCGGCGAAGCGTGCGGCGCAAACGCACTTATTGCTTCAATGGCTGACGTATGCGTTATGACAGAGCGCGCGCAGTTTTCACTTTCACCCGTAAACGTGCTTAAAAGCGCGGGCGCAAAGGAAAATATCGGAAGCGCGGATTTTAACGCGAAAAAAGGGTACGTTTCGGACACGGCGAAAGACGAAAATGACGCGGTTGAACGCGTAAAACGGATTCTTTCGTTTCTGCCGTCTAATAAACTTGACAGAAACGTGTATTTCGGCGAAAAAGACAACGCAAACAGAGAAACTCCCGAAATTGCGGAAATTTCGGCAAATCCCGAATTTGACGCACACGATATCATAAAAGCCCTTGCCGACGCGGGAATATATAAGGAACTGCAGTGCGAACACGCAAAGGCAATGATTACAGCTTTTGCGGCGATAAACGGAATACCCTGCGGCATTGTTGCAAACAATCCCTCCGAAAATAAAGGAATGATATGCGCGGGAGGCGCAGGAAAGGCCGCAAGGTTCATAAAACTGTGCGATTCTTTCGGACTGCCCGTGCTTACGCTTGTTGCGACGAACGGCTTTAACGACGAATGCGAGGCGAAAGGCAAGCCGGCATCTGAAAGCGTTTCCGCTTTGGCAAGCGTTTATGCGAAGGCAAAAATTCCGCTCGTTACGGTAAATATAGGCGAAGCGTATGGCAGCGCGTTTACGGTAATGGGCTCAAAAGCGCTCGGGGCGGACGTCGTGTACGCGCTTGAAGGCGCGAAAATAGGCGTACTCACTCCGCCGTCCGCGGTTGCGATGCTGTGGAGCGAAAGGCTTTACGGAGAAAACGCACCCATCGAAAAAAGAAAAGAACTCGAGAGCGAGTGGGAACTCTATATGTCGACGCCGCTTCTTGCCGCAAACGCGGGAGCCGCGGACGATATAATCCCTTACGCGCTTGTCCGCGCAAAAGTAGCGTCGGCGCTTGAAATGCTGTCGATGAAAAATGAATTTGTAAATCTTTGACAGGCGGTGAATTTATGGCGGAAATGTTTATAATGCTGAGTACGGAGGATTTTTCCGTGCCGTTCGATTCGGTCGGCGACGCTTTTTCGTTCGGTTTGTCAAGGTCTGTTTTCGGCTTCGCGACGGTGTTTTTCATACTCGCATTGCTGTGGGGATTCGTATCTCTTCTTAAGGTGTTTTTCTATACGATTCCCGAAAAAAGAAAGAAAAACAATAAACCCGAAAATGCTCAAACCGCGCTTTCCGTAACAAAAGAGGATTTCGACGAGGAAGGAATAGTCGCGGCGATTACCGCGGCGATTGCAAGCTTCCGCACCGCAAAAGGCGAAAGCCCGTCCGGTTTTAAAGTGGTTTCATTCAAAAAAAGAAAGTAATTTAACTCGGTAAAATCCGAAGATAAGGAGAATAAAAATGGCAAAAAGGTACAGCGTAAACGTAAACGGAAAAATATATGACGTAACAGTGGAAGAAATCGGCGAAACGGCGGCAGTAAGCGCACCCGAACCGAAAAAAGAGGAGTTTTCGGCGCCGAAGGCTGCTCCCGCAGCACCTAAAGCGCAGCTCGGAAGCGGAACGCGCGTTGACGCACCTCTTAACGGAACGGTTTTAAGCATTTCCGCAAAAAACGGAGATACGGTAAGGGCGGGAGACGTTCTGTGCGTTATCGAAGCGATGAAAATGGAAAACGATATAGTTGCGCCGTGCGACGGAAAAATCACGTCGGTTTCGGTGCAGAAGGGCTCTTCCGTAAACGCGGGGGAAACGCTTTTCACGATAGAATAATCCATACTCGTTATCCGGAGGTTTTTTATGCTTGAAAATCTTATGAACCTGTGGGAAACGACGGGCATATATAAAATGCTGTACAGTATAAGCGACAGTGTTTCCTCGTTCAACCCCGAGTTTTACAAAACGATAATAATGTATCTTATTGTCGGGATACTTATATATTTTGCGATTGCAAAGGAATATGAGCCGCTTCTGCTGCTTCCGATAGCGTTCGGCATGCTTCTTGCCAACCTTCCCGGCTGCGAGCTGTTTCATAAGGAACTGTTTATAAGCAATGACCCGAATTTCCATATTGATATTGCAAATATTGTTGCAAACGGCGGTCTTATGGACTTTCTGTATCTTGGAGTCAAGCTCGGAATATATCCGTCGCTCATCTTCCTTGCCGTAGGCGCAATGACCGACTTTACACCGCTTATCGCAAATCCCAAAACGCTGATTTTGGGCGCGGGAGCGCAGTTCGGCATATACGTTGCGTTCTTGGGCGCACTGTGCCTTGGTTTTTCGCCGATGCAGGCGGCGGCGATAGGCATTATCGGAGGCGCCGACGGACCTACGGCGATACTTGTCGGAAAGATGCTTGCCCCCGAACTTCTCGGCGCGATAGCGGTTGCCGCCTATTCGTATATGGCGCTTATTCCGATTATTCAGCCGCCGATTATGAAGCTCTGCACGACCAAAAAAGAGCGCTCGATAAAGATGGAAAATTTGAGAACGGTGTCCAAAACCGAAAAAATCATTTTCCCGATAGCGGTAACGGCGGTTGTATCGCTCATACTGCCCGACGCGGCGCCCCTTATCGGCTTTCTCATGCTCGGAAATCTGTTTACCGTGTGCGGAGTAACGGAAAGACTCTCAAAAACAGCGCAGAACGAGCTTTGCAACATAGTTACGATTTTTCTCGGCGTGTCTGTCGGCGTTACCGCCGACGCAAAGAGTTTTCTTGCGTTTGACACCATAAAAATAATAACTCTCGGACTTGTTGCTTTTGCTTTCGCAACTTTCGGCGGACTTATGATAGGAAAACTGATGTGAGTTCTTACAAAAGGAAAGGTAAATCCCCTTATAGGCTATGCGGGCGTTTCCGCCGTTCCCATGGCGGCAAGAGTGTCGCAGACGGTGGGACAGAAGGCAAATCCTTCAAATTTCCTTCTTATGCACGCAATGGGTCCCAACGTTGCGGGAGTAATCGGCTCCGCCGTTGCGGCGGGCGTGTTCCTCGCACTTTTCGCAAGATAATTTTTTCATATTAAGAAAGGATAAATTTTTATGTCGCAGTTAAAAATAACGGAGACGGTACTCAGAGATTCTCATCAGTCTCTTATCGCAACGCGCATGTCAACGAAAGATATGCTCCCGATACTCGATTATCTGAACGACGTCGGATATTATTCCATGGAAGTGTGGGGCGGCGCGACGTTTGACGCATGCTTAAGATTTCTGAACGAAGACCCGTGGGAAAGACTCAGAATAATAAAAAAGCATATAACAAACTCAAAGCTTCAAATGCTTTTCAGAGGCCAGAATATCCTCGGGTACCGCCATTACGCAGACGACGTCGTGGAATATTTCGTGCAGAAATCAATTGCAAACGGCATTGATATAATTCGTATTTTTGACGCGCTCAACGACCCGAGAAACCTTAAAACCGCAATTAATGCGACAAAAAAAGAGGGCGGCCACGTTCAGGCGGCAATGAGCTATACGACGGGACCCGTTTATACGACCGAATATTTCGCAAAGTACGCAAAACAACTTGAGGAAATGGGCGCCGACTCGATATGCATAAAGGATATGGCGGGACTGCTAAAGCCTTACGACGCATACGAACTCGTAAAGGCGCTCAAAGAGACGGTAAAGGTGCCCGTTCAGCTTCATACGCACTATACGTCGGGACTTGCGTCAATGACGCTGCTTAAAGCCGTCGAAGCGGGCGTCGATATCGTCGATACCGCGCTTTCTCCGCTTGCAATGGGAACTTCTCAGCCGCCGACGGAGACGATTGTCGCAACGTTTGCGGGAACGCCGCACGATACGGGACTTTCGCTTGAAAAGCTCGATAAACCGTCAAAAATGGTTGACGAATTGAGGACAAAATATCTTAAAGAAGGACTTTTGGACCCCAAAGTCTTGAAGGTCGACGTAAACGCGCTCAGATACCAGGTTCCCGGCGGAATGCTCTCAAACCTCGTGTCCCAGCTTAAAAACGCAAATAAGTCGGATAAACTTTCCGAAGTGCTTGAAGAGGTGCCGAGAGTGCGCGAAGACGTAGGATATCCGCCGCTCGTAACGCCGTCGTCGCAGATTGTGGGCACGCAGGCGGTAATGAACGTGATTTCCGGTGAAAGATATAAAATTGTAACAAAGGAATTCAAGGGACTTGTGAGAGGCGAATACGGAAAAACGCCCATGCCTATATCCGACGAATTCAGAAAGAAAATTATCGGAGACGAAAAGCCGATAAATTGCAGACCGGCGGATAATATCAAGCCCGAGCTTGAAAAATTGAAGGGCGAAATCGCGCAGTATATCGAGCAGGACGAAGACGTGCTTTCATACGCACTTTTCGAGCAGGTTGCGCTTAACTTTTTTGAAAAGAGAAAAGCAGATAAGTATAAACTCGCTTATAACACCGACTACGCAAATAAAATAACGTCAGTATAAAAATTTGTCCCGGCTTTTGCCGGGACAAATTTAAAACAGGAACTTTCTTTTTTCTTTTTCGGGTGCAAGCTGCGGAATACAGACCGCGTCCACGAAGATGATTTCTTCGCCGATTTTGCGTATGTTTTCCCAGAAAACGTGCACTTCCTGCGCTTTTCCCTGGAAAATTCCGCCGCAGTCCTTTACGGTTACCGAAATGATTTTTCCGCAGTCGGTATCTATTAAAACGTCGCTTATAAACCCAAGTTTTTTACAGTCGTTGATACTTATGACTTCTTTGTTTTGCAGTTCCGAAAATAATAAATGCATAACTTTCACCCCTGAAAATTATAAATTGCCCACGGAGGAGAAAATGAATCCGAATTTGAATTATACGGCGGAGAACGACGTTAAAACACCCGTTAATATTCTTCTTTTGTCCGTTTACGACGACGCGTCCAAAGAAAAAGAGTGTTTGAAATCCGTTGAAGAACTGAAAAAACTTGCCGAAACGTCGGTGGATGATGACGAAAACTTTGCAAAGTGCTTCTTTATGACTCAGTGCAGAAAAAGCCCGGACGCCGCAACGTATATTGGAGAAGGCAAGGCGAACGAGGCGGGAAAATTCTGTTTTGATAAAGGTATATCGCTCGTGATTGTCGACGGGGAGCTGACTCCGTCGCAGATAAAGAACTTAGAGGACGCGCTGAATATGTACGAAGGCATGGAAGTAAAGGTAATAGACAGAACCATGCTCATACTCGATATTTTTGCAAAGCACGCTTTAACCGGAGAAGGAAAACTCCAGGTTGAAATCGCACAGCTTAAATATACCTCCCCGAGACTTACCGGCAGAGGAATACAACTGTCAAGGCAGGGCGGCACGAGCGGAAGCATCGGCGCAAGAGGCCCCGGAGAAACGAAGCTTGAAACGGACAGAAGACATATACAGAGAAGAATTCTCGCACTGAAAAACGAACTTTCAAAGCTTGAAAAAGAAAGGGCGGTAAAGCGCGCCAAAAGACAGAAATCCGGAATACCCACCGTTGCGATAACGGGCTATACAAACGCTGGAAAATCAACGCTTTTAAATTACCTTACAAATGCGGGAATACTTGCCGAGGATAAGCTTTTCGCAACGCTCGATACCACGGTAAGAAAGCTTACGCTTCCGTCCTCGAGGGAAATACTTCTCACCGATACGGTAGGCTTTATAAATAATCTTCCTCACGGCCTTGTGGAAGCGTTCAAATCAACACTCGACGAAGTAGTATATGCCGACGCGCTGCTTATTGTTATAGATATATCCGACGAGGACGCGAAAAACAAACTCGGCGTTACCGAAAAAACGCTGCTTGAGCTGGGTGCGGCGGGCAAACCGACGGTTTACGTTTTCAATAAGACCGATCTTGCGAATCAGGAATTCACAGATATGCTGCCCGACGGCACTTACGGCGTAAATATTTCGGCTTCGACGGGAACGGGCGTTGATAAACTGCTTGAATTAATCGATACGGTGCTTTCGGCGTCTAAAAAAAGGGTAAAAATGCTGATACCGTTCGACGATTCCGCAGCAGTAAACTATTTGTATAAAAACGCACTTGTCGAAAGCACGGAATACAGCGAAAACGGAACTCTTCTCCGGGCGCTTGTTACAGATAAGGAAATCGGTAAATATAGAAAATATATAATTTAATAAAAATAAAAAAAGTGTTTTCGACTTTTTTTGCGTATAATATAATATATGGAAAAAGGGGCAGTGTTATGACAGAGATAATGAAGAACTACTACGGTTTTGAAAGGTCCTATTTGTCGCCTTTCGCGGTGCTTTCAAACGCCACGAAGGGAAGAATGAAGCTTGAAAATATCGACGAAAACGATATGAGAACGCCGTTCATGAGGGATAGGGACAGAATTATACACTCAAAGTCTTTCAGACGCCTTATGCATAAAACGCAGTGCTTTCTTTCGCCGGAGGGCGACCATTACAGAACGAGACTTACGCATACGCTTGAGGTGTCGCAGATTGCGAGAACCGTTGCACGCGCGCTTTGCCTCAATGAAGATTTAACGGAAGCGGCGGCGCTCGGACACGACCTCGGACATACGCCGTTCGGACACGCAGGCGAACGGGTGCTTAACGAACTTTGCGCGGACGGATTCAAACATAATGAACAGAGTCTTCGGGTTGTCGACGTGTTGGAACACGACGGAAAAGGACTCAATCTCACGTATGAAGTCAGAAACGCCATAGTCTGCCATACAGGCTCTGTCGAAGCGGATACGAACGAGGGCAAAATCATTAAATTTGCCGATAAAATCGCTTACATAAACCACGATATAGACGACGCTATACGCGCGGGAGTCCTGAAAAACGACGATATTCCGAAATACCTCAAGGACGTGCTCGGCGAAACGCACGGCGAGCGCATAGATACCATGGTAAAAGCGCTGATATACAAGACTAAGGAGAATTTTAAGAACGGCTTTTCAAAAATCGAGATGTATTCCGATATAAGCGAGGCAACAATGCAGCTGCGGGAGTTTATGTTTGAAAACGTCTATTTCAATCCGGTTGCCAAAAGCGAAGAAGTAAAAGCCGAGGCAATGCTCAATAAGCTTTACGAATATTTCAACGGCAATAAAGAGAAAATTCCCGAGGAGTACAGAAAGAATATAGGTGAAAACTGTTCGGCGGACAGGGCGATATGCGATTATCTTGCATGCATGAGCGACAGATACGCGGTTCTGACGTTTGAAAACCTGTTCATACCGAAAAACTGGAATAAATAAAGGAGTGAGAAAATGCCGTTTCCAAGCAGTTTTATTGCGGAACTGAAAAGCAGAAACCCTATCGAAACGGTTATATCGAGATACGTCGACTTAAAACGCGCGGGCAGTAATCTTGTGGGACTTTGTCCGTTTCATTCCGAGCGCACGCCTTCCTTTACGGTGTTCAGCGACAATTTTCATTGTTTCGGCTGTTCTGCCGGCGGGGACGTAATAACTTTTATTATGAAAATGGAAAACCTCGAATACAGGGACGCGATACAGTTTCTCGCCGATAAATGCGGAATGACCGTTCCCGCAGACGACTATACGGGGTACGGAAAACCGAAAAGCGCACTCACGAGGGAAAAATGCTTTGAAATGAATAAAATTGCGGCAAGGGTTTTTTACAGTAACCTCAATTCGCTCGATGGTGCGGCCGCACGGAGTTATCTTGACGAAAGAAAAATAAGCGCCGCAACGAGAATTCATTTCGGACTCGGATACGCACTCAATTCGTTTGACAATCTCACGGATATACTCGTTTCAAAGGGCTTTACACCGCAGGAAATAAGTGAAAACTTCCTTTGCGGAATCTCAAAGAAAACAGGCAAGCCGTTCGATATGTTCAGAAACAGAATAATGTTTCCGATAATCGATATAAGCGGAAATATAGTCGCTTTC
>JAEESG010000088.1 GCA_016286245.1 Clostridiales bacterium | reverse complement strand
TCGTGTCGGGATTGTCGTAGTAACGCAGAACGAGGTCAAAAAGCGCTTCCGTATCGGTAATTTCGAAAGAATTCATGTGAATTACGTCTTTTTCGATAACCGCGCCGTTCCTTATGTTGAGTATCGCGACAGCCGCGTGCAGATCCGTTTCGTAAAAGCCGAAAATATCCTTTTGAACGTCGGGGGAGGACTTGATTTTCTGCTTTTGAGATAATATTTTAAGATTATTTATGCTGTCTCTTAATTTTGCGGCGGCCTCAAAGCGCAAATCATCGGATGCCTTTAACATTTTGTCGTTCAAAGATTTTTCGGCTTCCTTGTAGTTGCCTTTAAGAATCATCTCAATTTCGGAAAACGATTCTTTGTATTCTTCTTCCGTGATTTTCCCCGTGCACGGAGCTGAGCATTGAGAAATGTGGTAATTGAGGCATGGACGGCAGACGCTTTTGCCGTATCTGAAAGATTTATTGCAGGTAGGCAGCCTGAATATTTTGTTTATTGTGGATACAATATCTTTTGCCGCGGCGGAAGAAGGGTACGGTCCGAAATATTTGCCGTCGTTTCGCCTTGTGTGGCATACTGCAAGAACGGGGTAGTTTGTGTTAATGATTTTGATATATGGATACGATTTGGAATCCTTTAATTTTATATTATATTTCGGCATGTGCTTTTTAATAAGCTCATTTTCCAGAATAAAGGCTTCCGTTTCGGTATTCGTTATAATCGTTTCAAAATCATCTATATTGTTTACAAGCTTGCGCGTTTTTATATTTAGTCTGTCGGGAGACTGAAAATAACTTGAAACTCTGTTTTTAAGGCATTTTGACTTGCCGACGTAAATTATTTTTCCGTCGGAGTTTTTCATAAGATATACGCCGGGAGAGTGGGATAAAACCGAGAGTTTTTCTTCAATTTTTGAATTAGGCAAAACTACACCCCGCAAATAAAAGAATTACAAAAAGGAGTATGCGTAATACGATACTCCTTTTAAAATAAAAGATTAATGTCAGATTATTTTGAAAGACCCGTGGTAATCAGCGCGGCAAGCTCGTTTACAGCAGTTTCTTCGTCCGGTCCGTCAGCGGTAATGGTTATTTTTATATCCATTGAAATACCGAGAGATAAGACGCCGAGTAAGCTTTTTGCGTTTGCCCTTCTGTCGCCGTTTTCAATCCAAACGGAGCTTTTGAACGTATTAGCTTTTTGTATAAAAAGTGTTGCAGGTCTTGCGTGCAGACCTTCAATATTCTTAACAACTACTTCTTTGGATAACATATAATCTTCCCTTTCAGTATGTGTACAATTGTTTTATTTTTATCATTATAGCAAAAGTATCGGTATTTTTCAATATAAATCAAAGAATTTTAACATTTTGGTAAAATATGGAGCAAAATGTTTTATTCTGCCGAAAACGCGGTAACTACCGCGTTGAAAGCGACGTTTCCGTTGGAGCAGCCGATTTCTTTTCCGATGTACATCGCAAAGTTTTCGGAAGTAATACAGAACTCGTTTTCGGACAGACGCGCGTCTGTTTCAACCTCTATTACCACGGTCTTGAACTCGGGATTAATGTGCTTTTCGGAGGTCCCGTCGGGTAAGTACACGTTTTCGGAATAATATGCTGATTTTACCGATTTTACCGTTCCGGCGCCGTATTGAAGCCCACGGACGTAAATTGTGTCGCCATTTTTAATTTTGCCTGCAAAATCCGCGTCGATTTTGTTTACGGTAAGCGTGTAGCTTATTTTTGCTTCGGTGAATTCGTTTCCGGCGTTCTGAAGCTTTGCAAACCGATAAATGAAGGTTGCCGCAAGCAGTAAAATTACTATAATTATAACAGCGTCGATAATGTTGAATTTATTTTTCGGATTCACTTGCATCACCTGTGCTTTCCGCAACGTCGTAGATAACCGCGTTGTCGTAATTAAATGAAAAATCGGGTTTTATGTGTATGTTTGACGAAATTTCAAATGTGTCTTTGTAATATCTGCCGTTTCTTTTTGAGCAGTTTACCGAAAGAGTGAGATAAACGTCGTATAAATCGGCAAATTCCGTTTCGGTAAATCTTGCTTTTTCATCGTTGTATATGTATTCCTTGTGGCTGTCCGCAAGTATTTTTTTAACCGTTCCAAAGCTTTGCGCAAGTTCGGGCAGATATATTTTTTGACCGAGAACAAGAGTCTGAATGTCGTCGGAGGTAACGCCGGTAATTTTCAAAGTAACGTCCGTATTGTAAGAAGCCTGCCTTGAAAACCTGTTTTTCAGAACGTTCACGGCAAAGACAAGACAGATAATCACAACAATGACGATAAGCAAGTCGATTATGTTGAATTTTACGTTTGTTTTGGTGTTTTTCATGGAATTGCTCCTTTTTTATACAATACTGCGGTAATAGTCCGCGGAAATGGATTCTTCCTTTGCGTTCTTAAATTCCGTAACACATAGCAGAAGTACAAGCGTCAGGAGCATTACGGAATTTAGGGAAAGCAGAAAATTGCAGAAATGAGAATAAATTATAAGAGAGAGTGTGGAGGTTGCGAGGGATAAGCATTTCAGCTTGGCGTCGTAATCCGTTTTCTTGTTTAAGGCGTACGAGAGCGGTTTTGTTATGAGATATACCGTAAAAATAACCGTAATCGCAGCGAGCGGAACGCCGATTATCATATTGAGATAGGCAAACGTACTTGTAATTGCGCTGTCTGCGGGAATAGCGCTCAAATTTGCGTATTTCGCGGCATCTGCGACCGCGTTGTAGCCCACGCCCGATCCCGTAAACCAGAAATGTCCGAGAAATGCGAATACGGCATCGTATATGCTGTTTGATTTTGCAATGAAATTAAAGCGCAATGCGGGAATTATCTGAATAAATCTGAGAAAATAATACGCTGCGGTTAAAATAATAATTATAAACGGGCTGATTTTGTAGTAAAGAATGGCAGTAATGATAATAAATGCAAGTATAAGCGAAAATATCGCGCTGTATGAGGATGAAAAACCGAGAGCAAGAGATAAAGCTATTATGCACATAAATGCTCCGAACGCTTTTTTATTGCGGTATTGAGCAAGAATAACGGGAAGCACCGCAATCAGAATTGCAACAAGAAAACTTTTGTTTACGGAAATATTTTTTATAAAATTCAATACCGGTTTAGGCGTATATATTGAAAAGATATCGGAAAAAGCGGGATATTTGGATAGCAAAATCGCAACCGCCGAAATAAATCCCGAAACGCACAAGGCTTTTATGCATTTGCTTACAAAGGACGTCGACGAAATCAGCATTGTAACCGATACCGAGAAAAAGACGGCGTTAAGTATCATAAGAGCATATTTCACCGTAAAACTTCCGAATGCGGAAAATGAATTTACAAAGAAAACAAGGCCCAGAAGAAGTATGATTGCCGAGTAAACGTTTATGTTAAGCGAGCGCTTTCCTCTGATTATTTTTGAAAAATGGGAAAGAACGGTTGACGCAAAAATGAACATAAGCTCGGGTGTACCGAGAAACGCAATTGACAGGCATGCAAGAATAATTCCGTTTTCCGGCTTTGAAAGAATAAGTGAGAGAATAACCAAAGCGATAACGCACAATATAAATATTTTCGGAGATACCGCATAGGCAAATACTCCTGAAAGCAAGCCCAGAATCATAAATTCCGCGGAAGTGTTAAGAGGCTTTGCCTTTAACTGTATTTTGTTTACCGAAAGTATGTCGAAAAATACGTATGACGCAAGCTTGCTGCCGTAAATACAGCCGAGTAAACTTCTTGACCTGAACGGCAAAAGTATAACGGAGACTATAAGTATAACCGACGCGTATATGAACGTGTTTGAAAGCAAAAGCGAGGAAATCGAAAATGTTCTGTTCGCAATGTAAGCGCTTATTATGATTCCCGCATGAAAAATTCCGAAAACTCCGAATGAAGTAAGATTTGCCGATAAAATACGCGTTGTAATACGTTCAAAAAAGTTAAGTATCGGACTGTTTTCGGAAAGACGTGCGACGTTAAGCTTGAATTTCAGAAAACTGCCGTTGTATGACTGTATTTTTGAGAAAAGCGAATAAATCAGACTGTTTTTCCACATCAAAGATATTTTCTCCGAGTTAAAGAAGCGCGCAAAAGCCGAATTGCTGCCGAAAATACGGGACAGCAATGCAAAAAGATATGAAAATACCCCTGTCTTATTCTGTTGTGATTCGGAGGAATTTGCACGCATATCTTTTTCACCGCCTTATTTGCTTTTTTTTAAATATTCAAGATATAATATGTCGTCGCGCGTAAGCTTTGCCGTTTTCAGTAAATCCGGCCTGTTAAGAAGCGTGGTTTTGAGCGACGTTTGCCTTTGCCATTTTTTTATCTGCGAATGGTTGCCGTTCCGTAAAACTTCGGGAACGGACCTGCCTTCGTAATCTGCGGGTTTTGTATATTGAGGATATTCAAGAAGTCCGCTTGCTATACTTTCATTTTCATAACATTCGCTGTCCGGCAGAACTCCGTCGATAAGACGGGATACCGCGTCCACAACGATTGCGCAGGGTAGCTCACCGCCCGAAAGAACGTAATCACCGACGGATATTTCTTCGTCGATAAATTCGTCAAGGACGCGCTTGTCAACGCCCTCATAGTGTCCGGCAAGAAGAATGAGATTTTCGTATTCCTTTAATTTTGCCGCCGTTTCGTGATTGAATAACTTTCCCTGCGGCGACATGTAAATACTCAGGGTTTTACCGAAAAGGTCTTTTTTTGCAGCGTTAAAGCAGTCGTATAACGGCTGCGGCGTCATAACCATACCGTATCCGCCGCCGTATGGAGTGTCGTCGACGCGTTTGTGCTTGTCGGCGGAATAGTCTCTTATGTTGTAATATTCGATGTTAATAATGCCGGAAGTCTGCGCTCTGCCTATTATGCTTGAATCGAGATACGGCTTTATTGCTTCGGGAAAAAGGGTTAAAATTCTGAATTTCATCAGTGAATCTCCTCGGCGTTGTCGATAAGCCCGGGAATCGGGCGGATAAATATGCCCTTGTTGACGTCTATTTTTATTACTATTTCACTTACGGCTGGAATAAGATATTCTTTATCACCGTTTTTAACGGTATAAATGTCCGACGCGCCCCTGTTGAAAACCTCGGTAAGCTTTCCGTATACCGTGCCGTCGTCGGCGTTTATGACGTCAAGTCCTATAATATCGTCTATGAAGTATCTGTCCTCGTCGAGCTGCATGTCGTTTCTGTTGATGTATAAAATTCTGTTTTTGTATTTTTCGGCGTCAGACGCGCTGTTTATACCTTCAAGCTTCAGATAAACGTAGCCGTTGTATACTTTTGAGGAAATAACTTTTATTTCGTTTTCTCCTTTGCCGTCAAGAAAAAAACGCTCAAAGGAGCAGAATGCCTGAGGCGTGTCGCAGTAACTGTCGACTTTAAGCTCGCCCGACAGTCCTCTTTTGTTTATGATTTTTCCGGCTTCAAGAAAAGTTTTCATAAATGTTAAGCCTTTCAGTCTTTATTTTTTATATACACGTTTGTATCCCACGCAGGAACGTAAGGGAAGTGCCTTATATACATTTCGAAATTATCATATAAACCTGCAAGATATAACGGAATGGAAAACATGTCCTCGTTTCTGTGATATACCGCGCAGGATATTACGGGAGCAAACTTTTTGACTGTTTTTTGCAAACCGTAAAGCGCCTTCATGTCAGAGCCTTCCGCATCGATATTTAT
>JAEESG010000087.1 GCA_016286245.1 Clostridiales bacterium | reverse complement strand
TATACACCATTTCTGAATTAACTGACCGTTATTTTCGGGTACCCGGCTTTCTTATTATAAATTTTTCACAAAACCCCTTATTATCCCGCATTTATTTTTAGGGAAAATTAATATTTTTTCAAAAACCTCTTGACAAGTTCGCATATGCTAACTATAATATAGGTGAAAGTTAGCATAAGCTAACCGCGTTTTCTGAAAGAAGGTATAAAATGATGCCGCTTATGTTTGCTCCGAAAGGAGAAGAAAACATTATAAAAAGAGTCGGCGGAAAGCCTGAACTGCGCCGGCACCTCGAAAATCTCGGCTTTGTTGCGGGTGCAGCCGTAAAAATCATTGCCGAAACGGGAGGCAATCTTATCGTCAGCGTTAAAGAATCAAGAGTCGCAATAAGTAAGGAAACGGCTCAAAAAATAATGATTTAAGGAGAATCTGCCATGAAAACATTGAAAGACGCAAAAATCGGAGAAACCGTAAAGGTCGTAAAGCTCCACGGAGAAGGCGCGGTAAAGCGCAGAATTATGGATATGGGCATTACGAGAGGCACCGAAATTTACGTGCGCAAGGTCGCTCCCCTCGGAGACCCCGTCGAAATCACCGTGCGCGCCTACGAGCTCAGCCTTCGCAAAGCCGACGCGGGAATGATCGAAGTTGAATAACTTTTTTGTTTGGGGATTTTTCCCTATTTTATTTACACATTGAGTTACCTTAGGGTAACAAAGGAGGAAACAATATGGAAATCAAAATTGCCCTTGCGGGCAACCCTAACAGCGGAAAAACGACTTTATTCAACGCGCTCACGGGGTCTAACCAGTTTGTCGGAAACTGGCCCGGCGTTACCGTTGAGAAAAAAGAGGGACGGCTCAAGAAGCATGACGACGTTATAATAACCGACCTTCCGGGAATTTATTCCCTCTCTCCCTACACTCTCGAGGAAGTCGTTGCGAGAAATTACCTTATCGACGAAAAGCCCGACGCGATTTTAAACATTGTCGACGGCTCAAACCTCGAGCGAAACCTTTATCTTACGACTCAGCTGACAGAGCTGGGCATTCCGGTTGTGGTTGCCGTCAACATGATGGACGTCGTCCGCAAAAACGGCGACGTAATCAATGTTCCGCGTCTGTCAGAGGTTCTGGGATGCAAGGTTGTGGAAATTTCGGCGCTCAAAGGCGAAAACGTGATGAAAGCCGCGGAAGAAGCACTTGACGCCGCGAAAAGCACGAAAACCGTTCCGAAGCACGGTTTTTCGGGCGTTGTCGAACACGCGATAGCGCACATTGAGGAAGCGGTTTTACACTCGATGCCCGAGGAAAAGCAAAGATGGTATGCGATAAAGATATTCGAGCGCGACGAAAAAGTGCTTGAAAAATTAAACATTCCGTCCGACGTTGCAAAGCACATCGAGGAAGACATCAAAAACGCCGAGAAAGAGCTTGACGACGACGCCGAAAGCATCATTACCAACGAGCGTTACGTATACATAGCCTCGATTATTAAATCGTGCTACAAGAAAAAGAACGTCGGAAAGACCTCTATATCGGACAAAATAGACCGCGTGGTTACCAACCGCTTTCTGGGACTTCCGATTTTTGCAATAATAATGTTCCTTGTTTACTTTATAGCGATGGCTCCCGACGCTCCCGGCACGAAGCTTACCGACTGGGCAAACGACGGGCTTTTCGGGGACGGTTTCCACCTTTTCGGAATCGGCTCGTCCGCTTATGAGGAGAGCGCCGGAGAATACACGGACGCTTCAAACGTTATAGACGCGTTTTTCGGAATTGACGAGGACACGACCGTCGATGATATAAAGGAAGCGGCGGGCGGCATCAAAGAAAGCGACGTTGCCGAATACGAGCTTGAAGACGAGGAAACACTCGCGACCGAGACGGTTGAATATACTTATGAAGACCTGCAAAGCGCGTTGCCGGTTTACGAAAAGTACGGCGGCGAAGAACCGGACCCTGCAAATTACGGAGTCTGGGTACCGAGCATCCCCGTTCTTGTTGAAAACGGACTTGACGCGGTAAACTGCGCGCCGTGGCTCAAAGGCTTAATCCTTGACGGTATAATCGCAGGCGTGGGCGCCGTTTTAGGCTTTGTTCCGCAGATGCTCGTTTTATTCCTGCTTCTTGCGTTTCTTGAAGCGTGCGGATACATGGCGCGTATCGCGTTTATCCTCGACAGAATCTTTCGCAGATTCGGTCTTTCCGGAAAATCCTTCATACCCATGCTTGTCGGCACGGGCTGCGGAGTTCCCGGCATCATGGCGTCGCGTACCATTGAAAACGAGCGCGACCGCCGCATGACGATAATGACGACGACCTTCATTCCGTGCAGTGCGAAGCTTCCTTTTATCGCGATGATTTCGGGCGCTTTGTTCGGCGGCTCGGCTCTCGTTTCGGTAAGCGCGTACTTTATCGGAATGGCGGCAATAATTATTTCGGGTATCATACTTAAAAAGACGAAAATGTTTGAGGGCGACCCGGCGCCGTTCGTTATGGAGCTTCCCGCATACCACATGCCGACGCTTTCAAACGTTCTGCGTTCAATGTGGGAGCGCGGCTGGTCGTTCATCAAGAAGGCCGGAACAATCATCCTGCTCGCAACCATTCTCGTATGGTTCACAACGAGATTCGGCTTTGCGGACGGTGCGTTCCGCATGCTTGAGGAAGAGGAAATCAACTCCTCGATTCTCGCGATTATCGGAAGTGCTGTCGCATGGCTGTTCGCTCCGCTCGGCTGGGGCAACTGGCAGTCTGTTGTCGCGTCAATTACAGGCCTTATCGCAAAAGAAAACATTGTCGGCACGATGGGCGTAATTTACGGCGGCGGAGAAAACGGCATATACGCTTCCATTGCCGAATCGTTCACTGGCATTACGGGCTTTTCGTTCCTGGTATTCAACCTGCTTTGCGCGCCGTGCTTTGCGGCGATAGGCGCCATCAAGCGCGAGATGAACAGCGCAAAATGGACGTGGTTTGCGGTACTTTATCAATGCGGCTTTGCGTATGCGGCAGCGTTTATGATTAACCAGTTCGGAAGCGCGTTCACCGGTAATTTAAGCGTAATCGGTCTTATATTTGCAATAGCTGTGCTTGCCGCCGCGATTTACATGCTTTTCTTCAAAAAATACAGGGAAGCAAGCGTTCTTACGGTAAAATAACCTTTGACAAGGAGTGATTTTTATGATTGAATGGATTGTTTCAAACGCGTCCACCATTATTATATCCCTTTTGCTTATCCTTATTGTTACGGCCATTTCAATAAAGATGCTCAAAGACAAAAAGCGCGGTAAATCCTCCTGCGGATGCGGTTGTTCATCATGTCCGATGAGCAAGTCATGTCATAAAAGTCAGTTATAAACGTATTTCCTTACAAAAAAGCGGCAGATAATCTGCCGCTTTTTTATTTATTTAATTCATCCGCTTTTTTCTTTATTTCAAACATATCGGAAAGCATTTCCTTCCTTTTTGAAAGGTCGCGAAGCAGAGCCGACGGGTGATAAACCGCGCACATCAGGTATTTCCCCTTTTCAAACCATTTTCCGTGCTCCGCCGTTATCTTGAAATCGGGCTTTATAATGCGCTTTGCCGCCACTCTGCCCAAACACACGATTATTTTCGGGTCAACGAGTTTCAGCTGTTGTCTCAAATGCTCTATACACGCGTCCTCTTCCTCGGGAAGCGGGTCTCTGTTATGCGGCGGGCGGCATTTGAGGATATTTGCGATATACACGCTTTGCCGGGGCATATCTATTACGGTAAGGTATTTATCGAGCAGTTTCCCCGACGCGCCGACAAACGGCTCTCCCTGCAGGTCCTCCTGCTCCCCCGGAGCCTCGCCGACGAACATGACGTTTGCGTTTTTATCTCCCGTCCCGAAAACGGTATTCGTCTTTGTCTCGCATAGCTTGCAGTTTTTGCAGAGAATACATTTTTCTTCCAGTTCTTTCCACGCTTTTTCCGACATTTTTAACCTCTGAAAACGTTATTTCAACAATGATTATATCTCAAAATACGCTTCAAGTCAAGCGCGCGTAAAATTTTCGTAGACGGTTTCCACCGCTTTTTCGGCAAGTATAAGCTTACCCCTCTCGGCGATGCATGCAATCGGCAGTTTTTCCGCAAAATGCATATCCGCGTAATCGCTCATGAAGGAAAATCTGTATACGTCCTCCTCACAGCTCTGCTGCATGACGAAGCTCGGGAGTTTTTTCGAAAAATCGGTTAAAAGATAGTATTTTCCGTCAAGAAAATACAGCGCCGATTTTCCCGAAAAGCCCTCCGTTTTCATTCTTATGCACAGATTTATAATATCGTCGAGTTCTTCGCTTTCGGCAATATACGCCTTTTGTTCGCTTTCGTAATCCGAAACGAGTCTGTATTTCTTTCTGAAATATGTACCTTCCTTTTTCGGCTCCGGAAGCAGTTGTCCTCTTTTGGTAAGAAACATTTCGCAGCCTCCGTCAACCGACGGAAACACCTGCACGTAAACCCTGTCGTGCTTTATATCGAATCCCGTTTCAAGCTTTGCGCGTTCCAGAATAGTTCTGAACGCCTTTTTCGTCTTTTCGCAGGAATAATCGAGCGTTTCGTTCGTTATCTCCATTTCCTGCATATCTTTCGGAGAAAGTATAATTTTAAGTTTTACGGAGTTGACCATAATCAGTTCCATTCATGCCACGTCTTTCTCTTGGTAATTACGGCTTTTCTTTGCGCTTTGCCGCGTATATGGTTACGTTACTATTATAATCCGCAGGGACGTATTTTGTCATTACAAAAATATTGGAAATTACGCACGCGTGCGGCTTTTTTATGCCGTTTTTGCGCTTTCGGCGCCCCTTTTTTCTCAAATTGCGGCGCATTTGGTATTCATTATCTCCAAAACCTGTATTTACATTATTATTTTTGTCTCCTTTCAATATTATGATTGAAAAATGGTTAAAAACATTATATAATGTATATATCCAAAAAAAAGAATCGGAGAAAATCAAATGCTGAACGTAACGCTTATATATCTCGGAGCGCGGGAAGAAGCATTTTTCAGGGACGCAAAGGACGAATACGCAAAAAGGCTCGCCCGTTTCTGCCGTTTTAATGAAAAATGCTTAAAACCCGAATTTCTGCCTCAGAATCCGTCCGAAAACGAAATAAAAAGCGCGCTTGCAAAGGAAAAAGCAAAAATTCTCGGCGCCGTTCCGAAAGGCGCATACAGTGTTGCGATGTGCGTCGAGGGGGAGCAGTTTTCTTCCGAAAATTTTGCCCGCATTTTTGAAAATGCCGCAAACAGCGGATTTTCCGACGTCGCTTTTATTATCGGAAGCTCGTTCGGGCTTGACGAAAGTCTCAAAAAGGAGTGCAATGCGCGCGTTTCGCTTTCAAAAATGACGTTTGCGCATTCGCTTGCCGCCGTCATGCTTTCCGAACAGATTTACCGCTCGTTTTGCATCATTAACGGAGAAAAATATCACAAATAAAACCCGATTTATATCGGGTTTTTTGTTTTTTATTCTTTTTTCTTGTTGCTTTCTCTCATGGGAGAGAAAGCAGCCAAAGAGAACTGAAACGTTTATTATTGTGTTGATGATATTTTGTGCGAACACAGAAAAAATGTGGAGTTTTTTCGAAAAAAATGATTCTTTGTTCTTTACCCTCGTAGGAAAAGAACAAGAAAAACGATTTCTTTGTTCCTTTCTCTCAGGGGAGAGAAAGGAACCCAAAGAGAGCTGAAACATTA
>JAEESG010000086.1 GCA_016286245.1 Clostridiales bacterium | reverse complement strand
ACCAGTCTGTACGCATCTACATCGCGCAGAAGAGAAAGATCTCTGTCGGCGATAAGATGGCCGGACGTCACGGTAACAAGGGTGTCGTTTCACGTGTCCTCCCGATCGAGGATATGCCGTTCCTGCCGAACGGACGCCCGCTTGATATCGTGCTTAACCCGCTCGGCGTGCCGTCCCGTATGAATATCGGGCAGGTGCTCGAGATTCACCTGTCTCTGGCAGCGCGCGCTCTCGGCTTTAAGATCGCGACCCCGATCTTTGACGGCGCCGACGAGGACGACATCATGGACGCTCTTGAGATGGCCAACGACTATGTCAACAGCGAATGGGATGATTTCAAGAAGAAGTACAAAGATCAGATCAGTGCTGACGTCATGAAGTACCTCGGATCTCATCTGGATCACAGGAATTTCTGGCGCGGTGTGCCGATCTCCCGTGACGGTAAAGTCCAGCTGCGTGACGGACGCTCCGGAGAAATGTTTGATTCACCGGTTACGATCGGCTACATGCATTATCTGAAGCTTCACCACCTGGTTGACGATAAGATCCACGCCCGTTCAACCGGCCCATATTCACTCGTAACGCAGCAGCCGCTCGGCGGAAAAGCGCAGTTCGGCGGACAGCGTTTCGGAGAAATGGAAGTATGGGCGCTTGAAGCATACGGCGCGGCATATACTCTGCAGGAAATCCTGACTGTAAAATCCGACGACGTTGTGGGACGCGTAAAGGCTTACGAATCGATAGTAAAGGGACAGAATATCCCGACGCCGGGAGTTCCGGAATCGTTCAAGGTAATGGTTCGCGAACTTCAGTCGCTTGCGCTTGACATAAAAGTGCTGGATAAGGACGGAAACGAAATTTCACTTAAAGAAAGCAGCGAAGAAGAGCTTGAAGGAGTAAGAAATATCGTTGCCGACGACCTTGGCGAAAGCGTTATGACGAAGCTCGACGACGATTTCATCATGCAGGACGAAGACGGAAATCCGATTGAGGACGACGAGGACGAAGACGATTTCGACGATGAATTCGAAGAAAAGTATGATGAAAAAGACGTTGATTTCGACGAAAACGAATTTTAATGCTCGTAAAAAGATAAAAAAGGAGCAGTGTATAAGATAATGATACAAAACGATAATAACGAATTTGCCGCTATAAAAATCGGACTTGCATCTCCCGAAAAGATCCGCAGCTGGTCTCACGGCGAGGTTAAAAAACCCGAAACGATAAACTACAGAACGTTAAAGCCCGAAAAAGACGGACTTTACTGCGAGCGTATATTCGGTCCGCAGAAGGACTGGGAATGCCACTGCGGAAAATATAAGAGAGTGCGCTATAAGGGCAAAGTCTGCGAAAAGTGCCACGTTGAAATCACCACGAATAAGGTGCGCAGAGAGAGAATGGGACACATAGAGCTTGCGTGCCCCGTGTCTCATATCTGGTATTTCAGAGCGATTCCGTCAAAGATGGGACTGCTTCTCGACGTGTCGCCGAGACTTCTTGAAAAAGTTCTGTATTTTGCACAGTATATAGTAATAGATCCGGGCGAAGCGACGGGTCTTGAAAAGATGCAGCTTCTCACCGAGCAGGAATATAACCAGAAATATGAGCTTTACGGGGACGAATTCCGCGTAGGAATGGGCGCCGAAGCGATAAAGGAACTGCTTTGCGAGATAGATTGCGAAAAACTGTCGGAGGAACTCAAAGCGGAACTTGAAACGGCTGTCGGACAGAAGAGAGTAAGACTCATAAAGAGGCTCGAAGTCGTAGAGGCGTTCAAGGTTTCGGGAAATAAGCCCGAATGGATGATTCTCGACGTAATTCCCGTAATTCCGCCGGATATAAGACCGCTCGTTCAGCTTGACGGCGGCAGATTTGCAACGAGCGACTTAAACGACCTTTACAGAAGGGTTATAAACAGAAATAACAGACTTAAAAAGATGATAGAGCTTCACGCTCCCGAAATCATCATAAGAAACGAAAAGAGAATGCTTCAGGAAGCCGTTGACGCACTTATAGACAACGGCAGACGCGGACGCGCCGTAACCGGTCCCAATAACAGACCGCTCAAATCTCTGTCCGAAATGCTCAGAGGTAAGCAGGGAAGATTCCGTCAGAACCTTCTCGGAAAACGCGTCGACTATTCCGGACGTTCGGTTATCGTCGTAGGACCCGACCTTAAGATATACCAGTGCGGTCTTCCGAAGGAAATGGCTCTCGAACTGTTCAAACCGTTCGTAATGAAGAGACTTGTCGAGACGGGAAAATCCTCCAATATCAAGGACGCAAAGAAAAAGGTTGAAAGAGTAAGCCCCGAAGTTTGGGACGCGCTCGAACACGTAATCAAGGACCACCCCGTGCTCCTCAACCGCGCGCCTACGCTCCACAGACTGTCAATTCAGGCGTTTGAGCCGATACTTGTCGAAGGACGCGCAATAAGACTTCATCCGCTCGTATGTACGGCGTTCAACGCCGACTTCGACGGCGACCAGATGCCGGTACACGTACCGCTTTCGGCGGAAGCGCAGAGCGAGGCAAGATTCCTTATGCTCTCGGCGAATAACCTGCTTAAGCCCGTAAACGGACACGCGGTAACCGTTCCTTCTCAGGATATGGTGCTCGGCTCGTATTACCTGACGCTCATAAAGCACGGCGAACCCGGAGAGGGCAAGGTGTTCAGAAACTTCGACGAAGCGATGATGGCGTACGCCGTAGGCGAACTCGGACTCCACGCGCCCATAAAGGTAAGACGCACAAAGACGCTTGAAGACGGCACCGTAAAGAGCAAAATCGTGGACGCAACGCTCGGCAGACTCATATTCAACGAGCCGATACCGCAGGACCTGCATTTTGTTGAGAGAAACGAGGAAAACGAGCTCGACCTCGAAATCAATTTCGTCGTAACCAAGGACGAACTCGGACAGATAGTAGACCGCTCGATTAAGTATAACGGAATAACGAAAACGGCGGAATTGCTTGATAAAATAAAGGATATGGGATATAAGTACTCCACAAAGGGCTCAATTTCCATATCGGTATACGATATGACCGTTCCTCCGCAGAAAGAGGTAATAATCTCCGACAGCGAAAAGCAGGTTGAGGTAATATCGAAACTGTATAAACGCGGACTTCTTTCCAATGAAGAAAGAAGAGAAAGAGTCATAAAGATCTGGGAAGACGCGACAAAGGACGTAACCAACGCGCTTCAGAAGAACCTTGACGAATTCAACCCGATAAAGATGATGGCGGACTCCGGAGCCAGAGGTTCCATAAAGCAGATAAGACAGCTCGCCGGCATGCGCGGACTTATGGCGTCCACGTCAGGTAAAACGATTGAACTGCCTATCAAGGCAAACTTCCGCGAAGGTATGGATATTCTGGAATACTTCATCGCCGCAAGAGGCGCGCGTAAGGGACTTGCAGACACGGCGCTCAGAACGGCGGACTCCGGATACCTAACAAGACGTCTTGTCGACGTATCGCAGGAGGTTATTATCAGGGATGATAACTGCCACGATAAGGTAGGACTTTGGGTTGAGACGATAAAGGATAATAACGAAATCATAGAACCGCTTGCAGACAGACTTGCGGGAAGATTCGTAATCGATGACGTGGTAGATCCCAAGACGGGAGAGGTTATAGCAAAGGACGACACGATGCTTACCGAGGCGCAGGTTGATAAAATACTTGCGGCGGGAATCGAAAGAGTTCACGTCCGCTCGGTGCTCAACTGCCACTCCAAATACGGCGTATGCGTGCATTGCTACGGCTCCGACCTTGCGTCGGGCAACCCCGTAAATATAGGCGAAGCGGTAGGTATAATCGCGGCGCAGTCAATCGGCGAGCCGGGTACTCAGCTTACGATGAGAACGTTCCATAACGGCGGTATCGCGGGCGGAGATATCACGCAGGGTCTTCCGAGAGTAGAAGAACTGTTCGAAGCAAGACGCCCGAAGAAGACGTCGGTTGTTGCGGACTTTGACGGAAAGATATCCATTGATGAAGATAAGAAAGCAAGACACGTAAAACTCACAAACGAGCTTACGGGAGAAGAAAAGATATACGTAATTCCGTTCGGAATGAGAATGGTAGTACAGGACGGCGATTACGTCGTAAAGGCGCAGAGCCTTACCGAAGGAAACGCAGCTCCCGCGGATATAGTGAGAATAAGCGGACTTAACGCCGTTTACGACTATATCATAAAGGAAGTTCAGAGGGTATACAGACTGCAGGGTATCGATATAAACGATAAGCACATAGAAGTAATTTCGCGTCAGATGACGAGAAAAGTAAAGGTAGAAAATCCCGGAAGCACGGATATGCTTATCGGCTCGCTCGTCGACGTAAACGAATTCGAGGAAAAGAACGCGCAGATTCAGGAAAGACTCGATAACGGCGAAGCCGGAATCGCGCTTGCCGAATCGTCGCCGGTACTGTTCGGTATCACAAAGGCGTCGCTGTCCACCGAATCGTTCCTGTCGGCAGCCTCGTTCCAGGAAACCACGAAAGTTCTTACGGAAGCGGCAATCAAGGGTAAGGTAGACCCGCTGCTCGGACTTAAGGAAAACGTAATTATCGGTAAACTCATTCCCGCGGGAACCGGTATCGATATGTATAAAAATATCAGAGTCGTCGACGCACAGGGCAACGACCTCAAAGCCGAAACGCTCGAAACGGAGAATTTCTCGTCATATCTCGCAGGCCTGAGAAACAGCGAAGAAGACGATGATGAGGAAAAAGACGCTGTAGACGGCGTGGATGGCGATGAAGATATTACTTCCGAAGAAGAAGACCTTTTGAAAGTACTTGAAAAAGCGCTGAAAATAGACGAGGATAAGTAAAATTCTGCCGGGGTAATGAAATTATCCCGGCAATTTTTTGAAATCGGGAGGTAAAAATGAGAGCATCAATAATAATGGAAAACGGCGGCAGAATGACGTTTGAACTCGATGAAAACGCAGCTCCGATAACCGTGAAAAACTTCGTAAAACTCGCAAAAGAAGGCTTTTATGACGGCCTTATATTCCATAGAGTGATAAAGGGCTTCATGATACAGGGCGGCGACCCGACGGGCACGGGTTTCGGTGGTCCCGGACATACGATAAAGGGCGAATTTGCGTCAAACGGCGTAAAAAACCCGATAAAGCATAAAAGGGGCACGATATCCATGGCACGCTCGGCAAATCCCGATTCCGCAGGCTCGCAGTTTTTCGTAATGCACGCGGACGCACCGCATCTTGACGGCGATTACGCGGCGTTCGGAATTATGACCGACGGCTTTGATACGCTTGACGAGATAGCAAACGCGGATACCGACTATTCCGACAGACCGTATGAACAGCAGAAGATAAAAACCGTGGAAACAGAAGAATAATGCGGCGTAAACGCCGCATATCCGTCCTTAGCTCAGCCCGGATAGAGTATCAGATTCCGATTCTGAGGGCCGTGGGTTCGAATCCCGCAGGACGGGCCAAAAATCGGCAAGATTGTTCTGAAACTTGCCGATTTTACTTATTACCTATTCACTATTAACTTTTCACTCTTACATAAAAAATCTTGCCGATTTTGAAGTAATAAGTAATAGTGAATAATGAAAAAGTAAGGTACAAAATCGCAAAAAGCGATTTTGCCCGAATTATTTGGAGATTTGTATGGATAGTCCGTTACTTGTAAAATCAAAACAATTTGCATTGGACGTTATAAAGGTTTGCAATAATGTAAAAAGCGAAAAAAAGGAAAGTGTAATTACAAATCAGCTTATCCGAAGCGGCACAAGCATAGGAGCAAACATCAGAGAGGCCTTTTATGCCCATGGAAAAGCCGATTTTGTTGCAAAACTTCAAATAGCATTAAAAGAATGCGCAGAAAGCGAATATTGGATTGAACTGCTTGTGGAAAGCGGATATTACGATGATAGAGAAATACTTGAAAAATGCATTGAAGTAAAGAAAATGTTAATTTCCTCTGTTAATACCGCAAAGAAACAGTAAAAAAACAACCTTTTAATTTCATTTTTTCAAAATTGTGATATAATCATATTG
>JAEESG010000085.1 GCA_016286245.1 Clostridiales bacterium | reverse complement strand
GGCCGTAAACGGCGGAAACAGATATAAAACGACGATTTTAAAGTCGATAGACGAGTACTATACTGGCAGACATATTTTGGAAAACAAACCCGAAATACTCAATAAAACGTCTCTTTCGCAAAGCACCGTCGAAACGATAAAAGCCGGAATGAAATCGGTTGTCGACGACGAAGGCGGTACGGCGAAAACCGTGTTTGCGAATAAGCCTTATAAGGACGATATAGGCGGAAAAACGGGAACGGCGCAGGTAACAAAGGGAAGCGATACGGTCCTTTTCGTAGGCTTTATGCCTTACGAGGACCCCGATATTGCGGTTGCGGTTGTCGTTGAAAACGGATATAAGAGCGCGAGAGCCGCAAGCGTTGCCGCGGAGATTTTTGATTATTATTATGCGAAATATGAAAAAGAATAACGAAAAGAAAAAAAGTAAAATAAAATACCTGTTCTTTATTGCACTGGCGCTGTTTCTGTATGCGGCGGCAATTCTTGCCGTTGCAAATTTCAGCACATACTTTGCAAACGTTTATGCAAACAGTTTTTCTGCAAAATCAAGGGAAATTCTTGCACTTATAACGCATAAAATTCCCTTTTCCGTTGCGGAAATCGCAGTTTTGCTTATAATCCCGATACTTTTGTATCTCATAATAAGGATCATCGTAAAGAGAAGAAAACTCAAAACTCTTGCAAATACGGTCATCGGACTGCTGTCCGTAATTATGATTATGATTTTCGTCTTTATAAATAATTACGGAATATGTTACAGAACGACGTCTGTTGAGGAAAAGTTCGGACTCGATACCGAAAAAGTAAACGCACAAAGCGTTTTTCGCGCCGAAAAACTCCTTGTTTCCTATATAGACGAGTGTATCGATAAAATTGACTTCAACGAAGATAATTTTTCGGTAATGCCGTACGATTATGATATACTTAATAAAAATCTGTATAAGGGATACTCAAAAATATTTGAAAATATGCCGAAAGTCCTGTCGCTCAAAAAGGTAATGCTTTCGGAAAAATGGACGTATACGCATACGTCGGGAATTTACGTGCCGTTTACGGGAGAATCAAACGTAAATACGAATTTCCCCGATTATATATCCGCGTTTACCGCGTCGCACGAAATCGCGCACCAGCTCGGCGTTGCGTCGGAGGACGAAGCGAATTTCTACGCGTTTTTGGCATGCATGGAGTCGGGCGACGATTACCTGAAATATTCGGCGGCGATGAATATGTTCGAATACCTGTTTGACGATATGGATGCGAACGATATGAAGGAAATTGCGCTTCTTACAGACGAAAGGGTAATAAAGGAATTTATTGCGTACAATAAATTTTTTGAAAAATACGATAACAATAAAATTGCGGACGTCTCAAACGCCGTAAACGACGCGTACCTCAAAATCCAGGGCGAAGCGGACGGTATAAAGACGTATTCGAAGGTGTCAAAACTTTTCGCCGCATATTGCGAAAACTATTATTGAAAGGTGATATAATGAAAAACAAGAAAACGGTATCTCCGAGACTCGGCACGGTAGGCGGTCAGGCAGTCCTTGAAGGCGTAATGATGAAATCAAAGGAATACGTGGCGCTTTCCGTAAGACAGACGGACGGAAAGATAAAAACCGAGGTCGAAGAAGCAAAAACCATAGCGTCAAAGCATAAATTTTTCAGACTTCCCATTATACGCGGTATCGTCGGCTTTGTGGAGTCGCTCATTCTCAGCACAAAAACGCTCAGCAGGTCCGCCGATATGCTCGGAATCGAAGAAGAGGAATCTAAATTTGAAAAATGGCTCAGGGAAAAATTCGGAAAGAGCATAGCATACGTCGCGTCGGCAATAGGCATAGTGCTCGGCATCGTCGTTTCGGTGGGACTGTTTTTCGTGCTTCCCGCTGTAATTTCCGATTTTGTCGCGCGCTTTACGGACGTTAAAATAGTAAAAAGCCTTGTCGACGGTTTTTCAAAGATAATCATCTTTCTTGTATATCTTGCGGCAGTGTCGCTCATTCCCGATATGAAAAGGGTGTTCCAGTATCACGGAGCGGAGCATAAGTCGATATTCTGCCATGAATCGGAGCTCGAACTCACTCCCGAAAACGTAAAGAAACAGTGCCGTTTTCATCCGCGCTGCGGAACGAGCTTTCTGTTTATACTTATGATAATCGGAATACTTGTGTCGGTAATTTATATTGATACGCCGATATACGTCAGAATTCCGCTTAAAATACTGTTTCTGCCGCTTGTTGTCGGAATAGGCTACGAGTTTATAAGATACGCCGGCAAGCACGATAATCTTTTCGTGAAAATTGTTTCCGCACCGGGACTCTGGATACAAAGACTAACGACGAAAGAGCCCGATTTAAAGCAGATTGAAGTTGCGATAGCGTCGCTCAAGGCGGCACTTCCCGACATATATCCAAAAGAAGAGCTGACGGAAGAAGAACAGTCTGAAGAAATAAAAGACGGTGAAGAAGTAAATGACGATACGGGAATTTAAGGCCGAAAGCAAAAAGGAACTTTCAAAAATCACCGAAAACCCCGATTTTGAAGCGGAACAGATAATAAAACACGTTCTGAAAATTTCAAAAAACAGTTATCTTCTCAACAAAAATATGCAGATAGAGGATAAAAAACTCGAAAAACTGTATGAAACTCTTAAAATGAGGATGGATAGAATTCCGCTGCAGTATATCTGTAAAGAATGGGAATTTTACGGACTCCGCATATTCTGCGGAAAAGGATGCCTCGTACCGAGACAGGAAACCGAGCTTATAGCGCAGGAAACCATAAAACGCCTGAAACCGAGAGGGCATTTTATAGATTTGTGTACAGGAAGCGGATGTATTTCCGTCGCCGTGCTCAATAACGTAAAACAGTCGTCGGCGCAGTCGGTAGATATTTCCGCAAAAGCGCTGAAATACGCCGAAAAAAACTGTAAATACCATAATCTTGAAGATAGGATGGATATAATACGGTGCGATATAAAGAAATTCGTGCCAAAAAGAAAAGCCGATATAATCGTCGCAAACCCGCCTTATATAAAGTCAAAGGATATGCCTTGTTTGCCGCCGGAAGTTAAATACGAGCCGGAAATCGCACTCGACGGCGGGGAAGACGGCCTTGATTTTTACCGGATTATTGCCGCAAGATACGCAAGATATTTAAAGAAAAACGGAATAATTATATGCGAAACGGGATATGACACGGCAAAAGAAGTCAAGCAAATTTTTGAAGAAAACGGCTTTGAAGCCGAGATTTTCAAGGACGTTTTCGGCGAGTACAGAATGTGCGTCGCAAAAATAAATCAGGAGAAAAAATTATGAAAATACTGAAAAAATCAAAGAGATACATTTTTATTTTTACGCTTTGCTTTTCGGCACTGCTGCTGTTTTTGGGCGTATTCGGATATGCTCAGAATACGGATAACGTGATTTTCTGCAAACAAATTCTCTGGAACGCACTTTTTTCACTTCTTATTTCGTTAGTGTTCGCCGTAACAGATTTTCTCAAGGCAAAGAAGGTGAATATCATAATCGTGCGTATTATACATTTCGCGCTGTCGTACGCGGCGTTTTACGTTACGTACGTTTCGGGCGCGGGAGCGGAAGCGTATATGCGGTCGACGGAAACCGGTACGAATAAAGTGTATATGATTCTTGCGATAACGCTGTTTTTCGTAATCGTTTATATGGTAATCGGAAGCGCAATGATAATTTCGGGCAGCGTAAAGGAAAAAATCGAAAACAAAAACAAAGAATACGAAACGATTTATAAAAAGGGGTAAATATGCCGCATAATTTTAACCTTGTCGCAACTACGCTGTTCGGACTCGAAAAATTCGTCGGAGAAGAAATAGATTCTGTGGGCGGCAGGAGAACAAAAACGATAGACGGAAGAGTATATTTCACGGGAGACGAAAACGTAATTGCCAAAGCAAATATTTTTTCACGCACGGCGGAGCGAATTCTTGTGGAGGTTGCAAGATTTGAAGCCGAAACGTTCACCGAGCTTTTCGACGGTATAAAAAAGGTGCAGTGGGAGTTCTTTATCGGCAGAAAAGACGCTTTTCCCGTAAAGGGACATTCGATAAAATCAAAACTTTATTCAATTCCCGACTGCCAGAGCATAATAAAAAAAGCCGTCGTTGAACGGCTCAAAACCGTTTATAAGACCGACTGGTTTGAGGAAACGGGAGTAAAATATCAGATAGAATTCTTTATTATGGATAACGTAGTGTCGGTAATGCTCGATACGAGCGGAGAAGCGCTGCATAAAAGAGGCTTTATGGCGGACGTTGGAAAAGCGCATATAAGGGAAACGCTTGCGGCGGCTCTCGTGAAAATCGCGCGCCCCAGAGAAAACGTAAGGCTCTGGGACCCGTTTTGCGGAACGGGGACCATACCGCTCGAGGCAGCGCTCATCATGACCAATACGGCTCCCGGAATAAAAAGAAGTTTTTGCGCCGAAAAATACACATTTATAGATAAAAACTGCTGGATGCAGGCAAGGGAAGAAGCAAAAGACGCAATTTGCGAAACGGATTTTCGCGCTTTTGCCTCGGATATTGACGAAAATGCGCTCAAAACCGCAAAAGCAAACATAAAACGCGCCGGAATGGAAAAATATATAAGCGTTTTCAAAAAAGACGCGACGACAATAGAAAAAGACGACGTCAGAACCACGATTGTGTGCAATCCGCCTTACGGCGAAAGACTCGGCACTATACGGGAAGCGAGAGAACTTTACAAAAAAATCGGAGAAAACTTTACCAAACTGTCTCCGTGGCAGATTTACGTTATTACTTCGGAAGAAGAGTTCGAAAAACTTTACGGTAAGAAAGCAGACAAGGTAAGAAAACTCTATAACGGTATGATAAAATGCAATTATTATCAGTATTTCAAGAACTGATAAAAACGTAAAAACAAATTGGATTTATTTGTTAAAAAAATATTAATTTTTGGCTTTTCTATTGATTTTTTGAAGGATAGGGTATAGAATACAATATGACAGTTAGCACTCTGACTTGTCAAGTGCTAAAAATAAAATTCAGGAGGAATAAATATGAAACTCAAACCTCTTTCAGACAGAGTGGTAATTAAGACAATCGAGGCGGAAGAGACCACAAAGAGCGGAATAATTCTTACCGCCGCAGCGCAGGAAAAACCGAGTATTGCGGAAGTAATCGAGGTAGGACCGGGCGGCATGGTAGACGGAAAAGAAGTGATAATGACCGTCAAGAAAGGCGATAAAGTAATAACGAGCAAATACTCGGGAACGGAAGTCAAGATTGACGGAGTTGAATACTCTGTTGTAAGACAGAGCGATATATTGGCAATAGTTGAAGACTGAAAAATAATTTGAATCGGAGGAATTTGTATGTCAAAGGAACTTGCATATGGAATAGACGCGAGAAACGCGCTTAAAAGAGGCGTTGACGCCGTTGCGGACACAGTAAAGGTAACTCTCGGCCCGAAGGGCAGAAACGTTGTTCTCGATAAAAAATACGGTTCGCCGCTCATCACAAATGACGGCGTTACGATAGCAAAAGAAATAGAACTCGAAGATCCCATGGAAAATATGGGCGCACAGCTCTTAAAAGAAGTTGCGACAAAGACGAACGACGCCGCGGGCGACGGAACGACGACGGCGATACTTCTTGCACAGGCGTTCGTAAGAGAAGGCATGAAGAACGTTGCCGCGGGCGCAAACCCGATGATTCTAAAAAA
The DNA here is from genome assembly GCA_016286245.1 of Clostridiales bacterium. GTDB lineage: Bacteria > Bacillota > Clostridia > Oscillospirales > CAG-382 > UMGS882. The sequence goes on along the minus strand of JAEESG010000085.1, from coordinate 373 downwards.
GGGAATAAGCAAAGCCGTAAATAAGGCGGTTGAATCTCTTGCGGGAATTTCAAAGAAGGTAAACGGCTCAAGCGATATCGCAAGAGTAGGCGCGGTATCGTCGGCAGACGAGGTTATAGGCCAGCTTATCGCCGACGCAATGGAAAAGGTAACGGCTGACGGAGTAATTACCGTTGAGGAATCAAAGTCGGCGGATACTTTCTGCGAGGTCGTAGAAGGAATGCAGTTCGACAGAGGATATATCTCTCCTTATATGGTAACAGATACCGATAAAATGGAAGCTGTTCTCGACGACGCGCTCATTCTTATAACCGATAAAAAGGTATCGAATATAAACGATATTCTTCCGCTTCTCGAGCAGATACTCAAGGAA